>NZ_JBEXMH010000021.1:0-134349 GCF_040610415.1 Amycolatopsis sp. NPDC004079 | reverse complement strand
TATTTAAAACCATAAGCCGGTTTACGATTTGGTTTTTCTTGTTACTTGTGTTCAGTCGTGTGCTGTTCTGTTCGGCGGGGGGCGGGCGCGGCTGATCGCCGCGCCCGGCCGGGGGTGCGGAATCCGCGTGGAACAAAGCCGCCGGTCAGCGGCTTCCGTCCCGAGTTCCGGCTCGTGAGCGGACCCTCCTTGCGAAGCTGGCACTCACGTGGCTAGAGTGCTAAATGAACGGCCCGGACACGCCCCGGCACCCGCGACGGCGGGGGTGGTATGAGCCGTAACCAGTCATCATGCCGACGCTTTCGACGACCGTGGAGGTCAACCCGGTGAGCGTGAACATCAAGCCGCTCGAGGACAAGATCGTTGTCCAGACGAGCGAGGCCGAGGAGACGACCGCTTCCGGCCTCGTCATCCCCGACACCGCCAAGGAGAAGCCCCAGGAGGGCAAGGTTCTGGCCGTTGGCCCGGGCCGCATCGACGACAAGGGCAACCGCGTTCCGCTGGACGTGGCTGTCGGCGACGTCGTCATCTACTCCAAGTACGGCGGCACCGAGGTCAAGTACAACGGCGAGGACTACCTGATCCTCTCCGCCCGCGACGTGCTGGCCGTCATCAACTGACGCGTCACTCGCAGCGCAAGGACGCCCCGGGCCCCGCTCATGCCGGGGTGCGGGGCGTTTTGCGTCGCACGACAACCGAAAGGTAAGCGGAAAGCGTTATGCCCAAGCAGATCAGTTTCGACGAGGACGCTCGTCGCGCGCTCGAGCGCGGGGTGAACAAGCTCGCCGACGCGGTCAAGGTCACCCTCGGCCCGCGCGGTCGCCACGTCGTCCTCGACAAGAAGTTCGGCGGCCCGACGATCACCCTCGACGGCGTCACCGTCGCTCGTGAGATCGAGCTCGACGACCCGTTCGAGAACCTCGGCGCGCAGCTCGCGAAGAGCGTCGCCACCAAGACCAACGACGTCGCGGGCGACGGCACCACCACCGCCACCGTGCTGGCCCAGTCGCTGGTCAAGCACGGCCTGCGCAACGTCGCCGCCGGCGCCAACCCGACCTCGGTCGGCAAGGGCATCGAGGCGGCCGCGGAAAAGGTCATCGAGGTCCTCAAGGCCAAGGCCACCCCGGTCAAGGGCCGCGACAACATCGCCCAGGTCGGCACCGTCACCTCGCGTGACGCGGCGATCGGCGCGCTGCTCGGCGAGGCCGTCGAGCGCGTGGGCGAGGACGGCGTGATCACCATCGAGGAGTCGTCCACGCTGGCGACCGAGCTCGTGATCACCGAGGGCGTCCAGTTCGACAAGGGCTTCCTGTCGGCGCACTTCGCGACCAACCCGGAGGACCAGAAGGCGACCCTCGAGGACGCCTACATCCTGCTGAGCCGCGAGAAGATCTCGTCGCTGGCCGACCTGCTCCCGGTGCTGGAGAAGGTCGTCGAGGCGAAGAAGCCGCTGCTCATCATCGCCGAGGACGTCGACGGCGAGGCGCTGTCCACCCTCGTGGTGAACTCGCTGCGCAAGACGATCACCGCGGTCGCGGTCAAGGCCCCGTTCTTCGGCGACCGCCGCAAGGCGTTCCTCGACGACCTCGCGGTCGTCACCGGCGGCGAGGTCATCTCCGCGGAGATCGGCCGCAAGCTGTCCGAGGTCGACCTCGGCTCGCTGGGCAAGGCCCGCCGGGTCGTCGTCACCAAGGACGACACGACGATCGTCGACGGCGCGGGGACGAAGGACGACATCGCCGGGCGGACCGCGCAGATCCGCAAGGAGATCGAGACCACCGACTCCGACTGGGACCGCGAAAAGCTGCAGGAGCGGCTCGCGAAGCTCGGCGGCGGCGTGGCCGTGATCAAGGTCGGCGCGGCCACCGAGACCGAGCTGAACGAGCGCAAGCACCGCATCGAGGACGCCGTGGCTTCGACCAAGGCGGCCGTCGAAGAGGGCATCCTGCCCGGCGGCGGCTCGGCGCTGGTGCACGCGGTCAAGGAGCTCGACGGCGACCTCGGCCTGACCGGTGACGAGGCGACCGGCGTGCGCATCGTTCGCGACGCGCTCACCGCCCCGCTGCACTGGATCGCGACGAACGCGGGCCACGAGGGCGCGGTCATCGTGAACAAGGTCAAGGAACAGACCTGGGGCCAGGGCTTCAACGCGGCCACCGGCGAACTGACCGACCTGATCGCGGGCGGCATCGTCGACCCGGTCAAGGTGACCCGCTCGGCCGTCGCGAACGCGGCGTCCATCGCCCGGCTGGTGCTCACCACGGAAAGCTCCGTGGTCGAGAAGCCGGTCGAGGAGGAGCCGGACGCCGGTCACGGCCACGGCCACTCGCACTGATGTAGTTCCGGCTGCGTCTTTTGGCGGGGCGGTGCTTCCCTTTGGGGGAGTGCCGCCCCGCTTTTTTGTTGCGGTGCTTTGGAAAAGGGAAGCCGCTGCGTCGGGTCGGGCTTCGGGACCTGGCGGTGGCGCTTGGGCTGGATTCGCGGTGGATGCCTTGGGGTGGAAGCCGCGGTCCGGAAACTGCGGCTTCCCCAGCAAGACGATCAGGCAGTGAACCCGCCATCCACTGTGATCGAGGTCCCCGTCAGATACCGCCCGTCCGGCCCCGCCAGATACGACACCGCGGCCGCGATGTCCGCCGGATTTCCGTAGTGTCCCAACGCGATATGCGCCAACTGGTCACCGGAATGCGGCCCGTCCGCCGGGTTCATCTCGGTGTCCGTCGAGCCCGGGTGGACCACCATCGCCGTGATTCCGCGGGGTCCCAGGTCTCGCGCCAGGCCCTTGGTCATCCCGACCACGGCCGACTTGCTCGCCGCGTACAGGCTCATGCCGACGAACGGCATGCGCTCGGCCAGATCGCTGCCGATCGTCACGATCCGGCCGCCCCGCGGCATGTGCCGCACTGCTGCCCCGGCCGCCACCAGCGGGGCCTTCACGTGGACCGCCAGCGTGTGGTCGATCGCCTCCGCCGTCAGTTCGTCGATCGGTGCCACCTGGAACACCCCGGCGTTGTTCACCAGCACGTCCAGCCCGCCCAGTTCGGCCGCGGTCCGGTCGACCGCGCTGGTCACGGCGGTCGCGTCCGTGGCGTCTGCCTGCAGGGCAAGACCGCGCCGACCGAGTTTTTCGATGGACGCGACCACGTCCGCCGCCCGGTCCGCGGCGCGTTCGTAGGTGATCGCGACGTCCGCGCCGTCCTCGGCCAGCCGGAGTGCGATCGCCGCGCCGATCCCGCGGCTTCCGCCGGTGACCAGTGCGACCTTGCCGTCCAGGGTTCCCATGCCCCCACCTCTTTCTGTAGCGATGACTAAATAAATAGCCGCGTACGATGGGCCGGGTCAAGATTTTTGTATCGCTCGCTAAAGAAGGTGGTCCATGTCACCCCGCGGCCGCCCGCGCGCGTTCGACCGCGAGGACGCGCTCACGCAGGCCATGTTGGTGTTCTGGGAGCGCGGCTACGACGGCGCGTCACTCGCGGAGCTGACTGAGGCGATGGGGATCAAGCCGCCGAGCCTGTACGCGGCCTTCGGGGACAAGGAGTCACTGTTCCGCGAAGCAGTGAAGCACTACCAAGCTGCGCACGGACGGCACACGATGCGCGCGTTGACCGAAGAGCCGACAGCGCGCGCGGCCGTCGAAGCGATGCTTCGCAACAACGCTTGCGCGTACGTGGAACCCGGCCACCCCACGGGGTGCATGGTCGTTCTCGCGGCCACTAACTGCACGCCGGCCAACGCTTCCGTGTGGGAGTTCCTCGCTGCTTCGCGCGACAATGTGCGACGCGAGCTCTGCGCGCGCCTTCGCCGCGGGGTGGAAGAAGGCGACCTCGCGGCCACTGTGGACACTGAAGCGCTCGGCGCGCTTTACGCGACTGTCTTCTATGGACTGACCATGCAGGCGCGCGACGGCGTCGGCCTCGACTCGCTGATGACCGTCATCGACCTCGCGCTCTCGATGTGGCCCGAAAACGGCGGAGGGGCGGCGTCCACTGTGGACACCGCCCCTTCCGCGCCGTGATAAAAGTCAGATGTGCGCCATGGTCAACGCGCGTTTGTCCTGTTTGATGATGTGGTCTCGTTCCGATTCGGACAGTCCGCCCCAGATGCCGTAGGGCTCGTGCACGGCGAGCGCGTGCTTGCGGCACATCTCCAGCACCGGGCACGACAGGCAGATCGCCTTGGCCCTGGCCTCGCGCCGCGCCCTCGCCGGTCCCCGCTCTCCGTCCGGGTGGAAGAAGGATCCGCTGTCCATCCCCCGGCACGACCCCTCCAGCTGCCAGTCCCACATGTCTGCGTTGGGGCCGGGGAGCCTGCGCGTGTCTGCCATCCTGACCGCCTCCGTCATCCGGTCGATGCCATTAGCTGCTCTGCTGTGGTGCCGATACTCCATTCGGTGCAACGGCGGTAACGTTAGAAGCGCGCCAATAGTTGTTCAATAGATCGGCGGCGATTCAGCCGTTAGGCATCCCCCAGATGTGTGAGCTGGGCTTTTGGCTCGGGTTGCCGTTACTGCGAGCTGGCTGGATATTGACCGGGTGGGATCCGGATCAGGCGATGGAGAACCCACCCTGCCGGTGGCCTCGGTCGCCCGCCGGCTCGGTGTCGCGCCGTCCACCCTGCGTACTTGGGACCGGCGCTACGGCCTGGGGCCCAGTCGCCACACCGACGGCAGACATCGCCGCTACGGCAGCTCTGACATCGGCCGTCTCGAACTCATGCAGCGCGCGCTCCTTCGCGGCGCTTCAACGGCGGAGGCCGCGCAGTACGCGTTAGAGCAGATGCCGCGTGCGGACTTCGTTCCAGCGCCTGCGGAGCCTGCTGAAGCAACGGAGGCGAAGGCTGCGGCTGACGACTTCGAAGTCCCTTCGCGACTCGCGCGCCGACTGAGTACTGCGGCATTGGCGATGGACGTCGGCGCGGTACAGCGAATGCTTGTCGACGCCATCTGCGAGCTAGGCGTGCTTCAGGCGTGGTCCGGCGTGATTGACCCCGTTCTCACCGCGCTCGGCGCGCGGTGGCGAGGCGTGCACGCGGGCGCGGAGGTGGAGTACCTGCTTGCCGAGTGCGTGTACGCGGCTTTAGTGCGCGCGACGCCGGTCCTCGACGAGCCTCGCAACCAACGGCCAGTCCTTCTCGCGTGTGTGCCCGATGAACGGGACAACATGCCGGTGTACGCGCTCGCGGCCGCTCTCGCGGGACGGCGGATCGGCGCGCAGCTCTTCGGCATTGCGCTGCCTCAAGAAGTGCTGGCAGTGGCGGTACGGCGAAGCGCGCCCGCCGCGGTGGTGCTGTGGGCGAATCGAGCGAACGCCGATCCACGGCTCTTCGCGCGCGTGTCTCGCGGACGGCAGCGGACGCGCCTGTTCGCGTGCGGCCCCGGCTGGGATCCGGCGCTGCTGCCGTCGAAAGTCGAGCTGCTCGGTGATCTTTCCGCGGCGGCCGACCGCGTGGAGCACGTTCTTGTCGGTGCTCCACGCTAGAAAGGTGGGGTGGACGAAGAAGCGCTGACGGCCCTCGCGTTCGGCTCGGACGCCGGGTCAGCGGCCTCGATACCTCGCGACGGCACGCCAAGGCAACGCCTCCTGGCGGCGATCGTGCTGGGCGCCCGCGGCCGATACGCGACGGCCGCGGCCTTGCTCGACCCGCTTTGCCGCGGCCGAGACCCGCTGACGGCCTCTCTGGCGGCGAGCGCGCTCGCGTCGCATCGGCGACAGCTTGGCGGACACGTGGCGGCGCGGAAGCTGGACGGGGAGGCGCTACTGGCGGTCGGGCTGGGCGGAGCGGGGGAGCGCAGGGCTGGCGGCTTGGCAGCGACTGATTCCCCAACAACGTCCCTGCTGCCCGCCACTGCGAGCTCCAGCACGCCCGCTTCATCCGCCGGCCGAGACAGCCCCGGCAGCGCCTCCGCCGAAGACCCCAACGGCCTAGACCTCCAAGGTGCGCGAGCCGACGCCCTCCTGGGCCTAGCCGCCGACAACCTCGCCCTAGGACGCATCTCCGCCGCCCGCCGCCTCTCGATCCGGGCCGCCCAAACCGACCGTCGCTGGCGGGCGACCGTCCGGGGCGGCTGGGTGGGGGCCGAGATCGAACTCGCCGACGGTCAGCCCGAAGCAGCCGTCGCCCCGGCTCGCCTCGCCTATGAGACCGCTGTCGCCTGTCACGCTCAGCGACACGTCGTGAAGTCCGGCATCGTCCTCGGCGTCACCCTGCTCGCCGCCCGCCAAAGCGGCGCGCGGGAACTCGTTCTCACAGCCGCCGAAGACGCCGAGAAATATGAACTCGATTCACTTAATTGGGTGGCCGCGCGCGTCGCCGCTGATCTGGAACCCGACCGGGCCGAGGAGTATCGATTCAGGAGTCGCCAGGTGTTGCACGCAGTGTTACGGCACGCGGATCCTTGCATGATGCGCATCGCACGTGAATCGCCGTGGGTGCCCGTCGGACCCGGGTAGGCCTGCGGGAACGGGCGTTCCGGCATCCGGGCTAAGAAACTTCAAAAAAAGCCACCGGATCGTGTCAAGGTTCGGACTAAAGCGTCCGATAGGGGAAGTGGAATGTCACCCGGCTGCAGGAAGGAAACCCCGTGACGACGGTCTTGATCTGCGACGACCGACGCAGTGTCCGCGAAGGGCTCACCCGTGTGATGTCCGCGGTGCCTGGGGTCAGTCGCATCGACTGCGTAGCGCACGGTGACGAGCTGCTGGCCCGGTACACCCGTCAGCCGGTCGACGTCGTGCTGGTCGGGACGCAACGCGCGGTCCCGACAGGCGTCGAGGCAACCCGCCGGCTCGTCTCCGCGAACCCCCAGGCGAACGTCATCGTCTTCGGAGCCCCGGACGACGCGGGCAGCATCGCGGCCGCCATCGCCGGCGGAGCGCGCGGCTACCTGCGCTGGGACGCTTCGCGGCCCGAACTGGTCGCCGCGCTGGCGCACACCCTGGCCAGCACCTCGGTGCCCGCGCCGCGGCAGCCGTCCGACCCGGGCGTGCAGCTCACCGAGCGCGAGCTGCAGGTCCTGCGCGGCATGAGCCAGGGCAAGAGCAACGGCCAGATCGGCCGTGAGCTGTACCTCTCCGAGGACACGGTCAAGACGCACGCGCGGCGGTTGTTCCGCAAGCTCGGCGTCCGCGACCGGGCGCAGGCCGTCGCGCACGGCTTCCGCCGCGGTCTCGTGTCCTGACCGGGGCAGAGCAAGCCAGTACGGGACTTCCGATCCGATTCCCGCGGTGACGAACGGGCCAGGGCAGCCAAGCCCTGGCCCGTACCTGTTGTCCTGGCCCCTGCTCCGCGTCGTTGCCCGCGTCCCCACCGCGTGACGGCACTGCCCCAGCCCGTCTGCCTGCGACAATCGCCGCCCGGCCGCGCCCGGCGCGCCGGTCACCACCTCTGGCGGTTGTCTGGTAGGACTCCGACGGTACGGTAGCTGTGACCGGCGCAGGACGGGGACGACCACGCGCCGGATTCTTTGCACGCCTACACGTAACGCTGGGACTGTTGTCTGCGATGGCCACTGTGGGGGATGGACTGGACGAGCCGGTCGCCGCCGCTGTCGAGGGAGACCCTCAGGCAGTGGAGCGGTTGCTGGCTGCCATTCGTCCCCTTGTGGTGCGGTATTGCCGCGCCAGGGTTGGCAGGCAGGAGCGTTCGTTCGCTTCGGCAGACGACGTTGCGCAGGAGGTGTGTCTCGCGGTGCTCACGGCATTGCCTTCGTACCGTGACCAGGGCCGCCCCTTTCTGGCGTTCGTCTACGGCATCGCCCAGCACAAGGTCGCCGACGCGCACCGCGCCGCGGCTCGCAACCGGGCGGAGCCGGTCGCCGAGATCCCCGACGAGATCGAGGGCGGCGTCGGCCCGGAGCAACGTGCCCTGCAGGGTGAGCTGAACGAGCGGATGGCGCAGTTGCTGCAGGTGCTGCCGGACAAACAGCGGGAAATCGTCGTTCTGCGGGTCGTGGTCGGACTGTCGGCGGAAGAGACGGCGGAAGCCGTCGGTTCCACCCCGGGCGCCGTCCGCGTCGCCCAGCACCGGGCACTCGCCCGGCTGCGCAAGGTGCTTGCCGCCGAGGAGGTGATCTGAGTGACCGATCGCGAAGACCGGGACAGAGACCTGTCACCTTCCGCGCAGGCCAGCGGTCTGACCGGGTACGAAGCGGAAGCCGACGGCGACCTCACGGCCATCCAGGCCGACGACGCGCTGCTCGACGCGCTCGGCGGGACCGATCCGGCTGTCGCCGACGGGCTCGGGGACCAGGAACTGAACGCGCTGCTGCTCGCGTGGCGCCGCGACATCGACAGCGAACCGCTCGCCGAGCTGGTCGACGTCGACACCGCGGTCACCACGGTGAAGACCGCCACGCTGGCGCGCAAATACCAAAGCCGCGGCCGTCGCCGCCGCTACCTCGTGCCGGTGGCCGCCGCGTGCGCCGCCGCCGCGATCGCCTTCACCGGCACCGGTCTCGCCGCGCGGGACGCCCAGCCCGGCGACACGCTGTGGGGCCTCACGAAGGTGCTCTACGCCGACCACGCCCGCTCCGTCGAGGCCGCCGCCGCGGCGAAGCTCGACCTGGAGAAGGCGAACCTGGCGCTGGCCGACAACCGGCTCGCGGACGCCCGGCGCGCGCTCGCCGACGCGCAGGCCGCGCTCACCCAGGTCACCGACGCGGACAACCGCAACCAGCTCATGCAGCAGCACCGCGAACTGGCCGCACAGCTCGGCCAGCCGACGGCCCCGCCCGCGGACCAGAAGCCGTCGCCGCCGCCCGCCGTTCCGCCGGTGCACGACCCGGTCAGCAGCGCGGCGCAGCCGCCCGGCCAGTCGACGTCGCTGCCGGGCACCGGAGGCGGGCACACCAATCCGCCGCCGGTCACGTCGGTGACGCCGCTTCCGCCGGTGACGTCGACGCCGAGTTCGCCGCCGCCGTCGGCGAGCGCAACCCCGAACGATCCGGGCACGGGCAGCAGCCCGCGCAACGAGTCGTCGCAAGGGGTGCAGGCGCCTAACGGCACCAGCGGCTCGTAGGTTTCACGAAGGTCCCGGCACGGACAGTGCCGGGACCTTTTTCGTTTCAACGGGGGGAGGCGCGGTGCTGGTTTTCGGGGAGCCCTACGAGACTTCTGGCGGGACAGTGCTGATCACCGTCACCCGGCAAGGCCGTCGAGGCGGACCGGGGCGTGCGGTCGGGCTGTACACGATCAACGCTGACGGCGTCACCTGGACGCCCGCGGTCGACCAAGGCCGGATCGCGCTGATCGGGGCGTGCACCGGTTTTGTGGCGGCGGCGTTCGCGACGCTGGCCGTGGTGCACCGTCCGCCGTGGCCGAATCTGACCGAGCGGGCGATGATCGCGCTGGCGGATGCTGAGGTCGCCAAAGCCCAGATCGGGAAGTCCCGCCGCTGAACTGTCCGGCGAGCGCCCTGCCGAGCCGAGGAGGCCGGGCACCACTCCGCTCGCGAATAAAAACCCCAATGTGGCGTTGGGTGCATCTGACGCACCCAATGTGGCGTTCGGTGCGTTGAGCGCACCCAACGCCACATTGGGGCGCTTTCCTGGTTGTCCACAAGTCGACACAACTGTGGGCAAATCCTGTGGACAACCTGTCCGCGCACACGAAGAAGGCCCTGGTGGCCAAGCTCACCAGGACCTTCTTTTCAAGGCTGTTCAGGACCGGAGAAGTCAGTACGCGCTTTCGTTCGCGGTGACCCCGTCCGCGAACCCGCGGCAGTAGTCCCAGCTCACGTAGTCGGTCGGGTTCGGGTCGAAGGCCGGCTCGTGCGGGCGCATCCGGCCGTCGGACAGCAGCTGCTCCAGGCTCGCGCGCAGCAGCGTCCAGTCGTGATAGTGGGGTTCGTCGCACTCGCCGCAGTCGACCACGATGCCGCGGACCCCGCGAGGCTCCAGCAGAGCCTGGTACACGGCGAGGTCGGACAGGTCGGCCAGCAGCTCGGTGCGCTCGTCCGCGCTGATCGGCTCTTCCAGGTGGTCGTCGGGGTCGGGGATGGCCCGGGCCGGATCGTCCGGGTCGTCCGCGAACGGATCGGGGGGCAACACATCGTGCGGCACGGCCTGCACGCTACCCGCCGGGCCACCCACCCGGGCCAGGGCCCCGGCCCGGATATCATGAGGGGAAGGCCCGACCACCCTCGGCCCACGCCAGGCACCGCTGCCCGCGACTCCAGCCCACTCCCGCCAGGAAGGCCCTTCGCCCCTCATGACCAGCGAAAGCATCACCCCCGCAGTGCCCAGCAAGTTCGCGATGCTCGGCTTGACCTTCGACGACGTGCTGCTGCTGCCCGCGGAATCGGACGTGGTGCCCAGCGCGGTGGACACGAGCACGCAGCTCACCCGCAACATCAAGCTCAACGTTCCGCTGGTCTCCGCGGCTATGGACACGGTCACCGAGGCGCGGATGGCGATCGCCATGGCCCGCCAGGGCGGGATCGGCGTGCTGCAGCGCAACCTCCCGATCGAGGAACAGGCCGCGGCGGTCGAGGTCGTCAAGCGGTCCGAGGCGGGCATGGTCACCGACCCGGTCACCTGCGCCCCGGACGACACTCTCGCCGAGGTCGACGCCCTGTGCGCGCGGTTCCGGATCTCCGGTGTCCCGGTCACTGACGCGTCCGGCGCGCTCGTGGGCATCATCACCAACCGCGACATGCGGTTCGAGGTCGACCACACGCGCCTCGTGAGCGAGGTCATGACGAGGACACCGCTGGTGACCGCTCAGGTCGGCGTCACCGCGGAGGCCGCGCTCGGGCTGCTGCGCCGCCACAAGATCGAGAAGCTGCCGATCGTCGACGGCGCGGGCAAGCTGCGCGGTCTGATCACGGTCAAGGACTTCGTGAAGACGGAGCAGTACCCGCGGGCTTCGAAGGACCCGGACGGCCGCCTCGTGGTCGGCGCCGCGGTCGGCGTGGGACCGGACGGGCACAAGCGCGCGATGGCGCTGGCCGAGGCCGGGGTGGACGTGCTGATGGTCGACACGGCGCACGGCCACTCGCGTGCGGTCATCGACGCGGTGCGGCTGCTGAAGAAGGAACTGGGCGAGACCGTCGACATCGTCGGCGGCAACGTCGCCACGCGGGCCGGTGCGCAGGCGCTGGTCGATGCTGGCGCGGACGGAGTGAAGGTCGGCGTCGGACCGGGCTCGATCTGCACCACGCGAGTCGTCGCGGGCGTCGGTGTGCCGCAGATCTCGGCGATCTACGAGGCGGACCTGGCTTGTCGTCCGGCGGGCGTCCCGGTGATCGGCGACGGCGGCATCCAGTACTCCGGCGACATCGCGAAGGCGATCGCGGCCGGTGCGTCCACCGTCATGCTGGGCAGCCTGCTCGCTGGCACCGCCGAATCGCCGGGTGACCTGATCCTGGTCAACGGCAAGCAGTTCAAGGTCTATCGCGGCATGGGCTCGCTGGGCGCCATGCAGTCGCGTGGCGAGGCGAAGTCCTACTCCAAGGACCGCTACGCCCAGGACGACGTGCTCTCCGACGACAAGCTGGTGCCGGAAGGCATCGAAGGCCGGATCCCCTTCCGCGGTCCGCTGTCGAACGTGGTCCACCAGCTGACCGGCGGGCTGCGCTCGGGAATGGGCTTCACCGGGGCGCGCACGATCGCGGAACTGCAGGAGCGGCAGCTGGTCCGGATCACCGCGGCCGGGCTGAAGGAAAGCCACCCGCACGACATCACCATGACGGTCGAGGCCCCGAACTACACGACCCGCTGATCGACCCTGTTCGCCCGCTCCTTCCTCCCGCCACACTGGATCTCCAGGTGACGGCGAGGGGAGCGGGCGAATGCGGTTTTCCCGGAGGTTCGTGCTGACGGCGGCTGCCGCGATGGTGCTCGGGGGAGGGGCGGCTTCGGCGGCCGCGGCGGATTCGCCGGACAGCTCGCTGTGGAAGCGCACCGAGCTGTACTTCGGCACCTCGAAGCCCGGCGGCGGCGAGGTGACCGAGAAGGAGTTCGCGGACTTCTCGGCGAAGGACATCACGCCGCGGTTCCCCGACGGCTTCACCCAGCTCGAGGGCACCGGTCAATGGCGGTCCGGCGGCGGCGCGGTCGTGCGCGAGCATTCGATCGTGCTCGTCGTGCTGTATCCGCCGACGAACCAGCACGCGAACGCCGACCTCGAGCAGATCCGCACCGACTACAAGCACCTGTTCGATCAGGAATCCGTGCTGCGCACCGATTCCACCGCGCGCGTCTCGTTCTGAACGCGGTTCCACCCGAGCAGCAGCAACGGCGCCGTCAGCATCAACGCGCCCGCCAGCCCGAGCGCTCCGCGCGTGCCCAGCCACGTCGCCACCACACCCCACAACAGCGTCAACCCGGCGGTGCAGGCGCCGTTGCTGATCCGCCACGCGGACAACATCCGGCTCACGTAGCCGTCTTCGGTCTCCTCGAGCCGGTAGGTCGCCAGGACCGTGCTGTACGCCGCCGAGCTGATGATCAGCCCGAACTCCACCGCCATCACCCAGAACAGTCCGCCGATCCCGGGCGGCACGAACGCCAGCAGCACGACCCAGCACGTCCGGACCGCGCCGACGATCGGCAGCAACCGGACCCGGCCGTAGCGCGGCACCAGCCGGCGGGCGAGCCGGGAGCCGACCAGGCCGCCGAGGCACGGGACGCCGAACGCGAGCCCGTACTGCCAGGTCGGCAGGCCGAGTTCGCCGAGCAGGAGCACCGCCAGCACCGGCGCGGTGGCCATGATCAGGCCGTTGACCAGACAGGAGTTGAGGAAGAGCATCCGCAGCCGGGCGTGCCGGAACACGTACCGCCAGCCCTCGACGAGGTCGGCGGCGCGGAAGGCGGCGGGGCGGGCCGGAGTGCGCTCGCGGGTGCGGATCGTCGAGAGCGAGAGTGCGGAGAGCAAGTAGCTGATCGCGTCGAGGAGCACAGTGGCGAGCGGGCCGAAGAACCCGATCGCGGCACCGCCCGCTGGTGGGCCGATCGCGGTCGCGGTCCACAGTGTCGTCTCGAACCGGCCGTTGGCGGTGAGCAGGTCTGGACCAGCCGCCAGTGACTTCAGATACGCGCCGCTCGCCGAGGTGAACGCGATGTTCGCCGCCGCCACGATCACCGACACCGCCACGAGCTGGGCGAACGTCAGCAGGTCGAGCAAATACGCGGGCAGCAGCGTGAGCAGGGCGGCGAACCGGACGAGGTCCATGGCGATCAGCACCGGCCGTTTCCGCCGGAATTCCACCCACGGACCGAGCGGGAGTGCGGCCAGCGAACCCACCGCGAGCCCGGCTCCGGCCAGCAACGACACCTGCGCGGCACTGCTGTGCAGCACCCGTACCGCGATGATCGAGAAGGCGTCGAGGGCGAAGTAAGTGCCCGCGATGCTGACCGCGTACGCCATCCACAGCCGGTGAAAGTCCTTGCCCAGCGCCAAAACCGTCCCCCTCGTCCAGCCGGGCAGCCAACCACCCGCCCGCGCCGGTGGCAAACAACCGCGCGCACAACCGGTGGTTGTCGCCACCGCAACGGTCCCCCGCGCGCAGGTCACCCGCGCCGACTCGCGACAATGGACCCCGAAGACGGCGGGCGCGAGAAGGGACATCACGTGCGGGATCTGGTCGAGATCGGCATGGGCCGCACGGCGCGGCGGGCGTATGACCTCGATGACGTGGAGATCGTGCCGTCGAGGCGGACGCGCTCCTCGTCGGTGGTGTCCACTGCCTGGCAGATCGACGCGTACCGGTTCGACTTGCCGCTGGTCACCCACCCGACGGACGCGATCGTGTCGCCGGGGACCGCGGTGGCGATCGGCGAGCTGGGCGGCCTCGGCGTGCTCAACGCCGAAGGGCTCTGGGCCCGGCACGCGAACGTCGAGGAAGCGATCTTCCGCCTCGTTCGCGCGGCGGAGGACAGCGAAGACCCGGCCGCGGTCGTGCGCGAGCTGCAGGAGCTGCATGCCGCTCCGATCCGCCTCGACCTGCTGACCGAGGCGATCAAGACGGTCCGCGAATCCGGCGTGACGGTGGCCGCGCGGGTCAGCCCGCAGCACGCCGCCGAGCTGACCCCGGACCTGATCGCCGCGGGCGTCGAGATCCTGGTCGTGCAGGGCACGATCATCTCCGCCGAGCACGTGCAGCGCGACGCGGAACCGCTCAACCTCAAGGAGTTCATCGGCCGTCTCGACGTGCCGGTGATCGCGGGCGGCGTGAGCGACTACCGCACGGCCATGCACCTGATGCGCACCGGCGCGGCGGGCGTCATCGTCGGCCACGGCTACACCGAGGGCGTCACCAGCACCGACCGCGTGCTCGGCATCGGCACCCCGATGGCGACGGCGATCGTGGACGCGGCCGCCGCCCGCCGCGACTACCTGGACGAGACCGGCGGCCGCTACGTGCACGTCCTCGCCGACGGCGGCATCACGACGTCGGGCGACATCGCGAAGGCGGTCGCCTGTGGCGCGGACGCGGTCATGCTCGGCGCCCCGCTGGCGACCGCGTCGGACGCGCCGGGCCAGGGCCTGTACTGGACCGCCGCGGCGGCGCACCCGTCGCTGCCGCGCTCGCGCGTGGTCGCTGGCCCGGACTCGGACTACGCGGTGGACCTGAAGACGCTGCTGTTCGGCCCGTCCTCGGACGCGGAGGGCGTGGTGAACCTGTTCGGCGCCCTGCGCCGCGCGATGGCGAAGACGGGCTACTCGGACCTGAAGGAGTTCCAGCGCGTCGGGCTGACCGTCCGCGGCTGAGGTACTCGCGAAAAAGGCCCCCTTCACGGGGGCCTTTTTTGTGCCCGCTGGGTACCACGCGGCCCGGTCTCCGTTATGCTTTCGTTATCTTTGGAGTCCGGTGTCGCACCTGAAGGGTGAGCGGATGGCACTGCTGGGGGAGTCCGCGTCGGCCTGGTGGCTCGGCGGGATCGTGGTGGGGAGCCTGCTGGTCCGGTTGCTCGCGCTGGTCGTGGCGTTGCGCGGGACGAAACCGGCGGAGCGGCCCGCCATCATCCGGGCGCTCGGCGAGCTGTTCCGGTTCGCGCCGCGGCGCAAGACCCGCTGAGGTAACTCGCGAGTAACTTAACTCTGGCCTGGCGGCTTCCCGGGGGTTACCCTCTTTCCTGTGACTGCCAGTAACACCACCACCGCGCGGCAAGAACCCGACTACGACGTCCTCGTCGTCGGGTCTGGGTTCGGCGGCAGCGTCGCGGCGTTGCGGCTGACCGAGAAGGGCTACCGCGTCGCGGTGGTCGAGGCGGGCCGGAGGTTCGCCGACGACGAGTTCGCCAAGACGTCCTGGGATCTCAAGCGCTACCTCTGGGCCCCGCAGCTCGGCTGTTACGGCATCCAGCGCATCCACATGCTCAACGACGTGATGGTGCTGGCCGGCGCCGGCGTCGGCGGCGGTTCGCTGGTGTACGCGAACACGCTGTACCGGCCGCTCAAGCCGTTCTACCAAGACCGGCAGTGGGCGCACATCACCGACTGGGAAAGCGAACTCGCGCCGCACTACGACCAGGCCAGCCGCATGCTCGGCGTCGTCACGAACCCGACGATCACGCCGTCGGACGTGGTGATGCGGGACGTCGCGAAGGACATGGGCGTCGAGGACTCGTTCCACGCCACGCCGGTCGGGGTGTACTTCGGCAAGCCGGGCGAGACGGCGAAGGACCCGTTCTTCGGCGGAGCCGGGCCGGATCGGGTCGGGTGCACCGAATGCGGTTCGTGCATGACCGGTTGTCGCGTCGGCGCGAAGAACACGCTGGTGAAGAACTACCTGTACCTCGCGGAAAAGGACGGCGCGAAGGTCATTCCGCTGACCACGGTGACGTCGGTGAGCCCGCGCAGCAACGGTTACGCGATCACGTTGCAGAAGACCGGAACCCGTTCGCGGCGTTTCCGGACCACGGTCACGGCGTCGCAGGTGGTGTTCGCGGCTGGCACCTGGGGCACGCAGAACCTGTTGCACCGCATGAAGGACACGGCCGCGCTGCCGAAGTTGTCCGGCAAGCTCGGCGAGCTGACCCGGACGAACTCCGAGGCCATCATCGGCGCGGCGCGGACCACTGTGGACTCCGAACGAGACTTCAGCCGCGGCGTCGCGATTACCTCGTCGATCCATCCGGACGAAAACACGCATATCGAACCGGTGCGTTACGGCAAGGGCAGCAACGCGATGAGCCTGCTGCAAACCGTTGCCACTGACGGGTCTTCGACCGTTCCGCGCTGGCGGCAGGCGCTCACGTTCCTGGTCAGGCACCCGGTGCAGTCGGCGAAACTGCTGAACGCGTACCGGTGGAGCGAGCGCACGGTGATTCTGCTGGTGATGCAGAGCCTCGACAACTCCATCACCACCTACACGCGACCCGGCCTGTTCGGACGGCGGAAGTACACGTCGAAACAGGGCCACGGCGAGCCGAACCCGAGCTTCATCCCGGCCGGGCACGAGGCGAATGTCCTTACCGCGGAACGGATCGGCGGCATGCCGGGCGGCACCTGGGGCGAGGTTTTCGACATCCCGCTCACCGCGCACTTCATCGGCGGCGTGCCGATCGGCGACAGCGCCGACAGCGGCGTCATCGATCCGTACCACCGGGTTTACGGCTATCCCGGATTGTCCGTTGTGGACGGTTCGGCGATCACCGCGAACCTCGGCGTGAACCCGTCGCTCACCATCGCCGCGCAGGCGGAGCGGGCGTTTTCGTTCTGGCCCAACAAGGGCGAGGCCGACGAGCGGCCCGAACAGACCAGCGGGTACGCCCGGATGGAGCCGGTCGCGCCGAAGAACCCGGCGGTTCCGGCGAACGCGCCCGCGGCACTGCGCCGCTGACCTAAGATCGTCCGGGTGACGACTGCGGCGCTGGACCGGATCCGGGAACTGCACGACGAATGGGCACGAATCGCCGAGGCGATGCCGGAGGCGGCGTTCGCCGAGCCGAGCGCGCTGCCCGGCTGGACGCGCGCGCATCTGCTCACCCACCTCGCGCGCAACGCGGACGCCCTCGGGAACCTGTTGACCTGGGCGGAAACCGGGGTCGAGCGGTCGATGTACGGTCCGGGCAATGCCCGGGACGACGACATCGAGGCTGGCGCGGGCCGTGCTCCGGCGGACATCATGGCCGACCTGGTGGCGTCCGGGAAGCGGTTGACGGACCACGCCGCGCGGCTGTCGGACGAGACTTGGTCAGCACGCGTCCGGCACCGGCACGGCGGTGAGCTGACCGGCGCGGACGTGCTGACGCTGCGGCTGTCCGAGACCACGATTCACCTGGTCGACCTTGACGCTGGCCATGATTTCGACAGCGCCACCGCGCTTCTCGGCGAGCATCTCGACGCGGTGGTTGCCACGCTGATTCGGATGTGTCCGCGTCCGCTGCCTTCGTTCCGCCTTACCGATGGCGTCCGTACCTGGACTTTCGGCGAGGGCGGCGATCTCGTGACCGGGACGCCGGGGACGGTGCTGGCTTGGTTGACCGGGTGCGGCGAGGGTTCGGTGCTTTCCGGGCCGGTGCCGGAAATGGCTCCGCTGCTCTGATTTCAACCGGATTGCCGGGCGGCCGCGAGTTCGTCGTCGTCGCCGACGATGCCCAGCTGCTGCAGGATGGCGAGCCGGTCGGTCTGGATGTCGAGTTCGGAGATCCGGCCGTCGGTCACCCGCGCCAGGACGAAACCGCGCCACGTTCCGCTTTTGCCGGTCGCGAAGCCTCTGCGGTAGTAGCCGGTGTTGGTGGCGGTGAGCGTCACCGTGGCCGCGGCCCGATCGCCTTCGGCGAGCAGCGAATCGAGATTCACGTGCAGATCCGGGAACGCGGTCAGCAGCTGCGTCCAGCCGGTACGGAAGGCGGCGAGTCCGCCGGTCGGCGCGTCGACCACGACGGGGCCGGATTCGGTCACGTCGTCGGCCACCACGGTGTCCAGTTCGCTGAGGTCGTGGCTGTTGACGATCGAAAGGAACTGCCGCAGGACGGTCTTGGGGTCAGGCATCGCTTCCTCGATTCTTACGCTGTAAGAGACGAGGACAGTGGTACCTTACGCCGTAAGAAACGTCAAGGGGGACCAGTGTCCGATCGGAGGGCCCGGCCGCGCGCCGGGCTGACCAGGGAGCGGGTCGTCGACGCCGCGCTCGCGTTCGTGGACAAGCACGGCATCGCCGCGTTGTCCATGCGCAAGCTCGGCGCGGAACTCGGCGTGGAGGCGATGACGCTCTACCACTACGTGCCGAACAAGGAAGCGCTGTTCGACGCCCTGATCGACCGGCTGGTCTCGGCGCTGGCCGGGATCGAACCGGAGTCCGGCGAGCGCGGGCAGCAGTGGCTGGGCCGGGTGGCGCGGACGTACCGCGGGCAGTTGCTCGCGCATCCGGGTGTGCTGCCGCTCGCCGCGACCCGCCCCGCGGTCAGCCCGGACTCGCTGCAGGTGATCGAAACCGCGTTGCGGCTGCTCGAGCTGCCGCCGGCCCGCGGGCTGGACATGGTGAACGCCGTGATGACCTTCGTGCTCGGGCACACGCTCGCCGAGGCCGGTCGCGCGCCCGGTGCCCAGTCCGATGTGGACAGTCTGGGGCACCTTGACGCGGACCGCTTTCCGCTGCTCGCGCAAGCGCTGCGGGACGGGGCCCGGCACGACGAGCGGTTCGAATTCGCCCTCGAGGCATTGCTGACCGGACTTTTCGCAACCGACCTGAGGTCTGAGGCGTCTGAATGAACATGACAGTCGGGAGAAGGACGTTTTTGCGCGCCGCCGGATTGACGGCGGTCGGCGCGGTGGCCGCGGCGTGCACGGCGAAACCGGGGCCGTCGGTGCCGCAGACCAGCCCGACGTCGAGAGCGACCGTGCCGCCGAGCACCAGTTCGAAGCCGTCCGGGCCGCCGGACTGGAACGCGTTGCGCGGCAAGCTCTCCGGGGACCTGGTGCTGCCCAGCGACGGTGGGTTCGCCACCGCGAAACGTGCGTTCAACCCGCTTTTCGACGGGCAGAATCCAGCGGCGGTCGCGAAATGCACGAAGCCGGAGGACGTGCAGGCGTGCGTTGAAGCGGCAGGCGGCCGGATCCCGCTCGCCGCGCGCAGCGGTGGACACAGCTATGCCGGGTATTCCGCGCCGGACGGGGGGTTGGTCGTCGACGTCGGCGGTATGGCTGGTGTGGACATTCAGGGTGACCAGGTGGTGATCGGTGCGGGCGCGAAACTCGGCGATGTCTATTCGGAGCTGGCGAAGGCGGGTCGTTGCCTGCCAGCGGGTTCGTGCCCGACGGTCGGCATCGCCGGGCTCGCGCTCGGCGGCGGAATCGGCGTATTGACCCGTAAATACGGTTTGACGTGCGACCGGCTGCAGTCCGCGCAGATCGTCACGCCGGACGGCAAGCTCCGCACGGTGAGCGCGCAAGCGGACGACGACTTGTTCTGGGCGCTGCGCGGCGGCGGGGGCGGAAACTTCGGCGTGGTCACGTCGTTCACCTTCAGCACCGTGGAAGCGCCGACCGTCACGGTGTTCTCGCTGAAGTTCCAGTCCGGTTCGGCGGGCGACGTGGTCGACGCGTGGCAGCGCTGGCTGCCGAGCGCGCCGCCCGAATTGTGGTCGAACTGCGTGGTTTCCGGCGGTCCGAGCGGGGCGTGCCGGATCGGCGGGGCGTTCGTGGGCGGTTCGGCGGGCCTGACGTCGGCGCTCAGCGGACTGTCGGTGTCGCCGTCCACCCGCACGATGAAGACCCTCGGCTACGGCGCGGCGATGAACTACTTCTCCGGCAGTTCGGAACGGCAGACTTTCGTGGCGTCGTCGCGGATCATCACCGATCCGGTCGACGGCGGGAAGATCGCCGATCTCGCGTCCGGACACAAGGGAATGGACCTGCTCATCGACGGCCTCGGCGGCGCGGTGGGGGATATCGCGCCGGCGGACACGGCGTTCCCGCACCGGAAGGCGCTGGCCAGCATCCAGGTCTACGCCCCGGCCACCGCGGGCAGCCAGGAGAGCGCGCGCAAGTCAGTGTCCACTGTGGTCGCCGGGCTGGCGGACGCGGGCGCGCGCGGCGGTTACGTGAATTACATCGACCCGGACCTGCCGGACTGGAAGTCGGCCTACTACGGCGACAATGCGGCCCGGCTGGACCAGGTGGCGAAGAAGTACGACCCCAACGGGGTGTTCAAGTTCGCTCAGTCTGCTTGAGGCGCGGGCCAGGCGTAACGCACGTCTGGCTCGCGCTCTTCATTTCGCTGTCCGTCGGTGTATTCGACGGCGGCAAAACCGTGTCGGCGGTAAAACCGTTGCGCGGGCTCGTTGATCTGGAACGTCCACAACGTCAGCCCGTCGGGACGGAGCCGTTTGGCCAAGTCCACCAGTTGTGCGCCGATGCCGCGCCCGCGCCACGGAAGGTCGAGATAGAGCTGCGCCAGCTCTGACCCGTCGAGCACGAGCAGTCCGGCCACAGTGGACTTGGCAACCGCCACCCAGGTTTCTTGCTGTGGCACCACGATATTCGCGAACCACCAACGCACCGCGTCATCGTCGTGGGCGCGCCGGACGGTCGGCAGCGCGGCGGTGAACGACCGCAGCCACACGTCGGCGATGTCGCGTGCGTCAGCGGCCGTTGCCCGTCGCAGGTCCACAGTGGTCAGAGGTCGACCCCCGTGAAGACCGTGACTCGCTCCTCGGTCAGGTCGTTCATCGCCGACAGCACACCCTCCCGGCCGACGCCCGAACCCTTCACGCCGCCGTACGGCATCTGATCCGCGCGATACGACGGCACGTCGCCGATGATCACGCCGCCGACTTCCAACTCCGCTGACGCGTGGAAGGCCAGCTGCACGTCGCTGGTGAACACCCCGGCCTGCAGCCCGTACGCGGACGCGTTCACCGAAGCGAAAGCCTCGTCGATACCATCCACAATGGACACAGCCAGCACCGGCCCGAAGATTTCCTCCGACCAGGCCTTGGCGTCCGCGGGCACGTCAGTCAGCAGGGTCGGCGCAACCGTTGCGCCCGAACGGGTTCCGCCGGTCATCACCCGCGCGCCACCGGCTACCGCTTCCTCGACCCACGCGATGATCCGCTCCGCAGCCGCCTCGTCGACGACCGGGCCGACGTCAGTGTTGCGGTCATACGGATCGCCGGTTGCCTGCGCCTCGACGGCCTCGGTAAGCGCGGGCACGAACTCGTCGGCGATCGCCGCGTCCACGATCACCCGCTGTACCGCGATGCACGACTGGCCCGCCTGGTAGTTGCCGAACGTCGCGATCCGCTGCGCAGCACCCTCGACGTCCGGCCAATCCCGCAGCACGACTGCCGCCGCGTTGCCACCGAGTTCGAGCACCACGTGTTTGCGTGCCGCCGCGTCCGCGATCGACCAGCCGACCGGGCCGGATCCGGTGAACGACACGACCGGCAGCCGCGGGTCGGCGACGAGCGCCTGAGTTTCCTCATTTCCCAACGGCAGCACGGAAAACGCGCCCTCCGGCAGGTCCGTCTCGGCGAGCAGTTCGCCGAGCACCAGCGACGACAACGGCGTGCGCGGCGCGGGCTTGATGATGATCGGCGCGCCGACCGCGAGCGCGGGTGCGACCTTGTGGGCCACCAAATTCAGCGGGAAGTTGAACGGCGCGATCCCGAGCACCGGACCGCGCGGCACCCGGCGGGTCAGCGCGAGCCGGGCGTCGCCGGACGGATCGGCGTCGAGCCGCTGCACGTCGCCGCTGAACCGGCGCGCCTCCTCGGCCGCGATCCGGAAGACCGAAATCGCCCGCTTCACCTCGGCCTCGGCCCACTTCAACGGCTTGCCGTTCTCGGCCGTGATCACCTCGGCGAGTTCCTCGGCCCGCATCGCGAGCCCGCGCGAGACGTGCTCGAGCGCGGCCGCCCGCTGATGCGCGGGAGTGCGCCGGAACTCCTTCGCGACCGCGGCCGCCGCGGCCACCGCCCGTTCGACCTGGTCCGCGCCGGGCACCGCGACCGTCGCCACTTCGCTGCCGTCGAACGGGTGGTGCACCACGAGGGTGCTCGCGCCCTGCTCAGCCTGACCGGCGATCCACGCGGCCCGCGGCTGTGGGGTGATCGTGTCCATGCGCCCAAGGTATTAGGCGCCACCTGGCCCGGCACGCCGGACCAGGTCCTTCTTTTGTGGCACCTGTCCTGGCGCGGAGATGACATTTGTCGGGGGTCTCCCGCGGCCCGCCGCCATATCGTCAGCGCATGACCAACTCGGTTGCCTCTCGCTGGTCAGCCAACCCTGCGATGGCCTTCTTCGCCCGCGTCGGAACACCGCGCCGTCCGGTGCTGACCGGCGCGGTGTTCCTCGTGACCGCAGCCGTGCTGATCGCCCAGTTGGCGGACCCGTCCCTCTTCGACCGCTTCAAGCGCGACGCCACCGCGATCGACGCCGGGGAGTGGTGGCGGCTGCTGACCGGCATGTTCTTTCAGGACGGCAAGCTGTTCGGCGGGATTTTCAACCTGGTCGTCCTCGCCGTGGTCGGCACGCTTGCGGAATGGTGCCTCGGCCGCGTCTCCTGGTTCGTCCTCTACTTCGGATGCGGGCTGTTCGGCCAGTACCTCAGCTACGTCTGGCTGAATCCGGTGGGCGCGGGCAACTCGATGTGCGTCGCCGGGCTGCTCGGCGCGCTCGCCGTGGTCGTGCTGCGAGCGCGCGCCGCCCAGCCGCCGCGGGGGTTGTACCTCGCCGCGCTGCTGATCGTGCCGCTCGCCGTGCTCGACACAGTGCTGCATGACAACCACGGCATGCCCGCGCTGCTCGGGGTCGCGTTGGGACTGCTGGTCAGCGGCTTCGGTAAAGGTCGCGCAGCAGCAGGATCTCCGCGCAGTGATGGATCATCTCTCGGCTGATGTGCAAGACCAGCGCGGCCATCGACAGTTCTGCGTACGGTCCTTCTGCCGGACCGCACGGGCGAGCCAGCGCTTCGGCGTCGAGACTGCGTACGCCGGCGATCCACGTCGCGTACGCGTCGTCGAGCTGCTTCAGCGCTTCGTCGGCCGTGCCCGCGTACGGGAAGTCCTGATAGGACGTCGGAGGCCCGCCGAAGTGCGACGCGGAGCGCATGGCCAGCACGCCCGGGATGATGTGGCCCAGCCGCCACGCGATCGTGGTCACCGGCGGGGGAGTGGGCTCCGGGAACGAGAAGTCGATGGTGAAGTCGCCGGTGCCGGGTTGTTCGTCGTTCGTGCGGGGGTGAACGGTCCAGCAGTTCGCGACCGGCTGCCAGAAGTACTCGTCGTCGGTGAGGCCCTCCAGCTTCGGGCGCACGTGGTGCTGCCAGTGCCAGTCGAGCTGTTCGGCCAGTTCGTTGGTCCAGTCGTTGGTCATGCGGGCACGGTAAGCCGGTTCGCGGACGGCGGCTGTCCTCATTCCGGGGGCATTGCCGACGTGACGGGGCCCACCTGGGACGATGGTGGCAAAAGCGCTGATACCTGGAGGTCTTGGGTGGCCACTCCCACCGGTCCGGTACTCGTCATGGACTTCGGGGCGCAGTACGCGCAGCTGATCGCCCGCCGCGTGCGCGAGGCGCAGGTCTTCTCCGAGGTCGTGCCGTCGAGCGCGACCGTCGAGGAGCTGCTCGCCAAGAATCCGTCCGCGATCATCCTGTCCGGCGGCCCGTCGAGCGTGTACGCCGAGGGCGCTCCCGCGATGGACCCGAAGCTGGTCGAGGCCGGCGTGCCGATCCTCGGCATCTGCTACGGCCACCAGTTGCTCGCCCGCGCGCTCGGCGGCGTCGTCGAGCCGACCGGCGTGCGCGAGTTCGGCCGCACTGACGTGCGGATTGTTGGCGAGGGCGGCGTCCTGCACACCGGGCTCCCCGACCACCAGACGGCGTGGATGAGCCACAACGACAGCGTCACCAAGGCCCCGGAGGGCTCGGTCGTCACGGCCAGCTCCGACGGTGCCGAGGTCGCCGGTTTCGAGGACGTCGAACGGCGTTTCGCGGGCGTGCAGTACCACCCCGAGGTGGCGCACTCGCCGCACGGCCAGGAGGTGCTGCGCCGGTTCCTGTACGAGATCGCCGGCGTTCAGTCCGGCTGGACCACTTCGTCCATTGTGGACGATCAGGTCGCCAAGGTCGCCGCGCAGATCGGCGACGGGCGGGCGATTTGCGGCCTGTCCGGCGGCGTCGACTCCGCGGTCGCGGCCGCGCTCGTGCAGCGCGCCATCGGCGACCGGCTGACCTGTGTGTTCGTGGACCACGGGCTGCTGCGCGCGGGGGAGCGCACCCAGGTCGAACGCGATTTCGTGGCCGCGACCGGCGTCAACCTGGTGACCGTCGACGCACGCGAGCGGTTCCTGAACGCGCTGGCCGGCGTCACCGACCCGGAGCAGAAGCGCAAGATCATCGGCCGCGAGTTCATCCGCGTGTTCGAGCAGGCTGAGCGCGACCTCAAGGCACAGGGCGACTACCGGTTCCTCGTGCAGGGCACGCTGTACCCGGACGTCGTCGAGTCCGGCGGCGGCGAGGGCACCGCGAACATCAAGAGCCACCACAACGTCGGCGGCCTGCCGGACGACCTGCAGTTCGAGCTGGTCGAACCGCTGCGGCTGCTGTTCAAGGACGAGGTCCGCCGCGTCGGGCTCGAACTGGGGCTGCCGGAGACGATCGTGCAGCGCCAGCCGTTCCCCGGGCCGGGTCTCGGCATCCGGATCATCGGCGAGGTGACCGCGGACCGGCTGGAGACCTTGCGCGAGGCCGACGCGATCGCCCGCGAGGAGCTCACCGCGGCCGGACTGGACCAGGAGATCTGGCAGTGCCCGGTGGTGCTGCTCGCGGACGTCCGCAGCGTCGGCGTCCAGGGCGACGGCCGGACCTACGGTCACCCGATCGTGCTGCGCCCGGTGTCGTCGGAGGACGCGATGACCGCCGACTGGACGCGGCTGCCGTACGAGGTGCTGGAGCGGATCTCGACCCGGATCACGAACGAGGTGTCCGAGGTCAACCGCGTGGTGCTGGACGTGACGAGCAAGCCGCCGGGCACCATCGAGTGGGAATGACGTGAAAAAACGGGGCCCGGACTTCCGGGCCCCGTTTTTTGTTTCACGGCCGTCGTTTGCGGAATGACGCGCCGAGCATCAGAACCCCGCAGAACACCGCGCCGCCCGCGACGATCCAGCGGAAGTCGAAGGTGGGCAGCCAGCTGGAGCCGTCGGTGAGGACGTAGCCGGACACGAGCAGCGTCGCGACTCCCACGATCAGCGTGATCCAGTCGACCCCGCGGCGGCGGACCGGGGCTTCGGGCTCGTCGTAGGAGTAAGGGTTCTCAGCCACGGCGCACCTCCACCTGGCCCACGCCGTTGGTGACGTGGAGCGTGATCTTCTGTCCGCCGACGTTGTCGTCGCCGTTGTCGGTCCCGGTGATGGCCGGCTGGCCGACCCCGTTGGACGTGCGGTTCAGGCAGTCGACCTCACCGGCGCTGTTCTCGCAGGTGAAGGTCACGTCCGCGGTGCGCGGCACGATGACCTCGGTGTTCCCGGCGCCGTTGGAGACCGTGGTGGCGACCGGTTCGCTCGCGGCCAGCTGGGTCAGGTCGATCTTCATGGTGCCCGCGGTGTGCCGGTAGACCGGCTGGAGCTCGGCCGCCGTATGCGGGGTCGCGGTCAGGTCGCCGACGCCGCCGCGCACGTCGAGGTTGTCGAAGGTGCTGGTCGTGAGCACCATCCCGGCGATCGACAGCGGAATCGCGAGCCCGATCAGGCCGCGGGCGCCGCGAGCGAACGCACCCGCCACGAGCCCGACGCCCAGCACGGCGAGCGTCATGCCGATGATGTGCCGCAGCGAGAACCAGTCGAACCCGTTCAGCGAGAGCGCGACCCCGATGCCGGCCACGATCACCGCGACCCCGAGCGTGGCGGCCCCGATCTTGGACCGTCGTCGCGGCGGCCTCGGCGCGGAGTCGTTGTAGTCGCCGCTAGGAGGAGGCGGTGGCGGCGCCGCCGGGTCAGGCAGATCCCAGCCCGCCGGGTCGGCGGCCAGCGGATCCCAGCCCGGGGCCGCCGCCGCGGGAGTCGGGGTGTCGCTGTTCATCGTGAAAGCTCCGGTTCCGGAAGCGGTTCCGTCCGCCGCGAACGCGACGACCGGCGCCGGTCGGTTGTCCTGCCCGCGGGTGCGATGCAGGAGATAAAGGCACGTGGCGAGCAACGCGAACCCGATGAGGCCGCCCCCGTCGAACCAGCCGCCGCCGAAGGTCCACCCGACAACCGGAATCACCGCGACAGTCAAGACGGCCGCGAAGGCCTTCGTCATGGTCGACTGCCCGCGCCCGATCAACGCCTCGAAGCCGGAGACCTCGTCGCCGTCGGAGGGGAAGAACAGCCACCCGAGCAGGTAAAGAACCAGCCCGAACCCCCCGAAAACAGTCGCCGCCGCCAACGCGACCCGAATCACCACCGGATCGATCCCGTAGCGATCCCCCAGCCCGGCCGCGACCCCCGCGACCTTCCGCCCCGAGTGCGGCCGCCGAGGCCTGCTGGCCCAGAAGTCCTTGACGGTCTCCTCGAACCCGTTCAGGGGGTTCGTACGGGGAGGCCGCACGTCGTTCGCACCACTCATGCCTCACAGCATGCTGGACCGCTGGGGGCGGCACATCGGGGAAGGTCCCTGAGGTTATCCCCGAGATTGGTCCCTAGCTGGGCGTCCGTCCGCCGAGTCTGGCCACGAGTCTTCCGTCTTCCGGGCGGGAGCGCGGTGAGTCAGCGAGAGAAGGGTCAGCCCTTGGGGAGGAGCGGGTCCAGCTTGGTCGCCAGGTCCTCTGCGGTTTTGCAGGAGGCGGCGGTGTCCTTGCCGCCGGTCACGAGGATGATCGCGCGAGAGTCGGTCTGAACCGACATGGATATCGTGCACTGGCCGGCCGACCCCAACTCGGCGGGATCTTCGATGAACTTCCGGCCGCCGAGGCTTCCGCTGCGAGCTTGTGTGGTGTTCTTGATGTCACTGTCATAGCGCTGGTCCTCTTGCAGGAGAAGTGCGACGTCGGTCGCGTTCAAGCCGCCGCTGGACTTTTGAGTGACGCAGGCTTTTCGCTCTTGTGCGATAGAAGATTTCGCCTTGGGATAGCCCGCGCCGCTCAATATTTGATCAAGAAGTGCGCACTGGTTCCGGTCGGCGAAGGGGTTTCCGGTGGAGGCGGATGGAGAAGCTGGTGCGTTCGGAGTTGCTTTGCCGTTGACGGATTTGTCGCACGCAGTCAGCGCGATCGCGCCCGCGCCGAGCAGAACCAGGAGCCTAGAGGTTCGGGTTGTGATCATTGGTTGTCAGTTTTCAGTTCAGCTGAGCGAAGGACTACGTGTGTGTTCAATTAATGCGCAATGGCAAGGACTTCTTTTGCTGGTTCAACGGCATCCCTCTGTGTGCGCCGCGTGCGTCCTTCGGGCTGTCGGACCGGGCCTCGCTCGGTCTCTGCCATTGGATACTGCGGTCAGTTCTTCGGGAGCTTCGGGTCCACGGCTACGGCGACTTGCTCGGCCTTTTTGCAGGCACCCGCAGTGTCGGTGCCGGACGCGGCGATGACCAGCGCGCGGGCGTTGGGGCCGACGCTCATTCCGACTTGGCACCCGCCGGCGATTCCCAGTGGCTCCGGTTGCTCGATAAACGGCCGGTCGCCGAGTTTCCCTGAGCGGGAGGTCTTGGGGTCCCGGATGTTGTCGGTGTACTTCTGGCCGTTCTGCAGCGCTATCCCGACAGTGATCGAGAAGAATTTGTCCTGGGCGGTGGACGTGAACTGTGCTTGGCAGCTTCGCTGGGAGTCTGCGACGGAAGGAGTTGCCGGCGAATAGCCCTGCCCGGCGAGAATCTCGTCGAGGATTTTGCATTGATCGAGCGACGCGAAAGGGTTTCCCGAGTTTGCTGCTGAAGGGCTCGGCGTGCTAGGGGCGGTATCCGGTTGCGGTGC
This sequence comes from Amycolatopsis sp. NPDC004079, assembly GCF_040610415.1. NCBI lineage: Bacteria > Bacillati > Actinomycetota > Actinomycetes > Pseudonocardiales > Pseudonocardiaceae > Amycolatopsis > Amycolatopsis sp. NPDC004079. The sequence goes on along the minus strand of NZ_JBEXMH010000021.1, from coordinate 106,519 downwards.
ACCGCTGACAGAGTTGTCACAACCCGCGACTATGACGAAAGCAACCGCAGTTCCAGCAAGAAGGGCGAATGTGTTTTTCCTCGTCACTGATTGTCCAGTTTCTTGTTCAGTTCCTTGAAGGAAACAGCGTTGGCGCTTTCGTTTTCGCGATAGTTCTTGCGGGCAATAACCATTGCATCCCGGGCGGTCTGCACTGCTTCATACATGGTCTGTAAATTGGGAAGCATTGAGTCTGGCCTGCCGTCGGCGACGGTTGTGTTGAATTTCGCCACCTTATTTGCATACTCAGAGCCGCCCATCTTGGCGTTTTGCGCCAAGAGTCCGAGGCTGTAGTGCATGGGGTCGAAGCCTGTGAGGAAGAAGTCGCACGCCTCCATGTACGCGCGGAACCCCTCCTCATTCACCGCGAACGACCCGTTCTGCGCCAACGTCTTCAGTGTGTTCCCGGCCGTCTTCATCTTCTGCGCGGCCTCATGGCTACCCGGGCCTTCGGTCAGCCCGGCCAGGAAGTCGTTGCCCGCTGTGCCTGCGGCGGGAGAGCTTCCGGCCACCGGCTTCTGGTCCCAAACGATGTCTGCCATCGGTTGCTCCTAGGTCTGCTCGAAGGAAGGAATCAGCCGCCGAGAACCGGGGGAGTGATCTTCTCCCCGTCCGGTCCCCGCTCCGGCTTGACCTCGAAGACCTCGTCCGGATCGATCTGCGTCGGGATCTTGTTCTTGTGTTCCTTGTCCTCTTCCTTCTTCTTCCCAGCACCCGCCGCGCCCGCGCCAGCGGTGCCAGGCTTCCCGGTCTTTCCTGCGTTCGCGGCAGCAGTAGCGCCCCGCTCAAGTCGTTCGGCGGCACCCTTGCCGCCGGACTCGCCGGCCTTTCCGGAACCGCCGGAGCCAGCACCGCCGGTCACCCGGCCGCCGGCGCCACCTCGGCCAGCACCGCCTCCCGACCGGCTGCGCGGAGTGTCCTCACCGGAGCCGGAGTTCCCACCGCCGCCTCCGCCTAGCGCGAGTCCCTCCGGAGAGAGACGGCCGCCGATGTTCGGCGGCGTGCGCAGGTTGTTGCCGCCCCCGGTGAGGCCGGTGTTGCTGAGCGGCCCGGTTCCGCTGGTCACGCCCGGCCCGGGGCTGTAGGGCACTCCGGCCGGAGGCGCGCCGGGGGTTCCTCCGGTCGGCGGGCCAAAAGCGTTCATAGCTGGACCGCCCAACGGCGGATTCGTGCCGTTGAAGCCAGTCGCGGGCCCGCCGGTAATCGGACCACCAGGCCCGGCATAAGGCCCGCTCGAAGTCCCACCGGACACAGTCACCGGCGAGGCACTGCTCGCATGAGTGCTGTCGTTGTTCATCTGCGGCGGCGGCGAGTAAACCGGCTGCGTAGTCGACGTCTCGTGATAAGTCGAGTCCAACCCGTGCATCACCTGGACCGCCTGCTGATGCGCCGCGTCAGCCTGCTGTTGCTTGGCCGCCACGTCGCCCATCGCGATCACGCCCTGCAGCGGGTTGCCGTTCTGGAACTGCTCCGTCGCTTTGGCCATCTCGGCCTTCTGGTCGAACCCAGTGGGCTCCGGCATGTTCTTGTGCGCGTAGTCGGCCGCCGCGGATTGCTGGGAGTAGCGGTTCGACACCAGCTGCATCGCGCTGCCGGTTTTCTCCGTGTGATCGGCCGTGCTCTGGAAGAACGAATGCGCTTGCGTCGCGGCCGTGCCCTGCCACTCCGCACCCGCGGTACTGGCCGCGTTGCGGAACTGGTTGGACACGTCGGCGAGCCAGTTGCCGTAGAAGTTCGTCACGCGGCTGCGTTCGTTGATGCCCTTGAAGTCCAAGCCCTCGTTGACCATCTTGTGCAGGTCTTCGTGGCTGTACGACGCGTAATTCGCGTCCGGCGCGGGCGCGTCGCCGCGGGTTTGCTGGCCCTGGAGCAGCTGCTGGCCCTGCTGGACCGAGTACTGCGAGGCGTCCCGCTCAGTCGCTCCGCGCGTCTCGGGCGAGTCCACGCCTACGGAGAAGATCTGGTTCACGTTCTGCGTCCGGGCGTAGTAGTCGCCCGCGGACTCGACGTGCTCCGCGCGATGCTGCTCGGTCATCTCCGCCCCCGTGTACGCACTGTGATCACTCGCCACCTGCATGGTACCGAGTCCCGGCGGGCGGCAGGGAGGTTCGCCGAATTTCCCGGACCGGCCATCCGGGGGAATGGATCAGGGCCTTCCCCGATGTCCGCGCCGCTCCCGCGTGTGACGATGGACCTCGTGCAGGACTTTCTCGACATCAGTGCCCCAGGGCGGGTTTCCTCGGCCGAAGAGGAGCCCTCGGCACTCGTGTCCGCCCAGGCGATGGAGGTCGCCGAATCCGAACCGCGGCCCAAGATGTACCGGCGGCGCTCCGGGCGGGCTGTCGCGGGCGTCGCGAGCGGGCTCGCGGACCACCTCGGGGTTCCGGTCGTCTGGGTCCGCGTCGTGTTCGCGCTGCTGGCCGCACTCAACGGAGCCGGTCTGCTCGCATACGGCCTGCTCTGGGTGTTCGTGCCGCAGAGCGCCGAAGAAAGCGAGATCGCGCCCAAGGCCCGCGACCGGCAGCAGGCGTACGGGCTGATCGCGCTCGGCATCGGGCTCGCGATCGCCAGCAGCACGCTCACCGGCGCCATCCGCGGCTGGGTCGCGGTGCCGCTCGCGCTCGCCGCGCTCGGTGCGGCGGTCGTCTGGCGGGAGGCGGACGAGTCACAGCGGCGGCGCTGGCGCGTCGGGGCCCGGGACGGACTGGTCGGCGAGGGCGGACGGCTCGCGGCGATCGTCCGGATCCTCGCCGGGGTCGCGCTGGTGGCCACCGGCATCGGCTTCGTCGTGTTCGCCAGCGGCGACTTCGACCAGGTCAAGTTCGCCCTGATCGCGGTGCTCGCGACGCTGATCGGCGTCGCCGTCCTCACCGTTCCGTTCTGGCTGCGGCTGGTCCGCGACCTCGGCGAGGAGCGCCAGGCCCGCATCCGCACCGACGAGCGCGCCGAGATCGCCGCGCACCTGCACGACTCCGTCCTGCAGACCCTCGCGCTGATCCAGCGCCAGGCCGACCAGCCCGCCGAGGTCGCGCGCCTCGCCCGCGGCCAGGAGCGCGAGCTGCGCGGCTGGCTGTACGGCCCCGGCGGCTACGGCAAACCCAGCGACAAGCGGACCAAGGAAGAGGAAGAAGGCACCCGCCAGCAGCTGTCCGAGGCGCTCGCCGCGGCGTGCGGCGAGGTCGAGGACCAGTTCGCGATCTCGGTCGGCCAGGTCGTGGTCGGCGACGCCGAGCTGAACCCGCCGCTCACCGCGCTCGTGCAGGCGGCCCGCGAGGCGATCGTCAACGCGGCCAAGCACGCGGGCGTCGACGAGGTCAGCGTGTTCGCCGAGGTCGAACCCACCGAGGTCACCGTGTTCGTCCGCGACCGCGGCAAGGGCTTCGACCCGGACGTCGTGCCCGCGGACCGGCACGGCCTCGCCGACTCGATCCGCGGCCGGATGGAACGCCACGGCGGCACCTGCAAGCTGCGCACCGCGCCCGGCGAAGGCACCGAGGTCCAGCTCGCCATGCCGGTGAAAGCGAGCAAAGGGGTGGCGTGACCTCGCTATGCTCGGGGGCAGGCGAAGCGAGGGAGTGGGCAGTCGTGACGGAGAGCCAGCGGGAACCGGTCAAGGTCTTTCTCGTGGACGACCACGCGTTGTTCCGCGCGGGAGTGCGCACGGAGCTGGATTCGATCACCGACGAGGTGCAGGTCGTCGGCGAGGCCGGGTCGGTCGCCGAGGCGGTCGCCGGCATCGCGCGCACCAGTCCGCAGGTCGTGCTGCTCGACGTCCACATGCCTGACGGAGGCGGGGCCGAGGTGCTCCGCCGGGTGCGCCCGGAGCTGCCGGACGTGGTGTTCCTCGCGCTGTCGGTGTCCGACGCCGCCGAGGACGTCATCGCGGTCATCCGCGCCGGCGCGCGCGGGTACGTCACCAAGACGATCTCGTCGAAGGAACTCGTCCGCGCGGTGGTCCGGGTGTCCGACGGCGACGCGGTGTTTTCCCCGCGCCTGGCCGGTTTCGTCCTCGACGCTTTCGCCGACCGTCCCGGCTCCGCGCCGATCAACGACCCCGAACTGGACCTGCTCACCCCGCGCGAGCGCGACGTCCTGCGCCTGCTCGCCCGCGGTTACGCGTACAAGGAAATCGCGTCCGAGCTGTTCATCTCGGTGAAGACGGTCGAGACGCACGTGTCGAGCGTCCTGCGCAAGACCCAGCTGTCCAACCGCTACGAGCTGTCCCGCTGGGCCTCGGACCGCCGCCTCGTCTAAGCCGGAGTCAGTTCCTCTTCCGGAGCCACCGCCGGTTTGCGCTGCAACCGGGTCAGCGCGACGCCGACGAGCACCACGAGCATGCCCGCGATCACGCGCAGATTCAGCTGCTCGTGCAGGAACACCGCGCCGAGCGACACCGAGACCACCGGCAGCAGATAGCCGACCACCGACGTGGCCACCGCGCCTTCGCTCGCCAGCAGCTGGTAGTTGAGCGCGAACGCGATTCCGGTCGAACCGAGGCCGAGGATCACCACCGCGATCAGCGCGACCGGGCTCAGGTGCACCGGCGTGAACCCGCCGAACGGCATGGCCAGCACCAGAAACCCCGTGGCCAGCAGCATCTGCCCGGCGGCGATCGCGTACGGCGAGGAGCCGGTGTTCGACAGGTGCCGTCCTTCGTAGACGAACGCGAACCCGTAGCTCGCCGCGGCGGCGAGGCAGGCCAGCGCGCCCCAGCTGAGCAGTCCGGACGCCTGCCACGGCGCGAAGATCAGCAGAATCCCGCCGAGCCCGACCACCAGTCCGGCGATCCGCGTGGCGTTCATCCGGTTCCGCACCCCGAGGAACGGAGCCGCCACGAGCACCCAGAGCGGGGTGGTGGAGTTCAGCACCCCGGTGATGCCGGAGTCCACAGTGGTCTCGCCGATCGCGAAAAGCAGGAACGGCACGGCATTGTGGAAGAACGCCGCGACGAGCAGGTGTCCCCAGGTACGTCGTTCCGCCGGCAGGCTCCGCCGGCCGATCGCGCACAGCGCCAGCAGCACCGCGGCGCCGAGCACGAGCCGCGCGAGTACCAGCTGTACCGGGGAAAACGCTTCCAGCCCCAGCTTGATCCAGAAAAAGCTCGAACCCCACATCAACGCGAGCGCCGCGATCCTCAGCAGCGTCTTCGTCTCGCTCACCCCAGGTCCCTCCTTTGCCTCTCCAGGCCAGCTTCTCCGCGGTGAGCTGTAAGGACAAGCGAAAATAACTGCAGGGACAATTAAGCAAAGCTGTAGGATCGAAGGCATGCTCGATGTACGGCGCATGCAGGTGCTGCGCGCGGTGATCACGAGCGGTTCGATCACTGCCGCAGCAAGGAATCTCGGGTACACGCCGTCGGCGATCAGCCAGCAACTGGCGGTGCTCGAACGCGAAGCGGGCACGCCGTTGCTGGAACGCGTCGGCCGCGGTGTCCAGCCAACCCCGGCCGGAACGCTGTTGTCCGAACACGCCGAGACGCTCAGCGCGGAGCTGGCCCGAGCCGAGGCCGCGCTCACCGAACTGAAGGAAGGCCGCACCGGCAAGCTCGCCATCCGCTACTTCGCCACGGCGGGCGCGACGATGGTGCCGTACGCGGTGGCCGCGCTTCGTCGCGAACACCCCGGAGTGTGGCTCGATCTCAAGCTCATCGACCCGGGCGACCCGCTCACCGAGGTCGAGGAAGGCCGCGCTGACCTGGCGATCATCGTGTATCCGCGGCCGGCGGAGCCGGGCCGGGGCATCGAGCTGGTGCCGCTGCTGGACGATCCGTACCGCGCGGTCCTGCCGCGTGCGCATCGGCTGGCCCGCAAACGTGTTCTCGACCTGACCGACCTCGCCGACGAACCGTGGGTCGGCGTCGATCCGATCCCTGGTGCTTGCCGGGCGATCCTGGAAGGCGCCTGCGCGTCGGCGGGTTTCCACCCGAACGTCGTGGTCGAGTCCGAGGATTATCCGTCGGCACAAGGGTTCATCGCCGCCGGGCTCGGCGTCGGGCTGGTCCCGGAGCTAGGACTCGGCACGCCGCATCCGGGCGTGGTCGTGCGCCGCGTTCGCAATCCGCAGCCGAGCAGGCACATTCACGCGGCGGTGGCCGCGCGGGTCGCGGGCAGTCCGGCCGTGCAGACGTTCCTCGAAGCCATGCAAGAGGCGACCGAGAACGTCGCCTGACGCCCGGCTCAGACGAACAGCAGCTGCGAAACGCCGATCCCGATCAGGATCGCGCACAGGATCGCCGCGACGGTCAGGATGAGCCGCCGACGCGCGGCCGCCTTCTCGCGAACAGCCTGCGCGGACGCGGCCTGCTGCGCCGGGGTGGGCGTGTAGCGGGCGGTCGGCTGCTGCATCGCTTGCTGCTGCATCGGCTGCGGCGGAGCGGGAGCCTGCGGCACCTGCTGGACCGGAAGCTGCATGAGCGGAGCCGGTTGCTGCGCGGGCATCGGCGGTTGCCGCGGCGGCATGATGTGCTGGGTGGCGTCCGGCTGGATCTGCTGCGTGACCTCAGGAAGATTGGGCTGCTGCGTCGGCACCGGCCGCGACGCCGGAACGGTCGGCAGCGCGGGCGCGGTCGGCGGAATGAACGCGGTCTGCTCGCGTCCGACGGTGATCGCCTTCAGCGCGTGGACGGTGTCGTCCATGGTCGGCCGGGCCGACGGGTCAGCGCGCAGCATCTTCTGCAAGGCCCCAGCGAGCGGGCCCGCGTTCTCAGGCGGCCGTTCCGGGGACTGGCCGTCGTCACCGAACGGCGGCACGCCCTCGACCGCGGTGTACAGCGTCGCGCCCAGCGAGAACACGTCTGCAGCTGCCGACGGGGGAGCGCCTCGGGTGACCTCAGGCGCCCGGTAAGCGGCGTGCGGACCGCCGCCGGTGATGCCGATGTCGGTCAGCTTGACGCTGCCGTCGTCCGCGAGCAGCACGGTGTTCGGTTCGAGCGTGCGGTGGACGATGCCCGCCGAGTGAATCGACGCCATCGCGTCGCCGAGCTGAATGCCCAGGAACGCGGCCTGCTCCGGCGTGAGGCGGCCGTGCTCGGCGAGGAACACCGACATCCCGCGCGACGGGATGTACTCCATCACCAGCCACACGTCCTGGCCGTCGGGCAGCACGTCGTACACCGTGATCGCGCACGGATGGTCGATCCTTGCCGCGGCCTTGCCCTCTTCCATCGCCATCGCGCGGGCCTGTTCGGCACGGTCGGTCGGCAGGCCGACGGGCAGGTACATGCGTTTGACGGCGACAGTCCGGAACAGCCGCGTGTCGAACGCGAGCCACACGATGCCCGCGCGGCCGCGCCCGATCGGCTGGTCGAGCCGGTACCGCTCGCCGACGATGCTGCCTTCTGAACTCAATGCTGTCCCTGAATCATCCGGTAGACGGCGGCGGCCCGCTGGTTTCACTCGGCTGCGTCGTCGGTTCCTTGGTGCGCGTCGGCTTCGTCGGCTTGGTTTCCTGCGGCTGGGACTGTTCCTGTGTCGGAGTGTCCTCCGCCGTAGTGGATTTCCGCGAGTGCCGCGTCGACTGGGTCTCTCGTGTTGAGCTTTCCCGGGAAGACGTAGGCGGGGACGTAGTGGTTGCGTCGGAAGGCGGCTGTGTGACGGACGTCGGCGCGACCGCGGACGACGAAGCGGGCGGAGCCGGCTGCGAGGCGTCCGGCGGGTTGCCCGGGGTCAGCAGCCACACGCCGAGCGCGACCAGGCCGACCACTACGACTCCGCCGATCAGCGCGGGCTTCTTCCACGCGCCGGGCTTCTCGTCCTCGTCGTCCTCGGGCGCCGTCTGCACCCGGGTGCGAGGCGCGGGGTCCTCGTCGTACGGGTCGTCCTCGTAGTGCTCTGGCACCGGGACCGCGCGCGTAGCGGCGAGTCCGTTGCGGCTCGGGTCGCCGTAGAGCGGCGGTTCCTGGTAGCCGTCCTGGTGGTAGCCGTGGTCGTCGTAGTCGTCCTCCGGGTAACCGGAGCCCGGCGGGTACGGGTCCTCGCCGTAGTACTGCTGCGCGCTCGGGTCGTACTGCTGCGTGACGCCCGGGTCGTCGAGCAGCGTGCCGGAGTGGCTGGCCTGCTCGTCGTCGTGGTGCAGCAGACCGGCCGCTGCCGCGCCGCCCGCCGCGCCGAGGGCAGCCGCGCCGAGGGTGCCCGAAGACGAGGCCATCATCGTGTCGCCGTCCGCGCCGCCGAGCGGGGTCTCGCCGCGCGCGACCGCGGACAGCAGCTCTTCGCATTCGTCGGCGGTCGGCCGGTGCTGGGTCTCCGGGTGCAGCAGCACCGCGAGCACGCTCGTCAGCGGACCGGACTGCCGCGGCGGGTTGATCTGCCCGGCGGCGACCGCGTGCAGCAGGCTCAGCGTGTTCTCGGAGAGGCCGAACGGCGGCTGTCCCTCGCAGGCGGCGTACAGCGTGGAGCCGAGCGAGAAGACGTCCGACTCGGGGCCGGGGTCGCCGCCGATCGCGACCTCGGGGGCCAGGTAGGCGGGGGTGCCGGCGATCATCCCGGTCTTGGTGACCGTGACGTCGTCCTTGGCCCGCGAGATGCCGAAGTCGGTGATCTTCACGGTGCCGTTGCCGGCGAGCAGGATGTTGCCCGGCTTGATGTCGCGGTGCACGATGCCGACCGCGTGCGCCTCGCGCAGGGCGGCGGAGATCTGCGCGCCGATCCGGGCGACCTCCAGCGGCGGCAAGGTGCCCTTTTCCTGCAGCACCTGCGCCAGGCTGGTGGAAGCCAGGTATTCCATGATCAGGCAGGGCTGGCCGTTGTCGTCGGTGACGACGTCGAACACGGTGATCGCGTTCGGGTGGTGCAGCCGCGCGGCGATCCGGCCCTCGCGCATGGTGCGCTGCCGGGCGTCCTCCGCCTCGTGGTTCTCCAGCCCTGGCTGGAGAAGAAGCTGCTTGATGGCGACCGTACGGCCCAGCACCTCGTCGTGGGCGCGCCAGACGGCCCCCATCGCGCCGGAACCGATCTTTCCGACGATCCGGTACCGGTCGGCGACCAGACGACCCTCGTCGCTCACGCGACCTCCCTTTGGGGCTCCGACTTGCCGGGGCGGGACTTGTCTACCCCAAAGGGGTGAGTTCGAACCCGCCGCAGCACCGGAGCGTAGGCACCTGCTGTGGACCGTGCGCCGGTTTTGCCGAGACCGACCCGTGACAAGGCTAGGCGCTCACTCTGCGCACACGCACGCGGCACACTTCCGACGACCCGGCACAACCACGTTCGCGCAGGTCAGGAGTAGACCGCGGACAGGACGCGGGCCTGGGAGATCACATCCTGCTCGACGACGTCGAACAATTGGGTCACGCGCACCAGGGTGCCGTCGGCCTGGTGGACCAGCGCCACGGCGAACACCGAACCGTCGTCCTGGACGTGCAGTTCCTGGACGTCGATCGAGTCGGCCCCGCTCCACGCGCGGACCAGATCGCCCGTTTCGCCGCGCGCGACGTTCGGGGCGAGCAGCGAAAGCGCGTTCTCCGGCTGGTGGTCGATCGAGGCGTAGAACTTGCGCACCGCTTCGAGTTTCACCGGGTCCGGCGCGGCCGCCGACGAGGTGGCGGACTTCTTGTGCGACTCCGCCGAGAACGGGGCGCTCGGCGCGGAAGACGACGAGGTGCCGGAAGTGGTCTGCGGAGTCGTGGCACCCGAATTCGACGGCGTGGTGGCCGCGGAATCGGTGTGCTTGGACTGGGTCGTGCTTTCGCTCTGCCCCGACGTCGTGCCGCCGGACGAGTGGCTCTTGCGCTGCTGCGGGACGGCCTGGCCGCCGAGCGCTGCCGCGCCGCTGAACCCGGCGGGCATCGCGGTTTCCTCGGCGACCGGAACGGTGGGCCGCGGTCCGCCGCTGAGCAGCGAGGCGGTGACGACGGCGCCGGCGACGAGCGCGCCGGCTCCGACGAGCCCGGCCAGCTTCGCGCGGCGGGCGAGCTTGCTCTCGGGCTCTTCGACGGGGTCCGCGGCCCGGACGACCGGACGGCGGGTGCGCGGCGGCAGGTACTTCTGCGGTTCGCGGAACACCTGCTCGAGATACTCGCGGTCGGCTTCGGCCACGTCCTCGAGCAGCTCCGGCGGGATCACGTCCTCGACGCGCACGGCGTCGGGTTCTCGCCGGGTTCGCTGCCGTTCAAGCACGAAAGTCCTCGCTCTGGGGGTTCGGGGCAGGACACGACACGGTGGCGGTGTCCCCGGGGCGGTCCGGACTGCCGATTCGTGGTCGGCGCCGGGCCTTGTAGTCGCCAGGTAACCCTGTGCCGACAGGCGGCCGCCAGACTCCGTCGCCGGAATGCCGCCGTCGTACGACGAACGGCAGCTTATGTCACCCAACCGGACGAGGGAACAACCGCTCACCGCTCCGCACGTGCATCGGCATTTGCAGACAGAGTGCTGGTCAGCGGCCGTCGTCGGTGATCTTGCCGTTGTCGTCGAACGTGAGCGTGCGCTGCTCGGTGCTCTTGCTGCCGTCCTGGTGCGTGACCTCGACGGTGTTCACCGTGGTGCCGTGCTGCGGGTCGATGGTGACCTTCTTGACCTCGAAGTACGCGACGTCGGCGTAGCGCTTGCGCAGGCCCTGCGCACCCTGCTGCTTGAGGTCGCCGGACGTGACCGACGAGGCCTCCGACGGGTCGGTGGTGACGTTGTTGAAGAACTTCTCGGAGTTGTTGCCCATCGTGTTCGGGTCGGCGGCCGTGAAGTACGGGTCCTTCGTTTCCCGCTGAGCGGGAGTGACCGGCGGCTTCTCCGGCGGCTCGCTCGACGAGGGCGAGTCCGTGGTGGTCGGCGCGGACGTCTTGCCGCCGGTGCCGGTCCCGGGACCGGACGGCGTGGTCACGCCGGTGGAGCTGCTGCTCGCGGAACTGCTCGGGCCGGAGCCCTGCTGCGGGTGCGTGCCGTTGTCCGAGGTGACGCCGTCCGGGCTGGTGCTGGCGCCGCTGCGCGGGACGTTGCCGCCGACCCCGCCGTGCTGTCCGTTCGGGATGAGCGCGCTGAGGTTCGGGTTGCCGCCGTTCTGCCTGCCGGGCCAGCCGCCGCCACCGACCGCGTCGGTCGTCGTGGTGGTGGGCCCGCCGACCAGGAACGTCCCGGCGAACAGCAGCCCGACGACCACCGCGCCGGACGCGCCGGTGGCGAACCACGCGGCCTTGCGCCAGGTCTTCGGCGGGGTGACCGACGCGGGCACCGAGCCGAGATCGAACGTGCCGAGGCCGTCCAGCAGCGGCGCGGCGTACACGCGCACCTCGCCGTCCTGCTGCTCTTCTTTCTCCGGCGTCGAGACGGCGGGCTCGCCGAGGGTGACGCGCTGGCGCCGGGGAGGCTCTTCCGCGACCGAGTTCAGCTCGACGCGTTCGCGAGGGCTGTCCGGCCGGTTGGCGAGCACGGCGGAGGTGGTGGCGACGCGTTCCTGCCGGGTGCGCCGGGTCGGCTGGGGGAGCGCGCTCTCCGGCGGCGGCGCGAAGGCGCGGTGCTCCTCGGGGATCCGGTCCTGCGGGGGCGCGAAAGCTGCGCGGGATTCGGCCCGGCGGCTCTGGGATTCCGGCCGCCGGGCAGGCGGGGCGGCTTGGCGGCGCTGCGGTTCGGCTGATGGGCCAGGGGGAACGACGGTCTGCCGGGGCTCGGCCAGCCGATCGGGGACGGAGGCCTGGCGGCCCTGCGGCTCGACCGGAGCGCGGCGGCGCTGCGGCTGAGGGAGCGGGGGTTCGCCGACCGGCAACGTGCCGCTCGAGGTGGGGAAAACCGGCTGGTTCGGGGCCGGGCGGTTTCCGTCGTCGGGTGCCCGGTTCGAGCGCGGAGCCGGTGCGCCGCGCTGCTGCGGGTTCTCGCTCCCGCGCTGCGCCGGAGCGGCCGGGCCGCCGCCGGTGCGGTGCCGGTGATGACCGGCGGCGCGGGCGGGCACCACGGGAGTCCAGGTGCCGTCGGCGCGGACGCGGTGCCGTCCGGGAACGGTGACCTCGGCGTCCGACACCGCGCCGGGGCGGTCAGCGTGCCGCGGACCGCCCATCGTGTTTCCCGTCATGCCGGTCCGACCCCTCCGCGAGAGGGGCGTGACGGCGCCGGGGCCGTCGTCAACCCGAACGGAGCAGGGAGGAAGAGAACGACGCTTGCGTCCACACTTGCGAACTCCCGAGCAAATGCACGCGCACGCGGAGAACGGCGCGCGGAGCCGCAGCTCCCGCGCGTCCTCCGGGCATAGCCCGGCGCAGACGCCAGGGTCCTCACGGACTTCACAGTAGGAAACCGGCAGGCGAATGTCTTCACCCATCCTGCAACTTGCACCGGTTTCACTCGACCGGGCGCGCCCGAACGGGCGGCACGTCACGCAGCGCAGCATGCCGCCCGGTATTTCCCCAGTTCGGGGACTACTTAGCCGCCACTGCGGTACTTCGCCTGCGTCGACTGGAGGGCCTTGACCGACGTCGCGCCGCTACCGACCGCGATGACGATGGCGAGGATGTCGAGCACGACGTTGCCGGAAGTGAGCAGCCAGGCGAACAGCGAGGCCGCGGTGGCACCGCCGGCCAGCGCCCAGCGGCTGCGCACGTACTGCGCCACCGGGGCCCCGCCCGCCCGCTTGCCCGCCGCGTTGTTCAGCATGGCCAGGTAGCCGACGTGGCCGAGGGACGCCAGCACGCTCGCGATCGCGATGATGACGGCGATGATGTTAATCATGTGTCCAGTCTGCCCGGTTTCCGTGCGGCGCGAATCGGGGATGCCCCGGATACCGCGTCAGCGGCCCAGCCTGCCGCGGCCGAGGTTCAGCAGCAGCATCGCGAGCTGACGGCCCTCCGGGCCCAGTTCGCGGTAGCGCGCGAGCACGTCCATCTCGCGGTTGTAGACGATTTTCGTGCCGCCCGCGGCCATCCGGGCCGCGCCGATGGTCTTCGACACCTCTACCCGGCGCTTCACGAGCCGGAGGATTTCGGAGTCGAGGAAGTCGATCTCCTCGCGAAGCGACGAGATGTCGTCGCCCGCCGGGGTGTGCTCGGCGGGCTGTCCGTCGGCGTTCTGCGTCTGCGCGTTCATCGGGACCTCTCTGAAGTCCGGACTCCCCATGGCCCTGGGACGGCGAAAGCCCCGGGTCCAGTGGACTCCGGGGCTGCGGGTGATGGCGGGTGGGGCACTACGCGATCACGGGAGCCGGAGTCCGGGTCCCGTAAAAAAATCGCTCGCTGTTGTGCCGCACGGGTTCAGTATGGCACAGGCGCGCCCGGTCGCCGCCGGAACGCCCGCACCCGCGCGTGCAGCACCAGGCTGATGAACAGCCAGAACAACGGCATCGCCGGCCAGAAGAAGAGCGCGCCGCCGACGGCCCATCGGACGATCAGCAAGGTCGCGAGCACCGCGACGATCCCGAGATGTACGCGCAGCGCCGGATGTTCGCGCAAGGCGGCCCGGGTGAGCGGCCAGCCGCCGCCGCGCGGTCGTACTGGCTCCGGGCGGGGGAGATCGGAGGTGAGTTCGCCGAGTTCGTCGGTAAAGCGGACGGCGTAGACCGCGCGCAGCCGCTCTTCCACCTCTTCGAGAGTGAGCCGTCCTTCGGAACCGGCGGCCTGGATGGTCTCGGCGACGCGCTCGCGGTCGCCGTCGGAAGCCCTCAGCCGGGCGGGAATCTTGTCGTCCATGCTGTTCGATGCTCCGCGTCGCGGCGGCCTCGCGCGTCGGACGCGAGGCGACACTGCGGCGTACGTCGACAAGCGCAGGCCGACCCCGTGGCTGTTCCGGGACTGTCGTACCCCCGGGGTAGCGTTGACAGACGATGGACACCCTCTTCGATCTCCCCGCAGACCCGCCCGCCCGCGCTGCCCGGCCGGGAACCGCAGACCTGCTCGAGGACCTCAACCCCGCCCAGCGCGAGGCGGTGACGCACGCCGGAGGTCCGCTGCTGGTCGTCGCGGGAGCCGGATCGGGCAAGACGCGCGTGCTCACGCGCCGGATCGCCTACCTGCTCGGCCAGCGCGGCGTGCACCCGGGCGAGATCATGGCGATCACGTTCACCAACAAGGCCGCCGCCGAGATGCGCGAACGCGTCGCGGCGCTCGTCGGCAAACGCGCGAACGCGATGTGGGTGTCCACGTTCCACTCGATGTGCGTGCGGATCCTGCGCCGCGAGGCGAAAACCCTCGACATGTCGTCGAGTTTCTCCATCTACGACTCGGACGACACGAAGCGGCTCATCACGCTCGTGGCGCGCGATCTCGACATCGACCCGAAGAAGTATGCCGCGCGCACGCTCGCGGTGCACATCTCGAACCTCAAGAACGAACTGGTCGATCCGGACGAGGCGGCCTCGAAGGCGGCCAACGACCTGGAGCGCCGGGTCGCCGAGGTCTACACCGAGTACCAGCGCAGGCTGGCGAGCGCGAACGCGTTCGACTTCGACGACCTGATCATGCGGACAGTGTCGTTGCTGCAAGCGTTCCCGGACGTCGCGGAGTACTACCGGCGGCGCTTCCGGCACGTCCTGGTCGACGAGTACCAGGACACCAACCACGCGCAGTACACCTTGGTGCGCGTGCTGGCCGGCACCGAGGCCACGGATACGGGGATCGAGCCCGCCGAACTGTGCGTGGTCGGCGACGCGGACCAGTCCATCTACGCCTTCCGCGGCGCGACCATCCGCAACATCGAGGAATTCGAACGCGACTTCCCGAACGCGCACACGATTCTGCTGGAGCAGAACTACCGTTCCACGCAAACGATCCTGTCCGCGGCCAACGCCGTGATCGCACGCAACCCCAACCGGCGCGCCAAGCGGCTGTGGACCGATTCGGGCGACGGCGAGAAGATCGTCGGCTACGTGTCGGACAACGACCACGACGAGGCCGCGTTCGTCGCCGGGGAGATCGACTCGCTGGCGGAGAAGGGCGAGGCGGACTACTCGGATGTCGCGGTGTTCTACCGCACCAACAACCAGTCGCGAGTGTTCGAGGAAATCTTCATCCGGCTGGGCCTGCCGTACAAGGTCGTCGGCGGCGTGCGGTTCTACGAGCGGCGCGAAGTGCGGGACATGATCGCGTACCTGCGCGTCCTCGCGAACCCGGACGACACGGTCAGCCTGCGGCGGATTCTCAACGTCCCCAAGCGCGGCATCGGCGACCGTGCCGAAGCGGTCGTCGCGACGCACGCGGAACGGGAGCGGATCTCGTTCTGGGCCGCGTTGCGCGATGCGGTCGAGGACAAGGTGGCGCTGCTGAACCCGCGCTCGGCCAAGGCGATCACCGGATTCGTGACGCTGCTGGACGAACTGCAGGAGATGGCGTCGTCCGGCACCGAGGTGCACGACCTGCTCGAAGCGGTCCTGGAGCGCACCGGCTACCGCGCGGAGCTCGAGGAATCGGACGACCCGCAGGACGCTTCGCGCGTTGAGAACCTCACCGAATTGGTGACCGTGGCGCGCGAATTCGCCGAGTTCACCGCCGAGGTCACCAACGACGAAAACGCGGAACTGGTCCTGGACGACGGCGTCCCCGCCCCTGGCTCGCTTCCTGCTTTCCTGGAGCGAGTTTCGTTGGTCGCGGACGCCGACTCGATCCCCGCCGCAGACGGCGGCGAGGAAGGCGACGGCGGTGCGGGCGTGGTCACTTTGATGACCGTGCACACCGCCAAGGGGCTGGAGTACCCGGTCGTCTTCTGCACCGGCTGGGAAGACGGCGTCTTCCCGCACATGCGCGCCCTGGGCGATCCCGCGGAGCTGGCCGAAGAACGCCGCCTGGCCTACGTGGCGATTACCCGTGCGCGGCAACGACTTTACGTGTCACGTGCGCTGACTCGGTCGGCCTGGGGGCAGCCGCAGATGAACCCGGCTTCCCGCTTCCTGGACGAACTGCCGCCGGACCTCGTCGACTGGCGGCGCCTGGAACCGTCCTCGCCCGGCTTCGGAAACTTCGGCTCCTCTTCCGGTTCCTCCTCGGGCCCTCGAGCCGCGACGACGTGGGGCCGCCGGTCCTCGACGTCGTCTACGTCTTCGAGTTCGCCGTTCGGGAAGGGCTGGAAGGAGACGGTGGCTCTGAAGCTGGACGTCGGAGACCGGGTGAGCCACGACAAGTACGGCCTGGGCACGGTCATCTCCTGCGACGGCATCGGCCCGCGCGCGACGGCGACGATCGACTTCGGAGCCTCGGGCAAGGTCCGGCTCATGCTGATCGGCAGCGTGCCGATGGTGAAACTCTGACTACTGCCGCGGTCCCGGTGCTCTGATCCTCCGTGCCGGGGTGCCGAGGCGTGTCCCTCGATAGCTCCTTGTCGGCTAAGCCCGACTCCTGGGCCGGATTCTCCGTGATCCCGCCCGCCAGCACGGTCGGGCAGATCGAGCCGGGCGGGGCTTCCAATGCCCGCCGCTGCGCTCGCCGACCTCGCGGATGAGGTCGTCTCCGTGCCGCCGCTGCTCCGCGGGTTGCCCAAGCTGGTTCGTCACGGCAGGGACTGGCTGCGCCGATACCCGGCACAGCTCTCGTCTCCATCTCTGCCTCCGCACGGTCCGCTGCGCGCTACTGGATGTCTCTCCGGGCGCTGGCCCCTCGACCCTCTGGCGTCTGATGCTGTCCGTGCTCACAACATGCAGCGATCGTGCCCGGAGCCGGAGCCGCGATGCCTTCCCCTGCCCCGTTCTGGACATCTTTCGCCGGACCGAGTGAACTCCCCAGCGATCCACCCGATCTTGTCGGTCCCCTCCGGCATACTTGGCTTCATCGAACACAAGTTCGATGAAATGCGGTATGCTGTGGAAGGGACGCAGGGGATGGACGCGGTGCTGTTTGGGGTATTTGCCGCTGGGGTACAGGAGTACTTGAGGAGAGTCGCGGGGACGGTTGCTGTGGGGACGGCAACCCGGCCAGCTCGGGACGTGCCAGGGGATGTGGCACGGCTGGCCGCGGCATGGCGCGCATTGCTGAGGCAACACGCATTGGGACCAGACGGCAGATGCGTCGTCTGCGGAGGAACGTCGCGCGCCGACGAGGGAATCGCGCGATGGATGCCGTGGCGAAGACGCGCGGACCTGTGCACCGTGTGGCAGGTAGCAGTCGCCTATTTCGTCCGTCGCCTTCCTGGCAACGATCCGTGACGCCCGTACCAGGCGGCGTGAGTCCAGCGCATCAGCTGCCTGACCGGCGAGATGCGTGGTTCGAGGTCAGGCAGCGACCATCGTGCGGCGGTTGGCTAGCGGATGATCCGCGCGGTTCAGGCTCAGATGGCGATGGTCCTGCGGCAGCAGCTGGCCCTCGCCGCGCTCCAGGCGATGGCCTCGCGGGTGGTCGGCCCGGCGAAGTGCGGGGAAGTAGTTCTCGTTCTCGGACCATTCGATCAGCAGCTGCGCCATGTCGTCGAGGCTCAGCGCGGGCAAGCAGGATCATCTGGCTGTCACCACGCCAATTGCCCAACGAGCGAGACGTGCAGGTCAGCTGACGTTCACGCCGCGGGCAGCGAGCCACGGGCGCGGGTCGATCTTCTTGCTGCCGTCCTGCCACACCTCGAAGTGCAGGTGCGGACCGGTGCTCTCGCCGCGGTTGCCGATCTCGGCGATCTGCTCGCCGCACTTGACCTTCTGGCCCTCGCGGACGGAGAAGCTGTTCATGTGGCCGTAGACCTGGATGGTGCCGTCGTCGAGCTGGACGCGTACCCAGAGGCCGAAGCCGCTGGCCGGGCCGGCCTGGATGACGGTGCCGTCGGAGGCGGCGTAGATCGGGGTGCCGATCGAGTTGGCGATGTCGATGCCGAGGTGGCTCGTGCCCCAGCGGGCGCCGAAGCCGGAGGTGAACGTGCCGTGAGCGGGCATGCAGGTCTTCGGACGGGCGGCCTCTTCGGCGGCTTGGCGCGCGGCTTCGGTTTCCGCCTGCACGCGGGCCTTGGTGACCTTGGCGCTGTCGGCCATCTTCGCGGCTTCGGCGGAGGCGTCGACGGCGTGGCCGCTCGGCAGCAGTTCGGGAGCTCCCCCGGAGCCCGCGCTGCCGAGGGTGAACGAGGCGCTCGCGTTCTGTGCGTTGGCGAGCGGGGTGACCGCGGCGTCGGAATCCCCGCCGCTGGTCGACTTGAGGGTCTGCCCGGCGGCGGCTGCGGCGAACGCGCCGGCCGCGACGGCGGCGACCACGACCCGCCCGCGGAGGGCGGAGGAGGGCGGAGAGATGCGGTGCTGTCCCCGGACACGAATGACTGCACCGTCCAGTGCGTCTTTCAGCGCCGGGGAAGGGGCTTGGCCGCCGGGGGAGCGGTGTGAAGCCAAGACAGGGCCTTCCATCGTCGGGGAGCCGGGTGGAAGAGAACTCGGGCGGGGGATCCCGTGAACGAACCTCGGGGGTGATTCGCTCAGCGTTCTGCTTCGTGACCTGACTGTAATGGGGACCGGAGGACAGTAACGAAGCGGCGCCTCAATGAGCAAGGCGCGACCGGGCTTTCGGCCGAACGAGTGGCACGCATCGAGCTTCTAGCTGTGGAAACTACCCAAAGTTAATCGAGAACTACTTCACTGCGTGTGACCCGAGTCACATACCTTCGGATGGCCCAACGCCGCTGAGGCCCTCCCGGCGGCGTAGCGGACGAAATAACCGGCCGCCCGGGTGCGTTGAAGCAGTTTCACGCCGATTCTTGTGATGCCGCTCACTCGCATCAGGCCCACCGGACACTCTTCGACGGTTTCGCCTCGCGACGCTCCGCGCCCACTCTCCGGCGACGGATCTTTCCCGCCCCGAGCCGCCTGGACCGCAGGTCGACACCGGGTCCGTCTGCTTCCCCGATTGCGCCAGGACCCTGCCTGGTCAGCCCCTTGTTTCCGAAACAACGCCCGGCAGCTTCGGCTTGGCTGGATTCGGCCGGTTGCCTGCCCTCCCCGGCAGGCCCCGGCCACCCCGTCCCTGGCCGGGCGGATCGTCCCCACGATCTGCCAGTGCCTGTCGCCGATCCCTTCGCGACTCAGCCGGTGCCTGCTCCCGGCAGGCCCTGGCCGTCTCCGTCCCTGTCAGGCCCTCCCCGGCCTGACAGGGACGGAGATCGCGGCTCCCCTCCGCGATGCGGCCGTTCACCTGCCCTCCCCGGCAGGTCTCGGCCATCTCCACCTCGGTCCCGGCAAGTCGTCCCCACGACCTGCCGGCACCCACCGCGGCCTCCCCGCCGCGGCCTGGTCGGGCGCCTGCCACGAACAGGCATCCGACCTCGTTCATCGCCCCCGCGATGTGTCCCCGTGCTTCATCCCGTGCCGGAGTGACGCCCCGAACGGCACTCCCTTACGCGACTTCCCCGAAGTTTTTCCTCGACGCTCCCTCCGGCCCTTCGGTCCTCTGCCGTCGAGACCTCCGGCCCGCGCCCCTCTTACGCGGATCGGAGGATTTTTTCTTCGCATCTGTCAGACGCGCGGGGACGGCCGGAGGTTCATCCGGTGCCGAATTCACCTGGAAGTGCGTTCCGGCCTGGTCGGGGCGGCCCTGCCGTCCGCCTGCCGGGACTGGTCCTTGCTAGCGTCGCGAGCGATGACTCCGCCGACCCCAGAGCCTCCCGACGGCGACTCCGCCCCGGACACCCCGGGCCGTCCCGCCGGATCCCGGCGTCCCAGCCTCGCCGAGCGCAAGGCCGCCGCCCGCGCCCGAGCCCGACGCGACGCCGGTCGCGCGAAATCGGACCCAGCCGACAGTCCCGCCGACTCATCCCGCCGGGCCGGAGCGGCTTCTGTTGGAGGCTCGCCCGACCGTGGCGAGGCGCAGTCGGCGGAGAGCTCAGCCGACTCGTCCCGCGGGGCTGAGGCAATCGCGGAAAGTTCAGCTGCCCCGTCCGGCGGCGGCGAGTCCGCGACGAAAGACCCGGCCACTCAGTCCGGCCGAGGAGACGCGGCAGCCTCACGACCGCGCGACAAGGCCGCACCGGCAGGAGTGTCCAGCCGCCAAGACGCCGACGCTGACCCGACCGAGCGGAGGTCGGCGCCCCGCACCATCCCAAGCCGCCGAGGCACAAGCCGAGACTCGAACCGAGACTCGAACCGAGGCGAGAACCCGCCCCTCCTGGACCTCACCGACCAGGCCCCCTCCCCAAGGCTCCGCGCCGCCACCGCGCTCCTCGGTCTCGGCGCCTTGGCCCTCGCCGCCGGATCCGTCGTCCCGGTCTCGCCCGACGCCGGACCGGGCTACCTCTCCTGGCCGCTTCTCGTCATCCTCGCCGTAGTCCCGGCCGGGATCGCGTTCGCGGCGGCTCGCAGCGGGCGGCACGGGCTGGCCGCCGGTCTCGTCACCGGCCTCGCCGCTCTCGCGCCGGGGCGGTTGATTCTCGATCTTCAATTCCTCGTCAACGGCTCCAAGACCATCCGTCCCGAGCTGTATCTCCCAGACCGCCTGCTCGACCGCAGCGGTGTGGGCATCGGGTTCTGGCTGCTGATCGCCGGGCACCTGCTGACGCTCGTCGCCGGGATCATGGCCGCACAGGTCGTTCGTGAGCGCAACGAGATCGCCGGAGGGGACGACAAACGCCGCTGGCGGTTGATCATTCCGCTGCTCGCCGTAGTCGCCGCGGTCGGATTGCTGATGACTCCGGTCCTCTCCGACGATCCGTTTCTCCTTGCGCGGTCAGCGTTTGAGGGGCCAGGGCTGGCCCTCGCCGGTTACCTTCTCCTCGCCGGTGCGCTGCCGGTCGCCGCGGTGCTCGGGGTTTTCGCCGGGTCCGACGGTGTCGCTCGCGGGACGCTCGGCGGGATCGTCGCGGCGGTGCTGGCCGTCGCGGTGCCGACGTTCGTCGCCGGGCTGGCCGTATCGGGGCTCGAAGTCTCGACGGGCGCGTATCTCGCCGTCGTGCCGATGGTGCTGGTCCTCGTCCTCACTCCACTTGCGACACCGCAGCAGACGCAAACCGAACGCACCGATCTGGCCGGCGAGGCCCGCGTTCCGGGGCTCACGATCTGGCGCGCGCTCACCGCGTTGCTCGCCTTGCTGACCGGAATCGCGGCGGCGATCGGCGCATCAGCGCCGCAACTCGGCAACAGCACGGACAGCCCGGCCCGCCTGCAACTGCTGATCGCGGCCATTCTTGTCGTGCTGCCAACACCTTTCCTTCTCGCGAGCCGTACCGCGCCGTTCGCACGCGGGGTGCTCGCGGTGTTGTGGGCTGGCGTCGTTCTCGCGGGAACGGCAGTGCTCAGTACCGCCATCACCGCTTCCGAGGCGACGGGACTCGGCGGGCTCGGCGGCGCGATCAGTTACCACCTTGGCGCGGGAGCCGTTTTCACCGCGATCGCACTCGGTCTCGCCGGGCTTACCGGATTGGCCGCGGTGGTGACCGGCGTCGTGGAACGCGACGACACCGGTACCGAAGGGCCGCGATCCCGAGTTCTGATTCCGGCCGGAATCACCGCTGTGCTGGCGATCGCGACGTTCGGCACGCCGGTGTTCACCGCGCGGGATTACGCGGCACCCGGTCTCTGGTCCGATTTCGACACTCCGTCGTGGGGATTGCTCGCCGGGGTGCTCGTCGTTCTCGGGACACTCGGGTTGAGCGTGCGTTCGCGGCCCGGCGCCGCGGCGGCGGGACTGACCGGAGCGGCGGTGCTCCTTGCCTTGCATGTCGCCGAGATTCCGCTGGTCAGTTCTCTGTTCTCCACCGCGAAGCCGGGCGCGGGTTTCTGGCTTGGGCTCGCCGCGACAGCAGTGGCAGTGGTCGCCGCCGTCACCGCGGCTGCCGGTGCGAAGAAGTGAGTCCGCGGCGCGTCGTCCTCGTGGAGTTGGCTGAAGAAACCGCGGCGATTCCCTTGGCACGAATGCTGCGCGACGCCGGTCTCGAAGTCGTCCACGTTGGACACCTCGACACGACGGAAAAGATCGTGCGGACAACCGAACAGGAGGATCCAGACATTCTGGGCCTCCTCGGTGGTCCAATACCCGAGGGCCTCGCCGAAGCGCTCCTCGGCGCGAACGTCGTCGAGCTGGGCGAGGAAAGCCCCGAAAAGGCCGCCGAAATGCTTGTCGGTGGGCGGTCTCACACCCTCGGCACACCCTCTGACCGCGCACGGTGACCGACTTCACCAGGTGCGGCGTCCCCTGTGTCTGCGCTGGTCGCTAACCTCGACTGGTCCGACAGCGCGGTCCGGAAAACGGACCACCACAGTGGCGTGTCGTCAGGAGACTGGAGTAGTGGACCTCTACGAGTACCAGGCGAGGGATCTCTTCGCCGCCCACGGAGTACCGGTTCTGCCGGGCGCCGTGGCAAGCACCCCGGAAGAAGCCAAGGCCGCCGCGGAGCAGATCGGCACCCAGGTCGTCGTCAAGGCGCAGGTGAAGGTCGGCGGCCGGGGCAAGGCGGGCGGCGTCAAGCTGGCCCAGACGCCCGACGAGGCGAAGGAGAAGGCGGAAGCCATCCTCGGCCTCGACATCAAGGGCCACATCACGCACCGCGTGCTGGTGGCGGAAGCATCGGACATCGCGTCCGAGTACTACTTCTCCTTCCTTCTCGACCGCGCCAACCGCACTTTCCTCGCGATGGCGTCGTCCGAGGGCGGCATGGAGATCGAGCAGCTCGCGGTCGAGCGCCCGGACGCGCTCGCCAAGATCCCGGTCGACGCGATCAAGGGCGTCGACAAGGCGACGGCGCTCGAGATCCTGAAGGCCGGCAACTTCCCGGCCGACATCATCGACGAGGCCGCCGACGTCGTGGTGAAGCTGTGGGAGACCTTCGTCTCCGAGGACGCCACCCTGGTCGAGGTCAACCCGCTGGTCCGCGACCCGCAGGACAAGATCATCGCCCTCGACGGCAAGGTCACCCTCGACGAGAACGCCGCCTTCCGCCACCCGGCGCACGAGGAGCTCGTCGACAAGCAGGCCGAGAACCCGCTCGAGGCGAAGGCCAAGGCCAAGAACCTCAACTACGTCAAGCTCGAGGGCGAAGTCGGGATCATCGGCAACGGCGCGGGCCTCGTGATGTCCACTTTGGACGTCGTGGCGTACGCGGGCGAGAAGCACGGCGGCGTCAAGCCCGCCAACTTCCTCGACATCGGCGGCGGCGCGTCGGCCGAGGTCATGGCGGCCGGGCTGGACGTCATCCTCAACGACACCGACGTCAAGAGCGTGTTCGTGAACGTCTTCGGCGGCATCACCGCGTGCGACGCGGTCGCGAACGGCATCGTCGAGGCGCTGAAGATCCTGGGCGACGAGGCCACCAAGCCGCTGGTCGTCCGCCTGGACGGCAACAACGTCGTCGAGGGTCGCCAGATCCTGGCCGACGCGAACCACCCGCTGGTCACCGTGGTGGACACAATGGACAACGCGGCCGACAAGGCTGCCGAGCTCGCCGCGGCAGGTGCGTGAGATGTCGATCCTGATCAACGAGAACAGCAAGGTCATCGTCCAGGGGCTCACCGGCTCCGAGGGCATGAAGCACGCGACCAAGATGCTGAAGTCCGGCACCAACATCGTGGGCGGCGTCAACGCCCGCAAGGCCGGCCAGACGGTCACCATCGAGGGCAAGGACCTCACCGTGTTCGGCACGGTCGAGGAGGCCATCAAGGAGACCGGCGCCGACGTGTCGGTCATCTTCGTGCCGCCGAAGTTCGCCAAGGACGCGGTCATCGAGGCGATTGACGCCGAGATCCCGCTGGCCGTCGTCATCACCGAGGGCATCCCGGTGCACGACTCGGCCTACTTCTGGGCGCACGCGGTCGCGACCGGCAACAAGACCCGGATCATCGGGCCGAACTGCCCCGGCGTGATCAGCCCCGGCAAGTCGAACGCGGGCATCATCCCGTCCGACATCTCCGCCGCCGGCGGCATCGGTCTCGTGTCGAAGTCGGGCACGCTGACCTACCAGATGATGTACGAGCTGCGCGACATCGGTTTCTCGACCGCTGTCGGCATCGGCGGCGACCCGGTCATCGGCACCACCCACATCGACGCCCTCGAGGCGTTCGAGAAGGACGCCGACACCAAGGTCATCGTGATGATCGGCGAGATCGGCGGCGACGCCGAGGAGCGCGCCGCGGCTTACATCAAGGAGAACGTGACCAAGCCGGTCGTCGGCTACGTCGCGGGCTTCACCGCCCCTGAGGGCAAGACGATGGGCCACGCGGGCGCGATCGTCTCCGGTTCGTCGGGCACCGCCGCGGCGAAGAAGGAGGCCCTCGAGGCCGCCGGCGTCAAGGTCGGCAAGACCCCGAGCGAGACCGCGGTTCTCGCTCGCGAGCTGTACAACAGCCTCGGCTGACCAGCAGCGACTCCAACGGCGGAGGCCGGGCACCGACACGGTGCCCGGCCTTCGTCGTTTCCGCCCGCAACCGATCCGGCGCTCGGTGCGTCCAACCTCGCGGACGCCAAGGGCGGATGCGCTAGCGTGCAGTCACTCGTGAGCGGGGGACGCCGCCGGCGCGCCCGGGCGCCGCAGGATCTCGAACCGCCGGTCGATGAGACAGGAGACCTTCCGATGACCTTCCCCAGTGGCGGGCCCGGCTACCCCCAGCAGGGCCAGCCGTCCCAGGGACCGCCCCCGTCGGGCGGGTTCCCGCAGCAGCCCCAGCCGCAGCAGGGCCCGCCTGCCTCGGGCGCCGGAACGCCGCCGAACCTTCCGCTGCTGCTGTCCCTCGGCGTGGCCGGGCTCGGGCTGGTGCAGTACTTCCTCGGCTTCGCCGCCGAGGCGGGCACGGCCGGGCAGGCCATTCTGTTCCTGCTCGTCGGCGGTCTGCTGTCGGCGATGAACCTGCTGCCCAAGGGCCCGAAGACGCTGCCGTTCGCCGCGCTGTTCAGCGTGCTCGGCGGGCTGGGCGCGCTCGACTCCGTCATCTCCGGGCGTTCGTCTGCCATCGTGATCGTGGTGCTGATCCTCGGTCTCCTGCAGATGGCCGCGGCGGTCGCCGTGCTGCTGTTCGAGTACGGCGTGCTCAAGCCGCCGGCTCCGCAGCCGTCCGCTCCGGCGTACCAGCAGCCCTACGGCCAGCCGGGCCAGTACCAGCCGACTCAGTACCAGCCGGCTCCCGGCCAGCAGTCGCCCCAGCAGGCTCCGGGACAGCAGCCGCCTTCCCCGCAGCAGCCGCCCGCCACGCCGCCTCCGGGCGGACAGGCCACGACGTACGCGCCGCAGCAGGGCCAGTTCTTCCAGCCGCCTGCCGACCAGAACAAACCGGGCACGCCGCCCGGAGGTTTCGGACAGCAAGGCTGATACCCCTTCGCGCCACCCACCCGCTGTGACTCTCCGTGTCACAGCGGGTGTTTTTATTGCCCTCGTGCCACGACCGGGTGGGCGTTGGATTCGCCACGTCCGCCGGGCGGCGTGCCTCACCCGGACGGCCGAGCGCGGATGTCATGGTCGGGAACATGCAGGTGCTCACCAGTCCCGGACGCCCCGCGGGCGACGAGCCGGTGGGCGACTCCCTTGACCAGGATGTCCCGCAGGCACCCCGGTCGCGGGTGTTGCTCGTCGCGGCGCTCGGCCCGCTCGTCACCGGCTACGCGGCGGTCGCCACCCTGCTCGCGCTCGTCACTCTGACTGCCCAGCACGCGGTCTTCTCCTTCGGCGGTGTGCTGCTGTCGGCGGGACCCGGCTGGCTGGCCGCCTATCAGGTCGAACTCGGGATTGGCGGTCATCCGCTCGGGATGCTGCCGCTGCTGCCGACGGTTGGCGTGGTGCTGCTGGTCGCGCGGGCGGCGGCCAATGCGGTGCGCCGGCTGCGCTGCGCCCGGCTGCGGCACACAGTCCCGTTGATCGCCACGATTTCCGGCGCGCATCTGGTGTTCGGCGTGCTGATCTCGCTGCTGTCGATCGGCGAACCGGTACGGGCGAACTTCTGGCTCGCCGCGGTGGTGCCCGCCGTGATCTCCGGACTCGCGGCTACCGGCGGGGTGCTTCGGCGGTTCGGGATGCCGCAGGTGCTCGCCGATCGGCTCGACCCGCTGGCCCTTCGCGGTTTGCGGGCAGGTCTGCTCGGGCTGTTCGCGCTGCTGGCGGCGGGCGCTCTGACGCTGACCGCCGCCACGGCGCTGTCCGCGCGCACGGTGTCCAGCCTGTTCGAGCCGTCGTTCGGCGGCAGCTTCGGACTGTTCCTGCTTTCCGTGTTGTACCTGCCGAACGCCGTGGTCGCGGCGATGTCGTTCGTGAGCGGGCCGGGATTCAGCATCGGGACCCTCGACGTGCACCTCATCGGCTACCGCGGCGGTTCCGTCCCCGGGGTACCGCTGCTCGGCGGCATTCCCGAGCACGCCGCGTCGTGGTGGCCGGTGCTGCTGGTGCTGCCGCTGGCGGTCGGGGTGCTGGTCGGCTGGTCGGTCCGCGCGGTGGACGAGGACCCGGCGGCGCGGCTGCGGGTCGTGGTCGTCGCGGGCGCGGTCGTCGGGTTCGGCTGCGTGCTGCTGGGCACGCTCGCCGGCGGACGGCTCGGCGACGGTCCGTTCGACCCGGTCAGCGTGCCGGTCGGGGTGGCGTCGATCGTGGCGTTCTGCTGGATCGTGATTCCGGCGGGGTTCGTGGCGTTCTTCGCGGGGGCGCACTCTCCGATGCAGCCGGTGGGCTCGCTTGAGGTGGAGGACGAGGAGCCGGAAGCCGAAGCCGAGTCCGAGTCGGATGAGGCTGAGGCTGAGGACGGCGAGCCGGAAGAGTCCGAGTCCGATGAGGACGTCGCGGACGAGGAATCCGAAGACGCCGAGGACTCCCCGGACGACGAGGACTTCGACGCCGAGGCCGACGCCGAACTGGGCCTCGACCTGCCGGAGGACGAGCCGGAAACCGAGGCCGCCGCGACCGAGGACAAGGCTGAAGACGAGCCCGAAGCCCCCGTCGAAGAGCCGGACGCTGTGACCGAGTCCACCGAGGACTCCGGCGACGCGAAGCCCGCCGAGGACGACCGTTAGGGTTGGGGCGACCTGGTGAAGCGCCGTGCGCCCGAGGCGTACCGCCGTGCAAGGAGCCCGTTCTGGCCAGCCGCTTGGAACTGCCCACTCCGGTGAAGATCGTCGTGCTCGCGTCCGGTTCCGGCACGCTGCTGCAGGCTGTGCTCGACGCGGTCGGACAGCCCGGGTTCCCGGCCTCCGTCGCGGCCGTCGGCGCGGATCGCACCGGCATCGAGGCGCTCACGCGGGCGGAGCGGGCCGACGTGCCGTCGTTCACCGTCCGTGTCGCCGACCATCCGGACCGGGCCGCGTGGGACCGCGCGCTCGCCGAGGCCGTCGCGGCTTACCGGCCCGACCTCGTGGTGTCCGCGGGCTTCATGAAGATCCTCGGGCCGGAGTTCCTGTCGCGGTTCGCGGGCCGCGTGATCAACACCCATCCCGCGCTGCTGCCGTCGTTCCCCGGGATGCACGCGGTCGCCGACGCGCTGGCCGCGGGCGTGCGCGTCACCGGATCGACGGTGCATTTCGTCGACGCCGGGGTGGACACCGGCCCGGTCATCGCCCAGGAGGCGGTGCCGGTGGAGACCGACGACACCGAAGACGTCCTGCACGAGCGGATCAAAGCCGTGGAACGCAGGCTGCTGGTTGAAACGATCGAGCGACTCGGCCGTGGTGGGTGCACCGTGGACGGACGAAAGGTGAGGTTTTCGTGAGCACAGCACAGGGGCGGCGCCCGGTCCGGCGCGCGCTGATCGGCGTCTCGGACAAGGCCGGCCTGCTCGAGCTCGCGACCGGCCTGCACGCGGCCGGCGTGGAGATCGTGTCGACCGGCGGCACGGCGAAGGTCATCGCGAACGCCGGGGTCCCGGTCACGCCGGTCGAGCAGGTCACCGGGTTCCCGGAGTCGTTTGACGGCCGGGTCAAGACGCTGCACCCGCGCGTGCACGCCGGACTGCTCGCCGACCAGGGCAACGACGACCACGTCGCGCAGCTCAAGCAGCTCGACATCGCGGCGTTCGACCTGCTCGTGGTGAACCTGTACCCGTTCCAGGCGACCGTCGCGTCCGGCGCGAGTCCCGAGGACTGCGTCGAGAACATCGACATCGGCGGTCCCGCGATGGTGCGCGCGGCCGCGAAGAACCACGGCAGCGTCGCTGTCGTCGTGGACCCGGCGCGGTACGCGTGGGTGCTCGAGCAGGTCTCCGCGGGCGGCTTCGAACTCTCGGACCGTAAGCGGCTCGCTGCGCAGGCGTACGCGCACACGGCTGCGTACGACACGGCTGTCGCTTCGTGGTTCGCCAACGCGTACGCGCCTTCGGACGACAGCGGCTTCCCGGACTTCCTCGGCGCGACGTGGGACCGTGCGGACGTACTGCGCTACGGCGAGAACCCGCACCAGAAGGCGGCGCTGTACCGCAGCGCGCAGCCGGGCCTCGCGCACGCGGAGCAGCTTCACGGCAAGGCGATGTCGTACAACAACTACGTCGACACTGACGCCGCGCGCCGGGCCGCCTTCGACTTCTCCGAGCCTGCTGTCGCGATCATCAAGCACGCCAACCCGTGCGGGATCGCTGTCGGCGCGGACATCGCCGAAGCGCACCGTAAGGCGCACGCTTGCGACCCGGTGTCCGCTTACGGCGGCGTGATCGCCACGAACCGCCCGGTGAGCGTCGCGGCGGCGGAGCAGATCGCCGAGGTCTTCACTGAGGTTGTGCTCGCCCCCGACTTCGAGCCGGAAGCGCTGGAGATCTTGCAGCGCAAGAAGAACGTGCGGCTGCTGAAGCTGCCCGCGATCGAGAACGCGGCCCCGGTGGAGTTCCGGCCGATCTCCGGCGGCGTGCTCGTGCAGACCGCCGACGCGATCGACGCCCCCGGCGACAACCCGGCGAACTGGGAGCTGGCCACCGGCTCGCCCGCCGACGAGCAGACCCTGGCGGACCTGGAATTCGCGTGGCGGGCCCTGCGCGCGGTGAAGTCCAACGCGATCCTGCTGGCGCACGAGCAGGCGACCGTCGGCGTCGGCATGGGCCAGGTCAACCGCGTCGACTCGTCGCGGCTGGCGGTCTCGCGGGCGGGCGACCGGGCGAAGGGCTCGGTCGGCGCGTCGGACGCTTTCTTCCCGTTCCCGGACGGGCTCGAGGTGCTGATCGAGGCCGGCGTGCGCGCCGTCGTGCAGCCCGGCGGGTCCATTCGCGACGCCGAGGTGATCGCCGCCGCCGAGGCCGCCGGGATCACGCTGTACCTGACCGGAACGCGGCACTTCGCGCACTGATTTTGTTGCTGGCCGGCCGGGACTCATCGAGTCCCGGCCGGTTTTTCATCCCTCGCGCAAGATCGCGTAGACGACTTCGTCGCGGTAGCCGCCGTCACGCCAGGTGACCTGGCACAGCAGGCCTTCGCGATGGAAGCCGGTCTTTTCGAGCACCTGCTGCCCGTCGAGGTCCTCGCTGTCGACGAAGGCTTCGAGCCGATGCGCGCGGGTGTGCTGGAAGAGCTGGTCGACGAGCAGCCGATACGCCTTGTCCGTGCCGTGTCCGCGATAGTCCGGCAGCAACGTGACGCCGACCCGGAAGCACCCGCCGACCGGCCCGCCTCGATCGGCCGCCTCCCAGGTAGCCATCCCGGCGACGGCCGAGTCGACGGTCACCGCGACCGCGCTTGAAGCCGGGCTGAGGAACCCGTCCTCAGCGAAGCGGCGTCGTGCCCGCGGCCCGGTGAAACTCGTCCACTGGAAGGCCGCGGCGGCGTCCGGGTCCGTGGAGAACCGGTCGAGCACCGGCAGGTCAGCTTCGGCGAAACCCCGCAGGGCGATGTGTCCTGTCTTCATCAGGGTTCCCAGTGTAAAGAGCCGTTTTCCTGGTGTCCGGTGATCTTTCGGGTTCTTTCTCCGTGCTCGCTTGACAGCCGGGGAGGGGGCGAGTGAGACTGAGCTGTGTCGAACGGATGTTCGATACTGTTCGGCGCAACGGTGTGTATTTGGATGTGATTGTTGGGTGACCGTGCGGATTCCGCACGGATGAGGATGCGGAACCGCCTTCCCCGCGGTGCGCCGACGTCCGTCCCGGGCTTGGTTTGACGACCTTGCTTCCGGGGCTGGTCGTCGGCTGATCTTGGCGGAGGGAGGAAGCCGGTGACGACCGGAGTGGCTTCGGGGGCTGCTTCTTCGGAGCTCGCCTTTTCGGGGGCTGCTTCGGAGATCGCGGGAGTTTCAGAGGCCGCGGGGGCCTTTGAGGGGACTGCCGCGGACGGTCCGGTCGCGGCTGGCTTTTCTGGGGCGGGTGAGGCTTCGGCGACGGCCGAGGACCTGACCGTGCCGATCCTTCCTGCTGGCTCTGCTCCGGCCGATCTCCTTGGCATTGCGAGGATTCCGGCGAAGCCGAAAAAACCCGCCAGGCCGTCTGGGAAGAACTTCCCCGGCGCGGAAGCCGCGGCTTCCGCCCCCACGAGCGTGCCGAAGGCGCGGCTGGCACGCTCGTGGGAAGTATCGGTGCCGTGGTCGGCGATCGAAGCGTTCGCGAAGGAACGAACGCCGGTCGCCGCGATGTCCGCGGGTTCGCCGAGGGTGATGTTCTCGTTGGGGGAGAACGGATCTCGTGCTCGGCCGAGTTCTCTGGACGTGGCGTTCGAGCCATGGATGCCAGTCAACTTCGGCCGAACGGCAGAAGCCGGCTCGTCGACGGGGCTTCGTTCGCAGGCGCGGTCAGGCCCGTCAGCCGAATCCGGTCGTGAACTTCCCGCCCGGATTGCGGCGTCCGCTGACGCGTGCATGTCCAGCGGACCCGATTCACCGACTCCGCTCACCCCGCCGACTCGGCTGCACCCAGCAATCCCGCCTCATTCCGGTCCGAAAACTCCGTCCGAGGCTCCGCTTGCTCCTCCGACCCCGCTGCGCCCTGCAATGCCACCCGACCAGGCAACCTCACCCCGCTCAGAAACTCCCGACTCGCCGAAACTCCGTCCCCCGACCCGGCTTCACCCCGCCGACTCGCCCGAGCCCACGCCTGATCCCGCTGACCCGGCACACCCGCTGGCCAAACTGACCGCCCTCCCCGGCGTCAGCACTGCCAGCACCGTCGCGGCCGAGCGGGCTTCCCAGACCGACTGGGGACGCGCCGCCGGGCGGATGCTCCCCGTGGCTCCAGCCCTGGCGGATCTCCTCCCCGGGGCCGGGTTGCGACGCGGAAGCATCGTCGCGGTCCACCATTCCACCTCCTTGCTGTTCGCGTTGCTCGCGGAGGCGACCGTCGCCGGGGCATGGGCTGCGGTCGTCGGTGCTCCGTCGCTGGGGATTGTCGCGGCGGCCGAGCACGGGGTCGCCGTTTCGCGGCTCGCGTTGGTTCCTCAGCCGGGGGCCGAATACCAAGCCGTGATGGCCGCTTTGCTCGACGGCGTCGACCTGGTAGTCACCGAGCCTCGTTCAGTCCGGCCGGATGTCGCACGCAGGCTCGCGGCAAGGGCGAGGAATCGCGGGGCGGTGCTGCTTTCGTTGGGGCCCTGGCCTTCCGCCGATGTCGAACTGCACTGCACCCCCGGAGCCTGGACCGGGGTGCTTGAGCACGGTGCCGGTCACCTCCGTTCCCGCCCCGTCGAAGTGCATGCCCGCGGTCGCGGCGCGGCGGCTCGGCCTCGGTCGGCGTCGGTGTTTCTGCCCGGCCCGGACGGGCGGGTTTCCCGGGGCGAGAAGCGCGTCGCGGCGCAGGAAGAGGCAGTCGGGTGACCAAGACTGTCTACAAAGGACAAAAAGATCCACGCCGCCATCCAACACGGATGCTGGTCCTGTGGTGCCCGGACTGGCCCGCGGTCGCTGCCGTCGCCGCGGCGGGGAGTGTGCTTACTCGGCCTGCGGCGGTATTCCATGCCAACCGGGTCGTCGCGTGCACTGCGGTCGCGCGGACGCGGAACATCCGGCGCGGGATGCGGCGGCGAGAAGCGGAATCCCAATGTCCGGACCTGGCGGTGTTCGGCGTAGACGACGCCCGGGACGCGCGATTGTTCGAGAACGTCGCGTCGGCGGTGGAGGAACTGGTCGTCGGGCTGGAAGTGGTGCGGCCCGGGCTTCTCGCGGTTCCCGTCGCGGGTGCGGCCGGGTATTTCGGCGGTGAACCGCGGCTCGCGGAGAAACTGGTGGATCAGGTGGCCGCGGCGGCCGGGGTCGAATGTCAGGTCGGCGTGGCGGAAGGATTGTTCGCGGCGACCCTCGCCGCGCGGCAGGGGGCGCTGGTCGAACCTGGGCGGACGGCCGAATTTCTCGCCCCATTGCCGGTGCTCGAGCTGGACCAGCCGGGTTCTGAGCGAGCGGATCTGGTCGGCCTGCTCGTCCGGCTCGGGTTGCGCACGCTCGGCGCCTTCGCCGAACTCGGCGAGCGGGACGTCGCCGCTCGGTTCGGGCGCACCGGGGTGCTCGCGCATCGGCTGGCCCGGGGGCTGTCCGACCGGCCGCCGTTGCGCCGCAGCCCGCCGCCGGAATTGTCGCTCGCCGAATCGTTCGATCCGGTGCTCGCCCGGGTGGATGTCGCCGCGTTCATGGCCAAAAAACTCGGCGCGCGGTTCCACGCCGCGCTCGCCGATCGCGGGCTCGCGTGCACTCGATTGGGTATATACGCGACCACCGAGAACGGCGAGCAGCTCGGTCGCGTCTGGCGTTGTGCGGAACCGCTTACGCCGCAAGGGGTCGCGGATCGGGTCCGGTGGCAGTTCGAGGGCTGGCTCAAGGCCGCGCCCGGCGAACGGCCCACGGCCGGGGTCGCGCGGTTGCGGCTCGAACCGGAAGAGACTGTCGAAGGGAGGTCATTGCAGCTGGGGCTGTGGCGGGGGAGCGATCCCGGAGCCGGTCCCGGCGAGGACGAGGAATTGGCCGCCGAACGGGCGGGCCGGGCGTTCGTGCGAGTCCAAGGCTTGCTCGGCCCGGAAGGAGTGGTCACGCCGCTGCTCGACGGCGGACGCGATCCGGCGAGCCGGGTCCGGCTCATTCCGTGGGGCGATCCGCGGGAACCCGTCGGACCGCCGGACGCCACGTGGCCTGCCCGGCTGCCCTCCCCGTCTCCGGCGACGGTGCTGGAACAACCGTTGCCAGTCCAGGTCATCGACGATCAGGGGCGGCCAGTCGGCCTCACCGCGCGCAAACGGCTGACCGCGCCGCCGCACGGACTTCGCGTCGCGGGCGGGCCGCCCCGGCCGATCACCGGATGGGCCGGTCCGTGGCCGGTCACGTCGGGCCGTCGTTCGACCGGCCCGCAGCGGGCCCGGCTGCAACTGTTGCTCGCGGCAGGGGAGAACGAGGCGCCGGAGGCGGTGCTCGTCCTCTGCTCCGGAACTGAAAATCCAGTGTGGACAGTGGAGGGAAGTTACGACTGACCGGTAAAGACCTGACCATCCTTGCCGAGAAACCCTGTGGAAACAACGAAAGGAAGCCGCAGATGATGGACCACGACCTGCCGACGCCCCGCGTACCGGTCGAACCGCCGTGCCCGTTCGACCCGGCGCTGCTCGTGCCGCTGATCCCGCAACCCCGTCGATCGCCTGAGAACCGGGTGGACTGACGATGGGCTGGAACAACCCGCCGGTCCCGTGGAAGGACCTCGCGCGGGCGCTGTCGGGCGGGATGCCGCCCGGCGACCACGGCGACAGTCCCGCGTGGGGCCGCAAGCGCGAGGCGTATCGCCGCCCCGCCGACATCCCGCCGCCGCGAAGCGACCTGGAATCCGGGCCGCGAGTGGCGTACGCCGAACTGCACTGCCACTCCAACTTCAGTTTCCTCGACGGCGCCAGCCACCCCGAGGAACTGGTGGAGGAGGCCGCGCGGTTGCGGCTCGACGCGATCGCGCTCACCGACCACGACGGCATGTACGGTGTGGTCCGCTTCGCCGAGGCGGCCAAAGAGCTAGGCGTCGCAACGGTATTCGGCACCGAGCTGAGCTTCGGGCTGTCCGGGCCGCAAAACGGCGTCGCCGACCCCGAAGGCGAACACCTCCTCCTGCTGGCCCGCGGCGACGACGGCTACCGCAGCCTGTGCCGCGCGATCACCGCCGGGCAGCTGCGTGGCCACGAAGACGAAAAAGCGGAACGTGCCGAAAAAGGCCGCCCGATCTACGATCTGCACGCGGTGGCGGAGGAAGTCGCGGGGAAATGCGCGGTGCTTACCGGCTGCCGCAAGGGATCCGTGCGATCGGCGCTGGTGCGCGAAGGCCCGGATGCCGCGCTCGCCGAGCTGCGTCGATTAGTCGACCTCTTCGGCCAAACCCAGGTATACGTCGAACTGATCGACCACGGCCAGCCGCTCGACAGCGTGCACAACGACCTGCTCGCCGAGATGGCCAGCGAACTCAAGCTGCCCACCGTCGCCACCACCGCCGCGCACTACGCCCGGCCGGAACGCGGCCGTCTAGCGGACGCGCTCGCCGCCATCCGCGCCCGGCGCGGCATCGACGACCTCGAAGGCTGGCTGCCCGGCGACGCTGCCGCGTTCTTGCGCTCCGGCAACGAAATGGCGGAAGTCTTCCAGCGGTACCCGGGCGCGGTGCAGCGATCGGCGTTGCTGGGCATGGAATGCGCCTTCCCGCTTGAGCATCTCGCGCCGGAACTGCCGCCGTTCGACGTGCCGGATGGCGAGACCGAGACCACGCACCTGCGAACCCTCGTCAAGAAGGGCTTTGAAGAGCGCTACTCGGGCAAAGAGCACGAAGACAAGGCTTGGCAGCAGATCGAGCACGAGATGGCGGTGATCGAGAAACTCGAGTTCCCCGGGTACTTCCTGATCGTCTGGGACATCGTCCGGTTCTGCCGGGACAGCGGAATCCTGTGCCAGGGAAGAGGTTCCGCGGCCAACTCGGCGGTGTGCTACGCGCTCGGGATCACCAATGTCGATCCCATCGAGTACCACCTGCTCTTCGAACGGTTCCTCGCGCCCGACCGCGACGGCTACCCGGACATCGACATCGACATCGAGTCCGACCGGCGCGAGGAAGCGATCCAGTACGTCTACGGCAAACACGGCAGGCTCAACGCCGCACAGGTCGCGAACGTGATCACCTACCGTGCCCGCTCGGCGATCCGCGACGCCGCCCGGGCGCTCGGCTACTCGCCCGGCCAGCAGGACGCGTGGAGCAAGCAGATTGACCGCTGGGGCGCCTTGCAGCGCACGGAGAAGGACCACGACCACGACATCCCGCGCGACGTCGTGCAACTCGCCTTCGCGCTCGAAGACTTCCCGC
The DNA here is from genome assembly GCF_040610415.1 of Amycolatopsis sp. NPDC004079. Lineage (NCBI taxonomy): Bacteria > Bacillati > Actinomycetota > Actinomycetes > Pseudonocardiales > Pseudonocardiaceae > Amycolatopsis > Amycolatopsis sp. NPDC004079. The sequence continues at coordinate 71,521 of NZ_JBEXMH010000021.1, read as the reverse complement.
GGCACCTCGGCATCCACTCCGGCGGCATGGTGATGTGCCGGGAACCGGTGAGCCAGGTGTGCCCGGTCGAATGGGCGCGGATGGAGAACCGCAGCGTGCTGCAGTGGGAGAAGGAGGATTGCGCCGCGGCGGGGCTGGTGAAGTTCGACCTGCTCGGGCTCGGCATGCTCTCCGCGCTGCACTACATGCTCGATCTGGTCGAGGAATACAAGGGCGAGAGGATCGATCTCGCCGAGCTGAACCTCAACGACGAGAACATCTACGACATGCTTTGCCGCGCCGACGCGATCGGCGTGTTCCAGGTGGAGAGCCGGGCCCAGCTGGCGACCTTGCCGCGGTTGCGGCCGCGGGAGTTCTACGACCTGGCCGTGGAAGTCGCGCTGATCCGTCCCGGCCCGATCCAAGGCGGTTCGGTGCACCCGTACATCCGCCGCAAACAAGGGCGCGAGAAGTGGGAGTACGACCATCCGCGGCTGAAGAACGCTCTGGAGAAGACACTGGGGGTGCCGCTGTTCCAGGAGCAGATGATGCAGATCGCCCTGGACGTCGCGAGCTTCACCCCGGCCGAGGCCGACCAGTTGCGGCACGCGATGGGGTCGAAACGGTCGCAGCGGAAAATGGAACGGCTGCACAAGCGGTTCCTCGACGGAGCCGTCGCCAACGAGGTGGACGCGGAGCTGGCGGAGAAGATCTTCCAGAAGCTCAAGGCGTTCGCCAACTTCGGCTTCCCGGAAAGCCACGCGCTGAGCTTCGCGCATCTGGTGTTCGCGAGCGCGTACTTCAAGCACTACCACCCGGACGCGTTCTGTGCGGGTCTGCTGCGGGCGCAACCGATGGGGTTCTACTCGCCGCAGTCGCTGGTGGCGGACGCGCGACGGCACGGCGTCACCACTCTCGGTCCGGACATCAACCTGAGCCTCCCGCACGCGACGCTGGAAGCGTTGCCGGACAACGGAAAGCTTCACGCGGTGCGCGGCGGGCTCAGCACTGTCCGGATGATCGGCGAAACACTGGCCGAGGAGATCGTGGCGGAACGGCGGGCGAACGGCCGGTACGAGAGCATGTCCGACCTCGGCCGGCGCGTCCAGCTGACCACGCCGCAGCTGGAGGCACTGGCCACCGCGGGTGCGTTCAGTGCGTTCGGCCCGGACCGGAGGCAGGCGTTGTGGTCCGCGGGCGCGGTCGCGCAGGACAGGCCGGAGAAACTGCCCGGCACCGGTGTCGGCGTGGACGCGCCGATGCTGCCCGGGATGGACGGGCTCGACCTCGCCGTCGCCGACGTGTGGGCCACCGGGATCTCGCCGGACAGCTACCCGACGGAGTTCATCCGCGACCGGCTCGACGCGCTCGGGGTGATCACCGCCGACCAGCTGCTGGGCCGGGACGACGGGGAACGAGTGCTCGTCGGGGGAGCGGTCACGCACCGCCAGCGTCCGGCGACCGCCGGTGGAGTCACGTTCCTGAACCTCGAGGACGAGACCGGCATGGTGAACGTGATCTGCACCCTCGGGCTGTGGCAACGGTTCCACCGGATCGCGCGGGGCAGTGCGGCGCTGCTGGTGCACGGCGTGCTCGAAAAAGCGGACGGCGTGGCGAGCGTGCGCGCACAGAAACTCGAGCAGCTGACGCTGCGGATTCCCACGAGATCGCGGGACTTCCGATGACCGGCGGGCAGTTCGTGGACACACGCCTTCCGGCGGCTCGCAGCCACCCCGTCGACGAGGCGGTGCCGGGGCTGATGTCATCCTGTCGGGGTGACGGAGACTGGCGAGGACTACACCGAAGCGCGACTTTCCGGCCAGTGGTGGGAAAAACGCCAGTTCGTGGGTTGCGACTTCACCGAGGCGGACCTGCGCGACCTGCGTACTCGTGGTTGCACCTTCGACAACTGCGACTTCACCAAGGTCGACCTCGCCGGCTCGCGGCACGACGCGTCGGCGTTCCGCTCGTGCACGTTCGACCGCTCGGTGCTCGCCGACAGCCGCTGGTCGTCGTGCTCGCTGCTTGGTTCGTCCTTTGTGGACTGTCGATACACCGGGATCGCGCTGACCGAATGCGATCTGTCGCTGGCGTCGTTCGCGCGCGGCCGGTTGCGGAAACTGGACCTGTCGGGTCTGCGGATGCGGGAAGTGAACCTCAACGAGACGGATCTGACGGATTCCGACCTGCGGGGCACGGATCTGTCCGGGTCCCGGATGATCGGCACGAAACTTCCCGGAGCCGACCTTCGTGGCGCGGTCGTCGACGCGAACGGGCTGGTGCAGGCGGATCTGCGCGGCGCGTACGTGGACGTCGAACTGGCGGTGTCGTTCGCCGCGGCCCATGGCTTGGTCGTCAAGTAGCCCGTTTCCGAGCATGGAAAAGGGGCGAAGCCCGCTGGCCCCGCCCCTTTTCCGCGTCCTCAGTCGATCGGCGGTTCGCCCGGGTCGAGTTCGATCAGGTCGCCCTCGGCGAGCAGCTCTTCGATGCTCGCCGGAAGCAGGTACGCCGACCCGCCGCCCGGCTGGTTGAACCACGGGATCGCCACCCCGGCAAGGGTTTCGAGCGGCCGCTGCACCCGGTACACGTGGTACGGCCGGTTCACCCACTCCGGCACCAGCGAACGCTCCTCGAACGGGGTGCCCGCCGCGTAGGTCAGGTTGCCGTTCGGGCCGCCGAAGCGGTCCAGTTCGCTGCCCGCGGGCAGTTCACGCAGTTCCTTGCCGCGGAACAGGGTCAGCGGCGGTTCCCCGGACAGCGGCCCGATAGGCCACTGCCCGCTGCCGCCGGAGCCGTTGGCGCGCACCGGTTCCTCGCGCCGCACCGGCGGTTCCCGCCGCGGCGGCGGGCCGACCGGAGGCGCGACCTGGGTGGGCGGCGCGCTGACCGGCGAGGCGATCTGCGTCGGCGGGGCGCTGACCGGAGGAGCCACCTGGGTCGGCGGGCTCACCGGTGCCGCGATCTGCGTCGGCGGAGCGGGCGGCGGGGTCTGCCGGGCAGGCGGTTCGTCGTCGGCCAGCAGCTGATCGGCAGGCGTGAACGCGGTCTGCTCCTGCGGCGGCACGTTCTCGCGCGGCCGGATCGGGAACGAACCCGTCGCGACCTCCGGCGACAACGTCGCGACCACCGGCGGCTTCGGCACGTCCGCGACTGGCTCGGCCTTCGCGGGGGCTTCCGGCGCGACGTACCCGTCGGGGTACAGCAGCACCTTGCCGAGCATGAACGCCGCGGCGTCCTCCGCGTCGCCGAACACCGCCGGGTTGATCAGCTCGCCGTCGTACCAGCCGACGCGCCAGCCTTCGCCCACCTGCTCGACGCTCCACCCGCGTTCGGTGGGTCCGCCGAGCCGGTACGCGGCCTCGGGCACGTTCAGCTCGTCGAGCTTCGCCTGCAGGTCGGCCAGCTCCGGTTCGGCCGGCTGCTCCCGCCGCGCGACCGGGGCCGGTTCCGCCTGCTCCCGTGCCGCGCGCCGCCCGCCGGACGGCGGGGGCACCGGCATCTCCGGCACCGGAAGCCCGCCGGGGATCTCGGACCCCGGCATGATCATCGCGGTCGGCGGACCCGAGTCGTACTCGGCCTCGCGCCGGTTGTCGTCCTCGTAACCACTGGAGTGCGTGAACAGTTCGGCACGCTGCTCGTCGTCGTCGCGGGACGGTTCGTTGCCGTGCGTGAAGAGCACCGGCTCGTCGTGCCCGGCGTCGACCGGCTCGTGGACGTCGGTCTGGTCCTCGTCGTCGTCCGGGTGCCCCGGGCCGGTGCCGTTGCGACCGGGGACGAGGTCGTGGTGGACGTCGGTGTGGTCCTCGTCGTCGTAGTGACCGTCGTGACCGTTGTCGTAGCGGTCGTACTGCGCACCGTCGAAGTCCTGCTCGAACGGCGGCTCCGCAGGACGCTCCGGCACGGTGCCGTGGCGACCCTCGGCCTCCTTCTCGCGACCCCGACCGTGCGCGGCGGCAAGCCCGGCCGCGGCCAAGCCGCCAGCCGCGGCGATCCCGGCCGCAGCCGCGCCGACGTGACTGCCGTGCTCGTCCGCCGGTTCGGCCTGGCTGCCGGTCTCCGCGCCGCGCCGACCGCCGTCCTCGGCGTTCAGCCGCACGTCTTCCCGACGGCTGTCGTCCGATTCGGCATCCGGCTGGGCCCGCCGACGGCCACCCTCCTGGCCGTTGTCCGCCGCCGCGCCGCGACGGCCCGTGTCCGGCTCGGCGGTGTGCCGGTTCGAGTCCGGTTCGTCAACGGAGCTGTCCGCGCCGATGAGCCCGTCGGCACCGATGAGGCCATTCGCGCCGACGAGCCCGTCCTCGGTACGCGGGGCAGCAGGCTGCTCGAACGCTCCGACGCCGGGGACGTTGCTCCCGTGCGCGTCGAGGTGCTCGTCGTACCCGTGGGCGTCGTCGTAGCCGGTTGCCGGGCCATCGGCGTGGTGCGCGGACTCGTCGTAACCCGCTTCGTCGTGCCCGTGCTGACCGGCGGCTTCGTCGTATCCGTGCGGCTCCGCGTACTGCTCGTGGGATGCGGCGTCCTCGTACCCGTGCTGGTCGGAGTAACCGCTCTCGTGGCCTTCGTAGCCGTGCTCGGCGTCGTATCCGCGGGCGTCCTGCGGTGCGGATTCGTCGTATTCGCCGTGGGACGCGGAGTCGCGGTAGCCGTCTTCGTGGCCGGACTCGTCGTAACCCTCGTCGTGCTGGCCGTAGCCCTCGGCGTGGTCTCGCTGGTCGTAACCTTCGCCGTGACCTTGCTGGTCGTACCCGGTGGCCTGACCGTGCTGGTCGTAGGCGGAGCCGGGGTGATCCTGCTGGCTGTAGCCGTCGGCGTCGTGGTGGCCAGGCTGGTCGTAACCGGCAGCGTCGTGGGCTCGGTCGTCGTAGCCAGCCTCGCGCGGGTCGTGGGTGCCGTTCGCGTCGCGGGGGTCGGCCTGCTCGTCAGTTCCGCGCGAGCCAGCGAACCCAGCAGCTCCCGCTGCGCCGACGACGCCCGCCGCAGCGGCTGCGCCCAGCCCGTGCGACCCGCCGGGACTGTCCGGCCCGCCCGAGACCGGGGCGGACACTCGAGTGCCCTGCGGACCACTCGACGCTCCGGGACCGTTCTGCGCGCCCGGGCCCTGCGGACCAGGCCGGTCGGAACCATGTGCGGCCGGTTCGAAGGGATCCTCCGAACCGCCACGCGCGCCGGGACCGCCGCGGTCGTCGTAGCCGGATTCATCCGCTGCGTCGGGCCTGCCGAATTCGTCGGCCGGATGGAAGCTGTCGGGGCCGTCCGGTCGGCCAGTCGCGCCGGGCCTACCGGACTCCGGGCCGCTGAACTCGTTGGCCGCGCCGAGGCCGTCGTGGCCGAAATCGTCCGGGCCGCTTGCCGCGCGGGGAGCATCGGCTGCTCCGGGCCTGCGGGAACCGGGGGCTCCGAACTCGTTCGCGGAGTCGTAGCCTTCGGGGCCGTCTGGCCGACCTGCGGTGCCGGGCCTGCGGGTGCCGGGATCGCCGAACTCGTTTGCCGAGTCGTAGCTTTCGGGGCCGTCTGGCCGACCTGCGGTGCCGGGCCTGCGGGAGCTGGGATCGCCGAACTCGTTCGCCGAGTCGTAGTTGCCGGAGCCGCCGAAGTCGTCGGCTGGGTGGAAGTCGTCGGGCCTGGCGGGATTGCGGTTGTCGAAGTCGTCGGCCGGGCCGCGCCTCTCGGGGCCCGGGCCGCCGGGCCTGCCGGAGCCGGGGCTGCCGAAGTCGTCCGCCGGGTGGAAGTTCTCGGAGCCGCCGGTCGTGCCGGGCCTGCCGGGATCGGGAGTTCCGAAGTCGTCGGCCGGGTGGAAGTTGTCGGGGCTGCTGCCCTTTCCGCCAGCCGCGCCGAGTGCGGCTGCGCCCAGACCGGCGGCGCCGAGTCCGGCCGCGGCTGCGCCGATTCCGGCTGCGCCCGGGCCGCCGGAACCAGTGCTGCCGGAGCCGGGGCCGTCAGCACCGGGGCCGCCGGAGCCAGGACCGTGGGAATCGAATCCGCCGCCGGGGCCAGCGGGACCGCCAACGCCGTTCGGTCCGCCCGGTGCACCTGCACCGCCGGGGCCGCCAGCGTTAGCCGCACCACCGAGGCCACCAGGAGCTCCAGCGCCGCCAGGCCCGCCCGGTCCGCCAGCACCAGGTCCACCGGCCCCGGATCCGCCAGGACCGCCAGCGCCGGGCCCACCGGAGCCAGGACCGCCCGGCCCACCGGCCCCCGGTCCGCCAGCGCCCGGTCCGCCAGCGCCCGGTCCGCCAGGCCCACCAACAGGACCACCCGGCGCGCCAGCGCCAGGAGCAGGCCGCTGCTGAGGGGTCTGGTTCCCGCGAGTCAGATAAGCCGCCGCACCCTGCAGGGTCAGCTCATCGACCTGCGGAAGCTGGAACCCGTTGGCCCGGATGTGCTCGATCAGGTCCGCTTCCGGCGAGACGCCGTACGTGCGGAGGTAGAAGTTCACCGCGGCCGGCCAGATCCAGTGGCCGTCGCTGTGGAAGGCGACCGGCACGGTCGCTTCGGGAGTCTGGGCGAGCCGGTCGATGTCGTAGCCGCGGTCCTGGACCACGAGCGGCGCGTGGTCCAGGTAGTCCAGCAGCCGGTCTTGCTCGTCGACGTCCAGGTCAGGACGGTTGATGACGGGGCGGCCGGCCGGGCCGATGGTGTCGAAGATCCGCGCGATGCGGAAGTGCGGGCCGGGCTGTTCCGGGCCGAGGCCGGACATCCGGCGGATCAGCCACTCGGGCACGTTCTCCTCGGTGCGCGGGAACATCCGCAGCTCGTCGGAGTACGCCTGGGGCGGCGGGGCGAGGTGCCAGCCGGGCTCGTCGCGGTTGTACTCGAGGTTGTAGCTGGAGGGGTGGTCCAGCTGGTACCGCGCGTTGAACCAGGTGCCCCGGCCGTCGCGGTACATGCCCGCGCGGAGTCTGCCGAAGAGGGTCGCGATGTCGTGCGTCGCGATCCATTCCTGGGCGGAGCCGTCTTCGAGCACGATCTCGCCGGTCAGCTCGTGGTACCTGCCGACGGCTCGGTACTCCGCGGAGACTTTGCGCCAGTCGCGCGGGGCGGCGCGCAGCAGGGCCAGTCCGATCTGCTTGACCAGAGTGTCCTGCTCCGTCGCGTTCAGCTGCGTCGTCGGTTGTGCCACAGAGAACATTTTGACTGTTCGCGCGCGCGAACGCACCCCGCATAGGGCATTTGCCACCCTAGGGCCGGTGGACGTGCCCGCTGACCTCGACGGACGCGATATGGCACGGGTCACACGCCAGGGTGGGTGATGCAGTGGAGCCTCTCCAGCTTAAGACGCCGCACGGCTGATTCGACGGAAGACGCGCGGGCCGATCGGGTGGTGTCATGGGCACACAGAGTGCAGAGCCCACTCCTGACCGGCAGCCCGCGGCGGCTCTGCGACAATGGCCGCCGTGACGGCGAAGATTCTCGACGGCAAGGCCACGAAGAACGCCATTTTCGCAGAGCTGCGCCCGCGAGTGGCCGCGCTCGCGGAGCAGGGGATCATCCCTGGGCTGGGCACGGTGCTGGTCGGCGACGACCCCGGTTCCCACTCCTACGTGAAGATGAAGCACGCGGACAGCGCGAAGATCGGCGTCAACTCGATCCGCCGCGACCTGCCCGCGGACATCTCGCAGGAGAAGCTCGAAGCCGTCATCGACGAGCTGAACGCCGACCCGGCCTGCCACGGCTACCTCGTCCAGCTGCCGCTGCCGAAGCACCTCGACGCGAACCGCGTCCTGGAGCGCATCGATCCGGAGAAGGACGCCGACGGCCTCGCGCCGATCAGCCTCGGCCGGCTCGTGCTCGGCGAAGCGGGCGCGCTGCCGTGCACCCCGTACGGAATCATCGAGCTGCTCAAGCGGCACGGCGTCGAGCTGAACGGCGCGCAGGTCACTGTGGTCGGCCGCGGCATCACCGTCGGTCGCACGCTTGGCCTGCTGCTCACCCGCCGCAGCGAGAACTCCACTGTCACGCTTTGCCACACCGGCACCCGTGACCTCGCCGCCGAGGTGCGCCGCGCGGACATCGTGATCGCCGCGGCGGGCGTGCCCGGGATCATCAAGCCGGACATGGTCAAACCCGGCGCGGCGGTGCTGGACGTCGGCGTTTCGCATGTGGACGGCAAGCTCACCGGCGACGTCGACCCGGCGGTCGCCGAGGTGGCCGGCTGGATCTCGCCGAACCCCGGCGGCGTCGGCCCGATGACGCGGGCGATGCTGGTCACCAACGTCGTCGAGGCCGCGGAACGCGCGGCCGCCCGCTGATGGCGATGACCGGTCAACGGCAGCGCGGCGATCGTCCCTGGCTCGTCCACGTGCCGTTCGCGATGATCATGCTGCTGCTGGCCGTGGCCGTGGTGCGGGCCTTTCAGTACCACTGGCGCGAGGGCGCGGTGCTGGTCGCCGTCGCGTTGTTCGTCGGCGGTGCGCTGCGCGCGGTGCTGCCGGAGGAGCGCGCCGGGCTGCTGGCGATTCGCGGCAAGGTCGTCGACATCCTCACCTACGGCGCGTTGTGCGCCGCGGTGCTCTACATCTCGCTGACGATCGTCGGCGGCCCGTTCGACGCCTCGTCCTGACGGGACTCGGTCAGGACGCGAGCGCGAGTTCCTTCTGGACCCGCGCCTCGCGCCGGTCCAGCAATCCGGACACCGCGGCGATCGACACCCCGAGCACGGCCAGCAGCGCGCCGACCCAGTTCGGGGCCAGCAGGCCGAGGCCGCCCGCGATGACCAGGCCGCCGAGGTACGCGCCGATCGAGTTGGCGATGTTGAACGCCGACTGGACGGCGGCCGAAACCAGCGACGGCGTGCCGCCCGCCTTCTCCATGATCCGCGCCTGCATCATCGGGCCGATCATGAAGCCCGCGACGCCCACGAAGAAGATCGTGATCGCCGCGCCGACCTTGCCCTGCGCGGTCACGGTGAAGATCGCGAGCACGGTGGCCAGCGAGAGCAGCGCGACGTACAGGCTCGGCATCAGCTTCTTGTCCGCGAGCCGTCCGCCAAGGTAGTTGCCGATCGTCATGCCGACGCCGGCGAGCGAGAGCAGCACCGTGACGTTGGCGGGCGAGTATCCGGCGACGTCGGTCAGCATCGGCGCGATGTAGGACATGCAGGCGAACACGCCGCCGAGGCCGAACATCACGATCGCCAGCGCCAGCCACACCTGCGGACGGCGGAACGCGCCGAGTTCGCCGCGGATCGACGGGTCGGCCGGGCGGCCCTGGTGCGGCACCAGTTTCGCGATGGCGGCGATGGCGAGCAGGCCGATCACCGCGACGACGCCGAACGTCGCGCGCCAGCCGACCTGCTGGCCGAGCAGCGTGCCGAGCGGGACGCCGATGACGTTCGCCAGCGTCAGGCCCATGAACATCATCGACACGGCCTTCGCGCGCTGGCCCGGCTGCGCGAGGCTGGACGCGACGACCGCGCCCGCCCCGAAGAACGCGCCGTGCGGCAGCCCGGCGAGGAACCGGAACGCGATGCCGAAGTCCTGGTTCGGCGAGAGCGCGAACAGCGCGTTGCCGACCGTGAACAGGCCCATCATCGCCAGCAGCATGGTTTTGCGCGGCAGCCGGACGGCCAATGCGGTGAGCAGCGGAGCGCCGATCACCACGCCGAGCGCGTAGGCGGAGATGAAGTAGCCCGCGGACGGGATGTCGATGTGGAAGTCCGCGGCGGTCAGGGGCAGCACACCCATCATCACGAACTCGGTGGTACCGATGCCGAAGGCACCGACGGCGAGCGCGAGCAACGCGACGGGCACGGCTCTCCCTTCCTGGAGAAATCGTTTTCTCAGCGCCTGGGTCACAGGCTTCTGAAGCGCTTTAGAACGAGGGCAAAAAACTAGACAGCACCGACGTCGTCGTGCTGTCTCGCTCTAGTTGAACCGATGGAGGGCGGCCTTGTCATCCCGGTATTCGGGTGAGGCCCGCCACGTAGCGCGACCGCTCAGCGCGGCGCGGCCAGCACGCCGTCGAGCAGGCCGGGGAACAGCACGTCGAGATCGTTGCGGCGCAAGGAGTTGTACCGGGTGGTGCCTTCCTGGCGGCCGACGATCACCCCGGCCTGGCGCAGCGTCGCGAGGTGATGGGTGAGTGTGGACTTGGTCACCGGCACCTCGAAACCGCTGCACGAGATCTCCGTTTCGGAGTTCGCCAGCTGCCGGACCATTGCCAGGCGGACCGGGTCGGCCAGTGCGCGGAGCACCGCTTCGACGGTGATCTCGTCGCGGTCCGGATAGGCGAGCGGCGGGAGCGGCACGGAAGCGGGCATGCGTCCATAGTACGACGGCTGTCGAAATTGTCGGTGCGGCCGTGTACGGTCGGCATCGAACTACGACGTTCATCGAACTATCCGTTCAGGTCTCATTGGGGGGACATTCATGTCCAGCGTCTCGTCCTCGGCGGCGGCCCGGAACTCGGTGCTCGCGTTCGGGGCCTTCGGCGTCGGCACCAGCGGCTACATCGTGGCCGGGCTGCTGCCGGCGCTGACCTCCGAGCTGCACATCTCCGCGACGGCCGCGGCGCAGCTCGTCACCTCGTTCGCCATCGCGTACGCGGTGGGCTCGCCGTTGTTCGCCGCGGCCACCGGCCGGTGGGAACGGCGGACGCTGCTGGTCGCCGCGCTCGCGGTGGCCGCGGTCGGGAACATCTTCGCGGCCGTCGCGCCGGGGTACACCACATTGCTGATCGCGCGGGTCGTCACGGCGATCGGGGCCGCCGTCTACACCCCGGCCGCCACCGCCGTCGCCGCGGAATTGACCACGCCGGACCGTCGCGGCCGAGCCGTTTCGCTGGTGTTCGGGGGGCTCACCATCGCGCTGATCTTCGGTGTTCCGCTGGGCAGCGTGATCTCCCAGCAGTTCGGTTACGAGGGCGCGTTCCTGTTCGTCGGCATTCTCTCGGCACTCGGCGCGCTCGGGGTGCGGGTCGCGTTGCCGAAGGTCGCGCCGCCGCCCGCGGTCAGGCTCGCCGAGCGGTTCGCGGTCGCCCGGGACAAGCGGATCGTCGCGCTGCTCGTCACCACCACGCTCGCCTGCCTCGCCGCGTTCATGGTCTACACGCTGGTGTCGCCGGTTCTGGCCGCCACGGCTGGGGTTTCCGGCGGGACGGTCACGGTGCTGCTGTTCTGCTACGGCATCGGCGGCGCGATCGGCAACTTCGCCGGCGGCCGCGCGGCCGACCGGTGGGGTCCGCGCAAGCCGCTGCTGATCATCCTCGCCGGGTTCACCGCCGTGATGGTGCTGCTGCCGTTCACCGCGACGACAGTCGTCGGGGCCGGGATCACGTTGTTCGTGTGGGGCTTGGCGAACTGGTCGTTCAGCCCGCCGGTGCAGCATCGGCTCATCGAGCTGTCGCCGGGGCACGCCGGTCTCGCGCTGTCGCTCAACGCGTCGGCGATCTACCTGGGCGTCGGCCTGTCCGGTGTCGTCGGCGGTGCGGTGCTGACCTCGGCCGGGGCGACTGTCCTGCCGGAGATCGCCGCGGTCCTCGCCGCCGCGGCCGCGCTGGTGGTCGTGTTCTTCTGGGGCACGAGGAAGCGGGTTGAGGTCCGCGAGGAGGTCGCGGTCTGAGAAGCTGCCGGGCGTGGCGGAGGTACTGGAGACCGTGCCCGGGCACGGCGGAGAACTGGTGCTGCGGCGCGACGGCGCCGAGTTCGAGGTGATCGAAAACGGGATGTTCCTGATGGACACCCGAAACGGCGAGTCGGAGCGGCTGCTCGTGACCGGAGCGGCCGACCGGCTCGCCTCCGGCGCGCGGGTGGTGATCGGCGGACTCGGCGTCGGGTTTTCTTTGCGCGCCGCGCTGGACCATTCCGCGGTCGGCTCCGTGGTTGTGGTGGAACGCGAACCGGCGGTGATCGCCTGGAACCGCACCGGCCCGCTGCGCGAGGTCCACGGCGGGGCATTGGACGATCCGAGGGTGACCGTGGTCGAGGCGGATCTGCTGGAGTGGCTGCGGACGACCGGCGAGACGTTCGACGCGCTGTGCCTGGACATCGACAACGGTCCAGAGTGGACGGTCACCGAGGGGAATGCGTCGCTGTACTCGGCTTCCGGTCTGGAACGGTTGTCTCAGCTGCTGCGTCCGGGTGGGGTGCTGGCGGTGTGGAGCGCGGGCGCGGCGCCGGGGTTCACGGCTCGGCTGCGGGAGCGGTTCGCCGAGGTGGACGTGGTGGAGATTCCGGTGCCGCGCGGGGAACCGGACGTGGTCTGGTTCGCGCGGGGCTGAGTCAATTCGCCTTGGCGGCGGCCTTCGCGGCCTTCTTGAACGCGCGCACCTCACCGAGCGTCTTGGCGTCCGTCACGTCCGCAATAGACCGACGAGATCCGCGATCTCCGTACGCGCCCGCGGCTTCACGCCAGCCTTTCGGGGCCACTCCGCGTTGTTTGCCCAGCAGCGCCAGGAAGATTTTCGCCTTCTGCTCGCCGAAACCGGGCAGTGCCTTGAGGCGCTTGAGCACCTCTTCGCCGTCCGGCTTGGGGCGGCCGTCGAGCCAGATGCCTTCGGTGCGGCCGTCGTAGTTCTCGATGATGTGCAGCGCCAGCGCGTGCACGCGGCGGGCCATCGAGCCGCCGTAGCGGTGGATCGCGGGCGGGACCACGCACATCTCGACGAAGGTGTCGACGTCCGTCGCGGCGATCTTGGCGAGGTCGAAGCCGGCCATCCGGTCGGCGATCTTCCGCGGGCCCGCGAAGGCGTGCTCCATCGGGTACTGCTGGTCCAGGAGCATCCCGGTGAGCAGGGCGAACGGGTCGTCGTTGAGCAGCTTGTCGGCCGCCGGGTCGCCGGTCAGGTGCAGTTCGCGCAGCATGGGGCCATCTTCGCACAAACCGCCCGGTCAGCCGCGTGCGAAGCGGGCCGGGGTGGTGCCGAGGTAGCGGCGGAAGTGGCGGGTCAGGTGTGCCTGGTCGGTGAAGCCCGCGGTCGTGGCGACGGCTGCGGGTGGGGTGCCGTCGAGCAGGAGCCTTCGGGCGTGGTCGACGCGGCGGCCGGTGACGTACCGGTGCGGTGGCAGTCCGAAGCGGCGGCCGAAGGCGCGGACCAGGTGGACGGGGTGTGCGCCCAGCACCTCGGACGCGTCGGCCAGCGTCAGCGAATCCGGTAGGCGTTCGTCGAGGAGGTCGCGCAGGTCGTCGGCCAGGCTGCGGTCGGGCTGCGTAATGGTCGGGCGGCCGAGGTGCAGCCGGAGCCGCTGGGCGACCAGGGCGAGGCGGCTTTCGGCTTCCAGCGGTTCGGCGAGCGACTGGTGCAGCTGGTGGATTCTGGTGCGCAGCAACGGATCCGGCAGGCTCGGCTGATCGACGGCGGCTCCGATCAGGTCGTCGCCGAGCACGTCGGCGTCGAGGTAAAGCACGCGTTTGCGGAAGCCCTGGCTCGTGGCGGCGCGGCCGTCGTGCGCGACGTTCGGCGGCAGCAGCGTGACGGCCGTGCCGAGTGCGCCGTGGTGGTGCCGGTCGAGGTCGTAGCTGATCGCGCCGTCGTCGACGATCAGCAGCGTCCAGGTGTCGTGCGTGTGCGCGGGGTAGGCGTGATCGGTGAACCGGGCGTGGAACGCCTCGGCGATTCCGGGCACCGAAGGACGCCAGGCCGACACCGTCATGTTCAAAACGTACAAGACCCGCACGCGGCGCCGGGCCGATGCTGTCCCGCATGAACCGATTCGACACGAAGATCGCTGTGCTGCTGCGGGACGATCTGGCCTCGTGGCAACGGCTGAACGTCACGGCGTTCCTGGTGAGCGGCGTGGCCCACACGACGCCCGAACTGATCGGCGAGCCCTACCTCGACGCCGACGACACCGAGTACCTGCCGATGTTCCGCCAGCCGGTACTCGTGTTCGCGGGCACCGCCGAGACGCTCGCGCTGGCGCACAGCCGGGCGCTCACGCGGGGTCTGCGGTTCTCGATCTTCACCGACGAGCTGTTCCAGACCGGCAATGACGTCGACAATCGCGCCGCGGTGCGAGCGGTGCCGACGGAGAAGCTGGCGTTGGCCGGGATGGCCGTGCACGGGCCGAAGAACGCGGTGGACAAGATCCTCAAGGGCGCTCAGCTGCACGGCTGAACGGAGTATTTTTCGCCGCAGCGCAGGGAATCCTGCCAAGATCGCAAGCGACCCTAGGGGAGGGAAATCATGCGAAGAATCTTGGCGGTCGTCGCTGCGGCGGGCATCGCGTGCGGGACGGCATCGGTCGCGCACGCCGACCCGGTCGGCTTCAGCTACACCTCGGATGCTGGCGCTTACCCGTTCGAGGGCAGTGCTTTGTGGACTGCTGGCGAGGTCACGGCGTGGGAGTACGGCGACGCGGTGAAGGTGAACGCCGAGACTCCAGACGGCTGGGACTGGGCACGCCTCGAACTCAGCGCTCCTGCCGGACAACAGTTGCACGAGGGCACCTACTCGGGTGCCAGCGTCCGAGAACCGAGTTCGCCGCAGGCCGCGACGCCGAGCTTCATCGCGTTTCGCGGGACCCGCGCAGACCCCGGAGGTGCCTGCGCGGCCCCTGGCGCGACCGCCGACTTCACCGTTTCCCGCCTGGCCCGCGCGGCCGACGGAGCGGTGACCGACCTCGACGTCACCTTCGTCCTGCACTGCTCCGCCGCTGCTGCTACTCGCGGCGAAGCGCACTTCCACCGTTAAGCCTCCGCGAAAACCGCGAAAACCTGCCGTACCCGGTCACCCTGATCAAGCGTCACGTGCTGTGCCGTCGCTGAGCTGAATCCGGCGTCGGTGGCCAGCGCGGCGGCTTCGTCGAGGGTGCCGGGGACGCGCAGGTCCCGCGGGAAGACGTCGGCGAACTTGCCGGTCGGCTTGAAGCGTTCCGACGACACCATGCTGAACGCCAGCTTGCCGCCGGGACGCAGCACGCGCCGCCAGTCGGCCAGTGCGCGCGGTCCGAGGAAGTGCAGTGCCGAAGCGCAGACGACCGCGTCGGCCTCGCCGTCGCCGATCGGCAGCGGGACCGCGGAGCCGACGTGCCAGGAGATCCGGCCGTCCGGGTCGCGGTCGGCGGCCTTGCCCCGGGCGATCTCGATCATCGCGGGGGAGAGGTCGATGGCGAACACGGCGGTCGGTTCCAGCTGCCGGAGCGCCGCGTAGGCAGCCGCGCCGGTGCCTGCCGCGACGTCGATCAGCAGGGTGGGCTTGGGGGCCAGGCCGCCGATCAGCCGCTCGGCCACATACGGGTGGAAGGTGTCCTCGTCGTATCCCGCCGCGTCGGCGTCGAAAAGTGTGCTCACCTAGCCACCGTAGTGGGCTTGACCAGTGATTATCCGGGCAATCGGCGACGGCCGGCGAAACCGAGGTCGGCCCGGTGGTACCAGGTCAGCTCCCGGTCGCCCTCGAGCCAGCACAACAGCACGTCGTCGCCGTCGAGCGAGGCCGGGAAGTCCACCAGCAGCGGGGCGAACCCCTTCAGCTCGGCCCCGGTCGCCTGGATCGCGGTCATCAGGTCGTCCAGCCGGGCCTGCGCGGCCTTCCACTCCGGCAGGCCGCCGAGGCTGGTGTCCCGCCCGCCCGGACGCAGGGACGCGGCGAGCTCGGCGGCGTCGGCACGGACCCGGATCAGTTCGGCGAGAACGGGAAGCAGCCGGGCGAGTTCGGTGCGGGCCTCGGCTACGGTGAACAATCCCATCTGCAAATAGTCTCACCGGGCCCGCGCCGTCTTGCCGCTACCTGCGTCGCCGCCCGAATGTCGCGGCCAGGCCCGCGCCGACCAGCAGGAATCCCGCACCGAGCAGCGCGCCGGACACCAGCCAGCCGCCGAATCCGGCCGCCAGCTCGTCGCCCGGCAGCAGGCGCAGCAGGTCGATGCCAGTCCGCGGCGACACCAGCGTGGCGACCCCGGGCAGCACGCCCCAGACCACCCCGCCGACGACCGGCCCGGCCGACGACCACGCACCGAGCAGGGCCACCCCGACGAGCAGCAGCGCGCCGATCACCATCAGCGTCGTGCCGAGGCCGTCGCCGTGTTCGCCGAAGGTCGCGGAGACCCGCGTCTGCTGGCGGTAGCCGCCGAAGGCCAGCACGCCGATCGCGATCGGCGTGAGCACGAGGCCGCACAGTCCGCTCAGCACGCGCGCGACGGCGCGGCTGGCGGGCTGGCTGACCATCGCCGGTTGGGCGGGGTAGGGCGCGGGGTACGACATGGTGTGGCCTCCCAGGCTGTGGTTACGCGATGGGATGCTCGCCGGGCCCGTCCGGTTCCCCTCGGCCGGGCGCCCGGATCGTGCCCGGTCGGAGAGCCGCGTCAAGGGTGGTAGAGACTTGATTCCGACCACTTCTGGAACCATCCAGCTCTGTTAAGCAGTACGCTTGTACCGCTATCGGAGAGCGAAGAAGCGAACGCGAAGATCCGCGGAAGGAGCACCGCTGCTCATGGCCAAGATCAAGGTCCAGGGCACCGTTGTCGAACTCGACGGCGACGAGATGACCCGCATCATTTGGCAGTTCATCAAGGACAAGCTGATCCACCCGTACCTGGACGTCAACCTGGACTACTACGACCTGGGCATCGAGGAGCGGGACCGCACCGACGACCAGATCACGGTCGACGCCGCCAACGCCATCAAGCAGCACGGCGTCGGCGTCAAGTGCGCCACGATCACGCCCGACGAGGCGCGCGTGGAGGAGTTCGGCCTCAAGAAGATGTGGGTGTCCCCGAACGGGACCATCCGCAACATCCTCGGCGGCGTGATCTTCCGCGAGCCGATCGTCATGCGGAACGTGCCGCGTCTGGTACCCGGCTGGACCAAGCCGATCATCATCGGCCGGCACGCACACGGCGACCAGTACAAGGCCACCAACTTCAAGGTTCCCGGCCCGGGCACCCTGACGATGACCTACACCCCCGAAGACGGCTCCGAGCCGATGGAGTTCCAGGTCGCGAACTTCCCCGAAGGCGGCGGCGTCGCGATGGGGATGTACAACTACCGCAAGTCGATCGAGGACTTCGCGCGCGCGTCGCTGCAGTACGGCCTCGACCGCGAGTACCCGGTCTACCTGTCGACCAAGAACACGATCCTCAAGGCCTACGACGGCATGTTCAAGGACGTGTTCCAGGACATCTTCGAGGCCGAGTTCAAGGCCGACTTCGACGCCAAGGGCATCACCTACGAGCACCGGCTGATCGACGACATGGTCGCCGCGTCGCTCAAGTGGGAGGGCGGCTACGTCTGGGCGTGCAAGAACTACGACGGCGACGTCCAGTCCGACACCGTCGCGCAGGGCTTCGGTTCGCTCGGCCTGATGACCTCGGTGCTGCGCACGCCGGACGGCAAGACGGTCGAGGCCGAGGCCGCGCACGGCACGGTCACCCGGCACTACCGCCAGCACCAGCAGGGCAAGCCGACCTCCACGAACCCGATCGCCTCGATCTACGCGTGGACCCGGGGCCTCGAGCACCGCGGCAAGCTGGACGGCAACTCGGAGCTCATCGGCTTCGCGAACAAGCTGGAGCAGGTCGTCATCGACACCGTCGAAGGCGGCAAGATGACCAAGGACCTCGCGCTGCTGGTCGGCAAGGACCAGGAATGGCAGACGACCGAGGACTTCCTCGCGACGCTGGACGAGAACCTGGCCAAGAAGATCGCGCAGGGCTGATCTTTCTTTAGCCGTTAAGGAGAAGGGCACCTCGGAGGAGTCTTCCGAGGTGCCCTTCTCTTGTGTGTCACTCTTCGTGTTGTGTCGGTGACAGGATTGGCACCTCCGGGTGGAATGGGGTCGGGAACCTGTCCGGGCACGGCCGGACTGCCTACTCTGGACGAGGGGTTTTTCGCGACTGAGGAGCGGCCGTGATTCTGGGTTTGCCCAAGAAGACACTGATTATTATCGGCGTCATCGCTGCGGTCGTGGTCATCTACGCGTTCGGCCAGAAAGGCCAGGCGGACGCGCAGGGATCCCCGACCGGCTGCAAGGTCTCGGTGACCGCCGACGTGCTCAACGCGCGGGAAACCGCCGCGGGTAACGGGAAAGTCATCGGGAAGTACTTGCGCGGCGCGGAATTCGACGCACAACCCGTGGTGCAGAACGGGTTCCGGAAGATCGCTGACGGCAAGTGGGTCGCGGACGGCTTCGTGACGCCGGTTCCTGGGGCCAAGTGCTGAGTCCGTTTCGGGCTGGTGCCTGGTTGCGGCGCTGATCGTCCTCTGTGCGGACCCAGGTCCGCGCGGACTGCTTGCGGTGCTTGGGTTCGTGTGGTTGCTGGGTTCGATGCGTCGCGTGGTTCGCCTGGGATCGAGCGATTGGTGAGCCCGGTTCCGGGCGTGTCCGGTGTGGTGTCTCGGCTCCGGTGATTGTTCGTCTCATGTGGTGGGACGGCTTCCGTTGTCCACCCGGGATTGCCGCCGATCGGCTGAGCCGATGCCCCCGTGCGGCTCGGAACTTTCGCGATTGCCGGATGCCTTTACGGCACCTGCTGCGGTTCGGTTTGCTCTTTGAACTGCTCGGTACCGCCGCGAAACGTGCGGTGGCCGATCGCGATTTTTATCCGGCGCGCGATTATGCGCGATTCAGCATGAGTCCTTCTTCCGCGGCGAGCACTTCCCCGGAGAACTCGGCGCGGGCTTCGGCCACCGAAACCGCTCGGTCGGAACCCGGCCAGAAATGCGTGAGCAGCAGCGTTCGGACATTCGCCGCGGTGGCGAGCCAGCCTGCTTCCGCGGCGGTCATCAGGTAGCGGGGGCCGTCCGGCGGCGCGCCTTGCAGGGTGGCTTCGCAGATGAGGACGTCGGCGTCGCGGGCCAGATCGGTCAGTTGCGGAGCGGGGCCGGTGTCGCCTGTGTAGGCGAGGGTATAGCCGGATGTGGTGAGGCGGATTCCGTAATTCGGCACGTGGTGCGGCAGGAGCGCGGTCGTGAGCCGGAACGGGCCGAGATCGGTCTCGGGGCCGAGGTCGTGGAGGTCGAAGTTCTCGTCGGGGGCCGGGCTGGGCTCCATCGCGGCGAGCCGGCGCACGGTGCCGGGAGTGCAGTGCATCGGGAGCTTGCGGTCGGTCGTGTAGTGGCGGGCCCGGCCGAGCGCGCTGACGTCCGCGAGGTGGTCGGGATGCTCGTGCGTCACGACGATCGCGTCGAGCCGGTCGGCGGGGACGTGCTGGAAGAGCTGTGCGGCGGCGCCGTAGCCGAGGTCGAGTGCGACGTGGAAATCCTCGTGGGACAGCAGGAATCCGGCGCAGGCGCGGCCGGGTTCCGGCCAGGCGCCACAGCTGCCGAGGACAGTCAGTCGGGGCATGGCGGTCATTCTGGACCTTGCCGGACCTGCCGTGCGCGGAAAATTGTCGGACCCGGCGGGTAGCGTGCGCGGGGTGCTGATCGTCTCCACTGTCAACGTCAATGGCCTCCGGGCCGCCGTCAAGAAGGGCTTCGTCGAGTGGCTGGCCGCCACCGAGGCGGATGTCGTCGCGTGTCAGGAAGTGCGGGCCGAGGCCGCGCAGCTGCCCGCGTCCGTCGTCGCGCCGGAGGGGTGGTTCGCCGCGCACGCGCCCTCGGTCGCGAAGGGACGCAACGGGGTCTCGCTGTACAGCCGCGTCGAGCCGGACGAGGTGCGGACCGGGTTCGGCGAGCCCGAGTTCGAGGACAGCGGGCGGTACCTGGAAATGCACCTGCCCGGCGTGGTGGTGGCGAGCCTGTACCTGCCGAGCGGCGACGTCGGCACCGAGCGCCAGGACGAGAAGGAGCGCTTCATGGCCGCGTTCCTGCCGTACCTGGTCGAGCTGCGCGCGAAGTCGGCCGCGGAGGGCCGGGAAGTTGTCGTGGTGGGCGACTGGAACATCGCCTACGACACGGTCGACCTCAAGAACTGGCGCGGCAACCAGAAGAACTCCGGCTTCCTGCCCGAGGAGCGCGAGTGGATGGGCCGCGTCTACGAGGCGGGCTACACCGACGTCCAGCGCCGTCTCGACGCCGAGGGCCCCGGCCCGTACACGTGGTGGTCCTACCGGGGCAAGGCGTTCGACAACGACTCGGGCTGGCGCATCGACTGCCAGCTCGCGACCCCCGGTCTCGCGGAGAAGGTGACGTCCGTGGTGGTCGAACGGGCAGAGTCGTACGACCAGCGCTGGTCGGACCACGCGCCGGTCACCGCGAAGTACGACGTGCCGTTCCCGGGTTGAGCCTGGTTGTGGTGCTGGTGACTAGCTGGTGAATAACCTGCTGAGGGTAGTTCGGGTTTGTTCTGCGGGGTGATTCTGTCCGGTTTCGCCGGGGTTGAGGACACTGTGCGTGGTTCCGCGAGCCGCGCACGGCGCTGACCACCGACGACACCGAGACGTCAGGGGTGCCCATGGTTACTCCCCGAGTGGGCGCTAGCCTCGGCACCCGAGTTGATCAGATCCGACAGGTCTTGACACGCTCGGTAGTTTTCTGACCAGTAGCACGTCGAGAACTCATCCTTACGGGTGAGGCACTCACTCAGAACAGTCACCTCGCGGGAGGCACTCCGGTGCGCAACCCAGGCCGGTTCGTGACACGGTCCACGCTGGCGCTTGGCCGTCCGGTGCCGCGCGCGTCCGTCACCCCATCGGGGGTGCCCGGCGCGACGGCAACCAAACCGACTTCGATTCGCGACGCGGCGCGGGACGGTCGCGGTGCTTTGGCGGCAGGCAGCAGGGCAGCGGCTTCGGGCCGTTCCTTGGCTGTTGCGGGCGGACGCGTCCTGGCGGTGCTGACGACGATCCTGGTCGCGGCCGTCGGAACGGGCGCGACAGCTTTCGCGGACGACGGTGTGGTCCGCGCGGAGACGACGTCGACCGGGTTCGGGATGCTCGGACCGGTCGGCCTGGTCGCGGTGGGCTTCGGCATCATCGGGATGGCGCTGGGCGTCGTCCGGCAGCGGCGCAAGGCCCGCGCGAAGACGATCGAGGCGGTGGCTGCCGCCGGTGCTCTCGACGAGGAGCCGACCCGGCCGCTCGAACCGGCTCCGGCCGCGCTGCCCCTGCGGCAGTCCTAGTCGGCTGGCCGGTCCTCCGGCAGCCCGGCAGCGGCGGTGAATTTCCCCGCCAGAACCTTCTTACGGCCTGGTCGGCACCGAGTCGCCAGCAGTCCCGGCGAGCTGTGTTCGGTTCGCAGAGTGCCCAGGCCTGAATCTCACGGCGGTGCTGAATCGTCGGCGGTCCCGACAAACCGCGCTCAGTTCGGGGGCTGAGCCTTCCGGCGGCGCTGAATCGCCAAGCAGCGGCTCCTCCCCGGAAGTGAATCTTCGGGCGGAGCCGTCGAGGCGTCCCGGCTGCCCGTCCGTCCCGCGAACCGGCGGGCCCGCGGCGCCGCCTCCTTCGCAGCCTGAAAGAATCTCGGCGTGTCCGACGAACAGAACGGGCGCCTGCGGGTGCTTTCCGGGATCCAGCCGACTGCCGACTCCTTCCACCTCGGCAATTACCTCGGTGCCCTGCGTCAGTGGGTGCGGCTGCAGGACACCCACGACACCTTCTACTGCGTCGTCGACCTGCACGCGATCACCGTCGAGCAGGACCCGAAGGTGCTGCTCGAGCGGACGCGGCGCTCGGCCGCGCAGCTGCTCGCCATCGGGGTCGACCCGGCGCGCAGCGCGCTGTTCGTGCAGAGCCACGTGCCCGAGCACGCTCAGCTGAGCTGGGTGCTCGAATGCCAGACCGGCTTCGGCGAGGCCGGGCGGATGACGCAGTTCAAGGACAAGGCTGCCAAGCAGGGCAGCGACCACGCGAGCGTCGGCCTGTTCACCTACCCGGTGCTGATGGCCGCGGACATCCTGCTCTACCAGACCAACGCGGTGCCGGTCGGCGAGGACCAGCGGCAGCATCTCGAGCTGACCCGCAACCTCGCGCAGCGGTTCAACAGCCGGTTCGGCAAGACGTTCGTCATGCCGGAGCCGTTCATCGTCAAGGACACCGCGAAGATCTACGACCTGCAGGAACCGACGGCGAAGATGAGCAAGTCGGCGGCGACCGCCAACGGGCTCGTCGAGCTGCTCGAGGACCCGAAGCGCTCGGCGAAGAAGATCCGTTCCGCGGTCACCGACACCGGCCGCGAGGTCCGGTTCGACCGCGAGGAGAAGGCGGGCGTCTCCAACCTGCTCACGATCTACTCCGCGCTGACCGACCGCAGCGTCGCCGACCTCGAAACCGCCTACGAGGGCAAGGGTTACGGCGATCTCAAGAAGGACCTCGCCGAGGTGCTCGTCGACTGGGTCACGCCGCTGCAGGAGAGCGTCCAGTCCTATTTGGACGATGTCGCCGAGCTGGACCGGATCCTCGCCGCGGGTGCCCGGCAGGCGCGCGAGGTCGCGTCGGCCACGCTCGCGTCGGTCTACGAGCGGATCGGGTTCCTGCCCGCGAGCTGATCGCGACCGGTAACCGCGCGGGCACGCTCGCGTTGCGGGGCCCGGTTGCCGTGGTTAGCGTTTTCCGGTGGCGAAAGAGACCGGTGACAAGGAAAAGCTGCTGCCCCGGCTGCGGCGGAAGTACCCGTGGCTGGATCACCTGATCCGCGCCAACGACTCCTTCAACGAAAACTACGGCAACCATTACGCGGCGGCGATCACCTATTTCAGCGTGCTGTCGGTGTTCCCGATCTTCATGGTGGCGTTCGCGGTCGTCGGCATGGCGCTCGGGCACAACACCGCGGTGATCGACCAGATCACGCACGGGATCGACAGCTCGGTGCCGGAGGGGCTGCGCGGCCTGGTCAAGCAGATCACCGACGCCGCGCTGAAGTCCGGCAGCGGCATCGGGGTCTTCGGGCTGCTGCTGGCGCTCTACTCCGGCATCGGCTGGATGGCCAACCTCCGCGACGCGCTCACCGCGCAGTGGGGCCAGGAGAAGAAGACGGAACCGTTCGTCAGCAAGACGATCAAGGACCTGCTGTCGCTGCTCGGGCTCGGGCTGGCGCTGGTCGTGTCGTTCGCGCTCACCGCGGCGGGCAGCGGTCTCGGCGAGCTGCTGCTGA
This sequence comes from Amycolatopsis sp. NPDC004079, assembly GCF_040610415.1. Classification (NCBI taxonomy): domain Bacteria; kingdom Bacillati; phylum Actinomycetota; class Actinomycetes; order Pseudonocardiales; family Pseudonocardiaceae; genus Amycolatopsis; species Amycolatopsis sp. NPDC004079. The sequence continues at coordinate 48,638 of NZ_JBEXMH010000021.1, read as the reverse complement.
AGCTGGTCGGGCTGGAAGGCCAGGGGTGGGCGAAGTTCCTGCTGCACCTCGCGACGATCGTGCTCAGCCTGATCGCCAACGCGCTGGTGTTCCTGTGGGTGATCGCGCGGCTGCCGCGGGAGCACGTCGCGCTGCGGAGCGCGGTCAAGGGCGCGCTCATCGCCGCGGTCGGATTCGTGGTCTTGCAGCAGGTCGCGACGGTCTACCTGGCGAGCGTCACGAAGTCCCCGTCGGCAGCGATCTTCGGGCCGGTGATCGGGTTGCTGGTGTTCGCGAACCTCGTGTCGCGGTTCCTGCTGCTGGTGACGGCGTGGACGGCGACCGCGCGGGAGAACCAGCGGCGGGTGGTGCAGCCGCCCGCCCCGGTGTTGCTGGAGCCGCGGATAACGGTGCAGCACGGGCTGGGGCTCGGTTCGGTGGCCGGCGCGTTCAGCGCTGGTGCCCTGCTTGCCTGGCTAGGCCGCCGAAAAGGCTGAAAAGTACGTGAGGGGAACCCTGAGGGAATCAGATTCCCTCAGGGTTCCCCTCACGTACCTGGCCGGTTACTACGCGCGGGGGTTGCGCTTTCGCTGATAGCTGATGACGAACCCGGCCACGATGATCACCAGCACGAGCACCGTCAGCACCCAGCCGGTGGTCCCGAACGGGTCCGGCTTTTCCGCGGCCGCGGTCGTCGCGCCAGCGGGGGTGACCTGCTTGTCGGACATCGGGGCGGAGTCGGCGCTCAGCGACTGGTAGGCGATCTGACCGACCGGCTGCGCGCCGTTCTTCTCCAGCGCGAAGCCGTAGTCGAGCAGTTTCGCCGCCTGGTCGACCACCTTCGTCGGGCGCTGTTCGGCCCGCATCATCACGATCGCGAGGCGGTGGCCGTCGCGTTCCGCGCCGCCGACGTACGTGTGCCGCGCGTCGTCGGTGAAGCCCGTTTTCCCGCCGAGGAAACCGGGATACACGCCGAGCAGCTTGTTGTCGTTGAACACCGGGATCGGCGGCTTCCCGTCGATGGCCGGGATCGTGAAATTCTTCGTCGCCACCACCTTGGCGAATTCCGGCTGCTTCATCGCGTAGTGGAAGACGAGGCTCAGGTCGTACGCCGAGGTCGACATGCCCGGTCCGTCGAGGCCGGACGGGGTCGCCGCGCGGGTGTCGGTCGCACCGATGCGGGCGGCGAGCGCGTTCATCTTGGCGACCGCCGCGTCGGCACCGCCCAGCGCGGTCGCGAAGGCGTGCGCCACGTCGTTGCCCGAGTGCATCAGCAGGCCGTGCAGCAGCTGGTCCATCGTGTAGTGCCCGCCGGCGGCGATGCCGACGCAGGTGCACTCCTGCTCGGCGTCCTCCTTCGTCGGGACGATGACCTGCTCGGGCTTCAGCTCGGTGACGACCACCAGCGCCAGCAGCGTCTTGATCAGCGACGCGGGCCGCTCCCGCGCGTGCGGGTCCTTCGCCGCGACGACCGCGCCGGTGTCGAGATCCTGCAGGACCCACGACGCCGAGGTGTCGCCAGGAGGCAGCGCGGGCGCGCCCGGCGGGAGGATCGGGCCGCAGCCGCCCAAACGGTCACCGCCGACCGGCTGGGCGGGCACCGGGAGCGGCGGCGGGACGGTCTGGCCCGGCTTCGGCTTCTCCGAGGTGTCCACCGGGGCCGGCGGCGCGGCGTGCTCGGTGCATTGCTCCGCCGACGCCGGGGCGGCGAGGGCGACAGGCGCGGCGACGGCTACGAGGGCTGCGGCGAGTGGCGCGGCGAATGCTCGCAGCGACCGGGCGAAAGCAGGGTGCACCCACGCAATCTAGCGCCGATGGCCCGGCGGCATACTCGAGACATGCGCATTTCACGAGGTACAGCGATGGCCTTGTTCGCTTTCGGCATCTGGTCCTGGATCATCTGGATCACGTTCGCCAAGAACCTGTGGGCCAGCAACCAGTCCTGGGCGGCCGACGGTTCACCCACTGGGTACTTCGTCGTGCACGCGGTGCTGACGGTCGTCTCGTTCGTGCTCGGCACCGCCATCGGGGTGCTCGGCTGGCGCGGCATCCGGGCGACGTCGAAGGACCGCGCTAACACCTGATGGGTCCTTTGGTCGGTGGCGCGTGCGTCCGGGCTGGCTTAGTTTCGGGCGACCGACCATGGAGGCTAAATGTCCCGTTTACGTCGATTGCTCGTCCCCGTCGCGGTCGCTGGGGTCGCCGCAGGAGCGGTGGCCGTGCCAGCGTCCGCCGCGCCCGCGCCGTCGTGCGACACCACCAGCACGCAGTACAGCTACGTCGTGTTGTACCAACCGGGCGAGAAGCAGCGTTCGGTCGACACGGAGCTGAGCGCCAAGTGCGGCAAGCGGATCGCGTACTACCCGGAGATCGGCGTCGCGGTCGCGAGCTCGCGCAACGCGGACTTCGCCGACCGGCTCGGCGTGAAGCGGGCGTACTCGGCGGGCAAGGACGTCGCCGCGAAGGCCGCCGCCCGCGCCGGATTGCGCTCGGCGGTCGGCATGCTGGAGCGGACGGAGAGCGTCGCCGCCGGTGACGATTTGTCGACTCAGCAGTGGGACATGCGCGCCATCCACGCTCCGGAGGCGAACAAGATCAATCCCGGTTCGCGATCGGTCACCGTCGGCGTGCTGGATTCCGGCATCGACGCCAAGCACCCCGCGCTCGCGCACGCGGTGGACCCGCGGTCGTCGACCGGCTGCGTCACCGGCGCACCGGACGCTTCCGCGTGGACGCCGACGAACTCCGACCACGGCACGCACGTCGCGGGCACCATCGCGGGCAAGGACCCCGCGCGCGGCTTCACCGGCATCGCGCCGGGCGTGCGCTTGGCGTCGGTGAAGGTGGTGAACGACGACGGCTACATCTTCCCGGAGGCGGCCGTCTGTGGCTTCGTTTGGGCCGGACAGCACGGCTTCCAGGTGACGAACAACAGCTACTACATTGACCCCGGGATGTTCTACTGCCGCAACGAAGCAGGCGACGCTGCCGCGTACGAGGCCGTACGGCGCGCTGTCACTTACTCGACGCAGCGCGGGACTCTTAACATCGCTGCAGCGGGCAACTCCGGCTTCGACGTGCGTACGCAGACTGTGGACCCGAACCGTCCACACAAGATTGACTCTTCGTGCGGCATCCTGCCGAAGGCGATCGACGGTGTGGTGACGGTGTCTGCGGTTGGTTACGCGGGTACGAAGTCTGTTTACTCCAACTACGGCTCGGTCACGGTCACAGCGCCGGGCGGGGATTCGGGGCAGAAGCCGCCTGCCGGGGAAGGCGCGGGATGCCCGCTGTCGACAGTGTTCAATGGCGCTTACGGCACTAAGTGCGGCACTTCGATGGCCTCGCCGCATGCGGCCGGGGTTGCGGCTTTGCTGGCTTCTACGCATCGGAACGCGCCGCCGCGCGCTTTGGCGGCTTTGCTTACCGCGGAGGCGGATCCGGTGGCTTGCGATGTTTCGGCTTGCGAGGGCCCGAAGCAGAACAACTCGTACTACGGGCGCGGTTTGGTGAACGCGCTCGACGCGGTTCACTGAAGTACGTGAGGGGAACCCTGAGGGACTCAGAGTCCCTCAGGGTTCCCCTCACGTACGTTCGGAGATCAGACGCGCTTGAAAAGCAGCGCCCGCTTCACTTCCTGAATCGCCTTCGTCACCTGGATCCCGCGCGGGCAGGCGTCGGTGCAGTTGAACGTCGTGCGGCAGCGCCACACGCCCTCGCCGTCGTTCAGGATGTCCAGCCGCTCTTCGGCGCCCTCGTCGCGGGAGTCGAAGATGAAGCGGTGGGCGTTCACGATCGCCGCCGGGCCGAAGTACGAGCCGTCGTTCCAGTAGACCGGGCAGGACGACGTGCAGCAGGCGCACAGGATGCACTTGGTGGTGTCGTCGAACCGGTCGCGGTCGGCCTGGGACTGGATCCGCTCGCGGGTCGGCTCGTTGCCGTAGGTGATCAGGTACGGCTTGATCGCCCGGTACGCCTCGAAGAACGGGTCCATGTCGACGTAGAGGTCCTTCAACGTCGTCAGGCCCTTGATCGGGGCGATGGTGATCTCGGTCTTCTTGCCGTTCTTCTCCAGCAGGTCCTTCATCAGGACCTTGCAGGCGAGGCGGTTGATGCCGTTGATCTGCATGGCGTCCGACCCGCACACGCCGTGCGCGCAGGAACGACGGAAGGAGAACGTGCCGTCGATGTAGTCCTTGACGTAGAACAGCAGGTTCAGCAGCCGGTCCGTGCGCTGTGCCGGGACGTCGTAGGACTCCCAGTGCGGCTCGGTGTCGACCTCCGGGTTGAACCGGAGGATCTTCAGCGTGACCGTGATGGGGGTGTGGTCGGCGTCCGCCGTGGCCTCTGCTTCAGGGGTGGCCGTCGTCATCAGTACTTCCGCTCCATCGGTTCGTAGCGGGTGAAGGTGACCGGCTTGTAGTCGAGCCGGATGTCGGACGACAGCCCCTCGCCCTGCTTGTAGGCCATGGTGTGCCGCATGAAGTTCGTGTCGTCGCGGGTCGGGTAGTCCTCGCGGGCGTGGCCGCCGCGGGACTCCTTGCGCGCGATCGCGCCGACGACCAGCACCTCGGCCAGCTCCAGCAGGAAGCCGAGTTCGACGGCCTCGAGCAGGTCGGTGTTGTACCGCTTGCCCTTGTCCGCCACGGTGATCCGCTGGTAGCGCTCCTTGAGCGCCTGGATGTCGGTCAGCGCCTGCTTCAGCGTGTCCTCGGTGCGGTACACCGACGCGTGCGAGTCCATCGTCTGCTGCATTTCCTTGCGGATGTCGGCGACGCGCTCGTCGCCGTGCTCCGACAGCAGACCGGCCAGCTGCTCCTCGACCAGGGTGGTCGGGTCCTCCGGCAGTTCGACGTGCTCGTGCGCCAGCGCGTACTCCGCGGCGGCGATGCCCGCGCGGCGGCCGAAGACGTTGATGTCCAGCAGCGAGTTCGTGCCCAGCCGGTTCGAGCCGTGCACGGACACGCAGGCGACCTCGCCCGCGGCGTACAGGCCCGGGATGACGTGCTCGTTGTCGCGCAGCGCCTCGCCGTGGATGTTCGTCGGGATGCCGCCCATGACGTAGTGGCACGTCGGGAACACCGGCACCGGCTCCTTGACCGGGTCGACGCCCAGGTAGGTGCGGGAGAACTCGGTGATGTCCGGCAGCTTGGTCTCGAGGACCTCGACCGGGAGGTGGGTCACGTCGAGGACGACGTAGTCCTTGTTCGGCCCGCAACCGCGGCCCTGCAGCACCTCCTGGACCATCGACCGGGCGACGATGTCGCGCGGCGCGAGGTCCTTGATGGTGGGGGCGTAGCGCTCCATGAACCGCTCGCCGTCGGCGTTGCGGAGGATGCCGCCCTCGCCGCGCACCGCCTCGGAGATCAGGATGCCGAGGCCGGCGAGGCCGGTCGGGTGGAACTGGAAGAACTCCATGTCCTCCAGCGGAAGGCCCTTGCGGAAGATGATGCCGAGGCCGTCGCCGGTCAGGGTGTGCGCGTTCGAGGTGGTCTTGAAGATCTTGCCCGCGCCGCCGGTGGCGAACACGATCGACTTCGCCTGGAACACGTGCAGCTCGCCGGTGGCCAGCTCGTAGGCGACCACGCCGGTGGCGATCGGGTTGCCGTCCTCGCCCTCGGAAAGGACCAGGTCGAGCACGTAGAACTCGTTGAAGAACTCGGTGCCGTGCTTGACGCAGTTTTGGTACAGCGTCTGGAGAATCATGTGGCCGGTGCGGTCCGCGGCGTAGCAGGCGCGGCGCACCGCGGCCTTGCCGTGGTCGCGGGTGTGCCCGCCGAACCGGCGCTGGTCGATCTTGCCCTCGGGCGTCCGGTTGAACGGAAGGCCCATCTTCTCCAGGTCGAGGACGGCGTCGATGGCCTCCTTGGCCATGATCTCCGCGGCGTCCTGGTCGACCAGGTAGTCACCGCCCTTGACGGTGTCGAAGGTGTGCCACTCCCAGTTGTCCTCTTCGACGTTGGCCAGCGCGGCGCACATGCCGCCCTGTGCCGCGCCGGTGTGGGACCGGGTCGGGTACAGCTTGGTGAGGACCGCGGTGCGGGCGCGCTGGCCGGACTCGATGGCCGCGCGCATGCCGGCGCCGCCCGCGCCGACGATCACCACGTCGTACTTGTGGAACTGCATAGGGAAAGACTCCGCTAGCTAGTGGTGGGTGCGCCTCAGGAGGCAGGCATCTCGGGGTCGAACGTGAAGATCACCATCGTGCCGACGGCCAGGATGAGCGCCATCGAGACGTACAGCAGGATCTTCAGCCAGAACCGGGTGGAGTCCTTGCGCGCGTAGTCGTCGATGATCGTGCGCAGGCCGTTGCCGCCGTGGATCTCGGCGAGCCACAGCATCGCGAGGTCCCAGAACTGCCAGAACGGCGAGGCCCAGCGGCCGGCGACGAAGCCCCAGTTGATGCGGTGCACGCCGCCGTCGAGGATGTTCATGATGAACAGGTGGCCCAGCACCAGGATGATCAGCGCGAGCCCGGAGATGCGCATGAACAGCCAGCTGTAGAGCTCGAAGTTGCTGCGCCGGGCGGACGGGCGCCGCGGCGAGCGCGGCTTCTCGAGGATCAGAGCGTCGGCCATGGGATCAGGCACCCCCGAAAAGCGTCTCGACGGTGCGCTTCAGCATGAAGAACGCACCCGGAACCATCACGACCACCCACACGACGCCGATGACCCAGAGCATCGTCTTCTGGTACTTCGGGCCCTTGGCCCAGAAGTCGACCAGCAGGACGCGCAGCCCGTTGAGCGCGTGGAACAGCACCGCGCCGACAAGGCCGACCTCGAGCAGGTTCACGACCGGCGTCTTGTACGTCTCGATGACCTGGTCGTAGGTGTTCGGCGACACGCGCACGAGCGCGGTGTCGAGCACGTGCACGAACAGGAAGAAAAAGGTCAGCACGCCGGTGATGCGGTGAAGCACCCAGGACCACATGCCGGGGTCGCCCCGGTAGAAAGTTCCCTGCCGGCGTGAGGCACCCGCCCGATCGCTAGCTCCTGCCCCGCTTTCGGTGGCAGTGCTCGCCGTGGTGGACATCGGTGAACGGCCTCCAACGTCATGACTGTCGTGCCCGGGTGACCGGTGAGGTCCGCACCCGCGGCCGGGGTCGGTCCACTGGGGACAACTCCGGCGACGGTGCCGAGATCAGGGGCCATCGAGCGTGGATGCATGGATGCTAGACCCGACCCATACGCGCGGCTCACCTCCGGGTTCCTCTCTGTGATGGACCAGACACCGGTGACCACGGCAGACCACTCGGACGTGTGGTCTGGAGCACGTCAAAGCGGTCCGTGAGGGGAACCCTGAGGGACTCTGATTCCCCCAGGGTTCCCTTCACGGACTTTTTCCGGGCGAAAGGCGCCACGGTGCGTGATCGCGGCGGGCGGGGCGGCGGCTCTTGATCACGGTCGGCGCCGGATTGGTCGCGGATCGAGCCTCCGAGTAAACATTTGTGTTACGTAGCGTGCCGTTCCTATGGCGGTTACCCGGCGGTTGGGTACGGTCTGCCAGTTGAGCCCGGGCGACCGTGACCGGGCCGTTCCTGGATCGTCCGCTGGATCAGCGGGGAGGGAGACACACGTTGCGTCGCATGCGTGGAACCGCGCTGGCCGCCGCGACCATGGCTGGGGTGCTTGCACTGGCCGGGTGCGCGAAGGACACCGGGGGAAGCAACAACAACGCGTCCGGTTCGGACGGTAATTCGGGCTCGAACTGCATCACCGCCCCGAAGCCGCCCGCCGCCCCGGCCGCCGCCACGAGCAGCAGCGCCGCCTCGGGCAAGGTCGACGGCAGCAAGCTGAAGGTCGGCCTGGCCTTCGACGTCGGCGGTCGCGGTGACGCTTCCTTCAACGACGCGGCCGCCGCGGGCACCGACCGGGCGAAGTCCGACCTCGGCGTCCCGACCGTCAACGAGAGCACCGCGAGCGCGTCCGAGAGCGAAGCCGCCAAGCAGCAGCGCCTCGAGCAGATGGCGCAGCAGGGCCTGAACCCGATCGTCGCGGTCGGTTTCGCCTACGCGCAGTCGGTCAAGGCCGTCGCCACCAAGTACCCGAACACCAAGTTCGCGATCGTCGACGACGACTCGATCACCCTGCCGAACGTCACGCCGCTGGTCTTCGCCGAGGAGCAGGGCTCGTTCCTGGCCGGCGTCGCCGCCGCGTACAAGAGCAAGAAGTGCCACGTCGGCTTCGTCGGCGGCGTGAACACCCCGCTGATCCAGAAGTTCGAGGCGGGCTTCCTGCAGGGCGCGAAGGCCGTTTCGAGCAAGATCAAGGTCGAGGACGAGTACCTGACGCCGGCCGGCGACTTCTCCGGCTTCCAGGACCCGCCGAAGGGCAACGCGAAGGCCGCCGCCGAGATCTCGCGCGGCGCGGACGTCGTCTACCACGCCGCCGGTGCCTCCGGTAAGGGAGTGTTCGACGCGGCGAAGCAGAACAACGCGCTGGCCATCGGCGTCGACTCCGACCAGTACAACCAGAAGACGGTCGCCGCCGACAAGGACATCATCATCACGTCGATGATCAAGCGCGTCGACGTCGCGGTGTTCGAGTACCTGCAGGCCGTCGCGAAGGGCGACCTGAGCACGGTGCCGAAGCGCTTCGACCTCAAGTCCGACGGGGTCGGCTACTCCACCTCCGGTGGCAAGGTCGACGACATCAAGGACGTGCTCGACGGGTACAAGGCCCAGATCGTTTCCGGCGCCATCACGGTTTCGGACAAGCCGGCCAAGTAACGCTCATGACGCGTCAGGGCTCGGAAGGATCTTCCTTCCGGGCCCTCACGCGTTTCGACAGAACGGGATGTCCCCTCCGATGACCGAGATCGAGGCCGAAGCCGTCCCCGACCGGGGCGTGCCGGCCGTCCAGTTGACCGGGATCACCAAGCGGTTCCCCGGCGTCGTCGCGAACTCCGACGTCAACCTCACCGTCGCGGCGGGCGAGGTGCACGCGCTGTGCGGCGAGAACGGCGCGGGCAAGTCGACCCTGATGAAGATCCTGTACGGGATGCAGCAGCCCGACGAGGGCAGCATCGCCATCAACGGCGCCGAGGTGCGACTGCGCAACCCGCAGGACGCCATCCGCACCGGGATCGGCATGGTGCACCAGCACTTCATGCTCGCCGACAACCTGACCGTCGCGGAGAACGTGTTCCTCGGCGGCGAGGCGCTGCACGGCATCGGCCGCGCGGCGCGGGCGCGGCTGGCGGAACTGTCGAAGCGGACCGGGCTGCACGCGAAGCCGGACGCGCTGCTGGAGGAACTCGGCGTCGCCGACCGCCAGCGCGTCGAGATCGTCAAAGTCCTTTACCGGGGCGCGAAAATCATCATCCTCGACGAGCCGACCGCCGTGCTCGTGCCGCAGGAAGTGGACGCGCTCTTCGCCACCGTCCGCGAGATGCAGGCCGACGGGTACACGTTCCTCTTCATCTCGCACAAGCTCGACGAGGTGCGCGCGATCGCCGACACGGTCACCGTGATCCGGCGTGGCACCACGGTCGGCACCGCGGATCCGAAGAAGATCACCAGCCGCGAACTGGCCGAGATGATGGTCGGTTCGGAGCTGCCGAGCCCGGAGACGCGCGAGTCGACGGTGACCGACCGCGAGGTCCTGCAGGTGCGCGAGCTGCGGCTGTCCGCCGAAGGCTCCGAGCGCAACGTACTGGACCACATCTCCTTCACCGTGCACGCGGGCGAGGTGCTCGGCATCGCGGGCGTCGAGGGCAACGGCCAGACCGAACTGGTCGAGACGATCATGGGGATGCGCAAGGTGAGCGGCGGCCACATCGAGCTGACCCCGCCGGACGGCAAGACGCACGATCTGGTCAAGCTGGGCACGCTCGCCCGGCGCGAGGCGGGCATCGGCTACATCGCCGAGGACCGCACCCGGCACAGCCTGCTGCTGACACAACCGTTGTGGGTCAACCGGATTCTCGGCTACCAGACGCGCGAACCGGTGTCCGGCGGGCAACTGCTCAACATCGCGGGCGCGCGCGAGGACACCGAGCGGATCGTGCGCGAGTACGACGTCCGCACGCCCGGCATCGACGTTCCGGCCGCCGCGCTGTCCGGCGGAAACCAGCAGAAGCTGATCGTCGGCCGCGAATTGTCCGGCAACCCGGTGCTGCTGATCGCTTCGCACCCGACGCGCGGGGTCGACGTCGGCGCGCAGGCGTTGATCTGGGAACAGATCCGCCAGGCGCGTGCCGACGGCCTCGCCGTGCTGTTGATCTCGGCGGACCTCGACGAGCTGATCGGGTTGTCCGACACCATTCGCGTGATGCTGCGCGGGCGGCTCGTGAGCGAGGCCAACCCCGCCACCGTCACTCCGCAGGAACTCGGTTCCGCCATGACCGGCGCCGAAGAAGGTGAAGACTCATGAGTTCGTGGCGCACGCGGCTGTTGCCGCCTCTGCTCGCGATCGCGTTCGCAGTGATCCTGTCCGCGATCGCGCTCGTCATCTCCGGCGCCGACCCGTTGCAGGCCTACGGGACGATGATCGGCCAGCTGTTCAAGGGTTCCACCGCGGTCGACACGGTGAACCTCGCGACGGTGTACTACCTGTCCGGCCTCGCCGTGGCGATCGGGTTCCAGATGAACCTGTTCAACATCGGCGTCGAGGGCCAGTACCGGTTCGCCGCGGTGATCGCCGCGATCGTCGGCGGCGCGCTGCAGCTGCCGCCGGTCATCCACACCATCGTGATCCTGCTGGTGGCCATCGTTTCCGGCGCGCTGTACGCGACGATTCCGGCGGTGCTCAAGGTGACCCGCGGCGTCAGCGAGGTCATCTCGACGATCATGCTGAACTCGATTGTCGCCGGCATTATCGCGTTCCTCATCAACGCCGACCAGTTCGGCGTGCAGACCGGCAACAACATCGGCACCAGGGTGATCGCGCCGTCCGGCCGGATCCCGGGCATCCCGCTCGGGTCGGGCACGCTGTTCGGGTTCGTGTTCATCGCGGTCGTGATCGGCGCGGCGTACTGGTTCATGTTGAACCGCACCAGGTTCGGCTTTGAGCTGAAGGCGAGCGGCGAGTCGTCGACGGCCGCCGCGGCCGGTGGCGTGAGCGCGAAGAAGATGACGCTCATCGCGATGATCCTGTCCGGTGCGGTGGCCGGTCTGGTCGCCATGCCGGAACTGCTCGGCCGCGACTACAGCTACGGCATCACCGCGACCCAGATGTACGGCTTCACCGGCATCGCGGTCGCGCTGCTCGGCCGCAACCACCCCGGCGGCATCGCGTTCGGCGCGCTGCTGTGGGCGTTCCTGGACACCTCCGCGGTGTCGCTGGAGCAGATCAACGTGTCCAAGGAAATCGCGACGATCATGCAGGGCGTCATCGTGCTCTCGGTCGTCGTGGCGTACGAGATCGTGCGCCGGGCCGACCTCGCCGCGGAACAGCGAAGGGTCGGCAGGGCGCTCGCCGGCAACGGCCGCAAGGGCGCCTCGGTCGCGGAAGGCGGTGCGGTGTGACCACCACGACGGAGTTCTCCCGGCCTGGTCCGGAATCCGGGACGCCGATGCCGGTCAAGCGCAAGCGGCCGCGGATCCCCGGCTGGCTGCGCGGCGTGATCTGGGCCGTGGTCGCGATCGCGGTCATGTCCACCGCGTCGTACGCCACCGGCGTTTCGGCGCTGACGTCCAGCAACACCGCGTCGACCGCGCTGCGGCTGGCGCTGCCGATCCTGCTGTGTGCGCTGGGCGGGCTGTGGGCCGAGCGCGTCGGTGTGATCAACATCGGCCTCGAGGGCATGATGATCCTCGGCACCTGGGGCGCGGCCTGGGGCGCGTATTACGGCGGCGCGTGGGTCGGCCTGCTGGCCGCGATCGCGTTCGGCGCGCTGGGCGGGCTGCTGCACGCGGTGGCGACGGTGACGTTCAACGTCAACCACATCGTCTCCGGCGTCGCGATCAACCTGCTCGGGCTCGGCGTCGCGAAGTATCTGGCGAACCTGATTTTCGAGCCGCTGTCGGGAAACCCGCGCCAGTCGCCGCCGGTGCCGAAGTTCGACACCTATTCGGCGGCCGGGTTGTCGGACTGGCTGGGCTCGCTGGAGAACCAGCAACGCGTCGGGCTGTCCGACGTCGCGGGCATTCTGCGCGGGCTGGTGACCGGTGTCGCGCCGCTGACCATGCTCGCGATCGTGCTGATTCCGGTGAGCTACTGGGTTCTCTGGCGCACGCGGTTCGGCCTGCGGCTGCGTTCGTGCGGCGAGAACCCGGTCGCGGCGGAGTCACTCGGCGTGAACGTGTACCGCTACAAGTACGTCGGCGTGCTGATTTCCGGCGGCTTCGCGGGCATGGGCGGTGCGTCGCTGGTGCTGCTCAAGGGCGGCGCGGACTATCTGGAGAACCAGACCAACGGCCGCGGGTACATCGGTCTGGCCGCGATGATTTTCGGCAACTGGCGGCCGGGCGGGCTCCTCGGCGGTGCGGCGCTGTTCGGGTACTCCGACGGCCTGCAGCTCGCCGGTGGCGGTGACGCGGTGCTGGCACTGCTGTACGGCGCGGTCATTCTGCTGGCGATCATCGTGATCGTGCAGCTGATCCGGAAGCGCTGGCTCGCGGCTGCCCTCGGCGTCGTCGGCGCTGGAATTCTTTACGCGATCTACTGGACCAACGACACTCTGCCGAGCGACTTGATCCCGTACACCGCGCACTTCGTGACGCTGATCGTGCTAGCCGTTGCGTCGCAACGACTTCGGCCGCCCAAGGCGGACGGTGCGCAGTACCGGCGAGGTGAGGGCGACTGATGTCCGAAGTGGACTGGGAAGCGTTGCGGGCTGAGGCGGTCAAGGCGGCTTCGCACGCTTACGCGCCTTATTCGGGACTGCACGTCGGCGTCGCGGCCATTGTGGACGATGGCCGTCAGGTGACCGGATGCAACGTCGAAAATGCTTCGTACGGTTTGGGTTTGTGCGCTGAGTGCACAATGGCCGGACAATTGCGACTGTCCGGCGGTGGCCGTTTGGTCGCCGTCGCTTGTCGCAGCGGCGCGGGCGAATTGCTGATGCCGTGCGGCCGTTGTCGGCAGATTCTGTTTGAGCTTGGCGGTTCTTCTTGCCTGGTCGACACTCCTCGCGGGGTGCTGCCGATGTCGGAGGTGCTGCCGGACGCGTTCGGGCCGGAGGATCTGCCGTGACTTTCACTGCGGTAGATGTCATCCGGGCCAAGCGCGACGGCGGACGGCTGAGCGACGAACAGATCGACTGGGTCGTCGACGCCTACACGCACGGGGTCGTCGCGGAAGAGCAGATGGCCGCGCTGGCCATGGCGATTTTCTTGCGTGGCATGGACGACGGCGAGATCTCGCGCTGGACCGGCGCGATGATCGACTCGGGCTCGCGGCTGTCGCTGGACGTCGCGCGCCCGACCGTGGACAAGCATTCGACCGGTGGGGTCGGCGACAAGATCACCTTGCCGCTGGCTCCGCTGGTCGCGGCGTGCGGAGCCGCGGTGCCGCAGCTGTCCGGCCGCGGGCTCGGCCACACCGGCGGGACGCTGGACAAACTGGAGTCGATCCCTGGCTGGCGCGCCGCGCTTTCGCTGGACGAGATCGCGGCGCAGCTGAACTCAGTCGGCGCGGTGGTCTGCGCGGCGACCGAAGGGCTGGCTCCGGCGGACAAGAAGCTTTACGCGCTGCGGGATGTCACGTCGACCGTCGAGTCGGTGCCGTTGATCGCCAGCTCGATCATGAGCAAGAAGATCGCCGAGGGTGCTTCGGGGCTCGTGCTGGATGTGAAGGCTGGCTCCGGGGCGTTCATGAAGACCGTGCCGGAGGCGCAGCTCCTGGCGCGGACGCTCGTGGACATCGGCACCGCGCACGGCGTCGCCTGTACCGCGTTGATCACCGACATGAGCACGCCGCTCGGGCGGGCGGTCGGTAATGCAGTGGAGGTCGCCGAGGCGGTCGAGGTGCTCAAGGGCGGCGGGCCGTCGGACGTGGTCGAGCTGACCGTGGCGCTGGCCCGGGAAATGCTTACGCTCGCGGGCATTTCGGTGGATCCGGCTGAGGTGCTGGCGTCCGGCGAGGCCTACGAGGTGTGGTCCCGGATGATCGCCGCGCAGGGCGGAGACCCGTCGGCTGAGCTGCCGCGTCCGGCGCACGTGCACGTTGTCGCCGCGCCGGAGTCGGGAGTGCTGACGTCGCTGGACGCCTACGCGGTGGGCGTCGCTGCCTGGCGGCTCGGGGCTGGCCGGGCGCGGAAGGAAGATCCGGTGCAGGCCGCGGCGGGGATCTTGTGCCACGCGAAGCCTGGGGATGCGGTGGTGGCGGGGGAGCCGTTGCTGGAGCTGCACACGGACACTCCGGAGGCGATCCCGGCGGCTTTGGCTGCGCTGGAAGGCGGGTACGCGGTGGGTGCGGAAGCGCCTGCTTCGCGGGAGATCGTGCTGGAGACCGTTCGGCCCTGACCCTCGGAACGACGAAGCCCCCGTCCAGATCCTGGACGGGGGCTTCGGTCATTCAGAGACTTCAGTCAGTCGACTCGTCCGAGTCGCCGCCAGCCTTCGCCTTGGCGTCAGCCGCCTTGGGCGAACGCCCGTTACGCGAGCTACGGCGCGGCTGCCGCGGAGCGGGCGGCGGCGGGGCGATCTGCTGCACCGCGGGTCCGCCGCCCAGCATCAGTTCCGCGAAGGTCGCCATGGCTTCGTCCAGCTGGCCGCCGATGCGGCGGACCGATTCGTCGTTGCTGCGGCGCACCAGCGAGTCGACCGAGTCGGTGTCCGGCTGCTTCGACAGCGTGCTTTCGACCTTCGACAGGCCGCTGCGCACCGAGCCGTCCAGGTCGCCGATGCGGCCGGTGACGTCGTCTTCGACCTTGTCGATGCGGCCGGACAGGTCGTCGAGACGCTGGGTGATCGTTTCGAGCTTCGTGCCCACCGAGTCGAGGCGCGCGGCCGGGTCGATCATCTCGCCGGTGTCGGAGACCGCGCTCTTCAGCGCGTCGGTCGCAGTGGCGATGCGTTCCTTCGTCGCGCGGTCCAGTTCGTCCACGCGGGAGCGCAGTTCCTGGTCCGTGGTCTCGATCCGCTCGCGCAGCGACGTCTCGGCCATCTCGATCCGGTCGCGGATCGGTCCCTGCGTGGCCTGCGGCAGCGACTCGAGCTTCGCGTCCTGCTTGTCCAGGTGCCCGCCCAGCTCGTCGAGCCGGCGGTGGATGTTCTGCAGCTTGTCCTCGAGCCCGTCCATCCGGCCCGCGACGCCCTCGAACCGCGCCGC
Organism: Amycolatopsis sp. NPDC004079; assembly: GCF_040610415.1. Taxonomy (NCBI): domain Bacteria; kingdom Bacillati; phylum Actinomycetota; class Actinomycetes; order Pseudonocardiales; family Pseudonocardiaceae; genus Amycolatopsis; species Amycolatopsis sp. NPDC004079. The sequence continues at coordinate 33,444 of NZ_JBEXMH010000021.1, read as the reverse complement.
CACGCCGTCGAGGCGTCCGTCGAGCTGGGCGAAGGGCTTCGCCAGCTTGTCGACGATGCTCTCCACCGCGTGCGTGAGCGCGGCGATCGCGTTGTCTTGGGACTCCAGCCGCGTCATCGCCTCGTCGAGGCGCTCCGCCAGCACCCCGACCTCGGTCCGGTCCGGCATTTCCGACAGCCGCTTGCGCACCGCGCCGAGGGAGTCCACCGGCGCGAGCCGGGCGTAGATGTCGTCGAGCGCGTCGAAGATCTGCTGCTGCTCGCTCTCACGAACCTCGGCCGCGCGCACCAGCATGTTGCGCATCCGGTCGAACGACGGTGCGGCAATGTGGTTGTCAGTGGTCACTGCGGTGTCCTTCGTCGGCGGGGAAAATGGAAGGGACTGACCCGAGCTTATCGATGAAGAAAATTGCTGTGCGTATGGCCCCCGGGGAACGCGGATAAGGGGCGCGCCACCCGGATGGCCGATTCCTTGCGCACAGTGCTGAGCAGAGGGTTGTTCCGGTGCTCTCGGTTACGACCAGGTAGGGGAATGACAGCGAGGCTACCGTTGGAGCATGTCGGACGTAACCCCGCTGAGCGCGGAGATCCTGCGCCGTGCCCCCAAGGTCCTGCTCCACGATCACCTCGACGGCGGCTTGCGCCCGGCCACCGTCGCCGAACTCGCCGAGGATCTCGGCTACCGGGACCTTCCCGCGACGGATCCGGGGGAACTCGGCCGCTGGTTCCGCGCCGCCGCGGACTCCGGTTCCCTCGTGTCGTACCTCGAAACGTTCGACCATACGTGTGGTGTCATGCAAACGGAGGAAGCGCTGGTCAGGGTTGCCGCCGAAGCGGTGGAAGACCTGGCCGCGGACGGGGTCGTCTACGCCGAGTCGAGGTACGCGCCGGAGCTGTTCGTGGAACGCGGACTGTCACTCGATGCAGTGGTCGAGGCCGTCCAGGAAGGCTTCGCCGAGGGGACGCGGAGGGTAGCCGCGGGCGGCGGCCGGATCCGGGTGCGGACGCTGTTGTGCGGCATGCGCCAGCACGCCCGCGCGCTCGAGATCGCCGAACTCGCGGTGCGCTACCGCGACGCGGGCGTGGCCGGATTCGACATCGCCGGACCGGAGGACGGATTCCCGCCCACCCGCAATCTGGACGCATTCGACTATTTGCGCCGGAACAATGCGCACTTCACTATTCATGCCGGCGAAGCGTTCGGACTTCCGTCGATCGGCGAGGCAATCCAGTACTGCGGTGCGGAACGGCTCGGGCACGGTGTGCGGATCGTCGAGGACATCACCACCGACGCCGACGGAAATGTCCATCTTGGACGGTTGGCGGGCTACGTCCGGGACCGGCGCATCCCGCTCGAAATCTGCCCCTCGTCGAATGTCCAGACCGGAACCGTGCCTTCGCTGGCCGAACATCCCATCGGGCTGCTGGCCCGGCTGCGCTTCCGCGTCACGGTCAACACGGACAACCGGCTGATGAGCGGCTGCACGATGACCAGTGAATTCGCCGCGCTGGCCGAGACGTTCGGCTTCGGCCTCGACGACTTCCGCTGGTTCACCATCAACGCCATGAAATCCGCGTTCCTCGATTTCGACGAGCGGCTCGAGCTGATCGAGAAGGTCGTCAAACCCGGGTACGCGGCGCTCGGCTGAATCCCGGCTCCCCGAACGCGGCCGCCCCCGAAAGGCGGTTGCGTTCGTTAGCTATGCCAACTATCGTTCACTATGTAAGACATATTTCTCAAATAGTGAGACGGTGGACGGAATGGCGCAGGTCGAGACCGGGGAGCAGGTGCGGCAACAGGGCAGCTCGCGGCGGTGGCTGATCCTCGCGCTCGGCCTCGCCGCGCAGACCGCCAGTTGCTCCTTCCTTTATGGGCTGCCATTTCTCGTGCCCGCCATGCGCGAGGCCGACCATCTGACGCTGGCGCAGGCGGGCACGGTCGTCGCGGCGCCGAGCATCGGCCTGTTGCTGACGCTCATCGCGTGGGGCGCGGCTGCGGACCGTTACGGCGAGCGCCTCATCATGGCGCTCGGCCTGGGCGTTTCGGGGTTACTCCTCGTGTACGCCGCCCTGTGGCACCACCCGGTCAGCCTTCTCTTTGGTGTGTTTCTCCTGGCCGGTGCGTGCACAGCTTCGGTGAACGCGGCGAGCGGCCGGGTCGTGATGGGCTGGTTCGCCAAATCCGAGCGTGGCGTCGCGATGGGGATCCGGCAGACGGCGCAGCCGCTGGGCGTCGGCGTGGCCGCGCTCGGGCTGCCGCCACTGGCCGCGCGGTGGGGATTCCAGGCGGCGATGCTGCTTCCGGCCGTGCTGGCGGTGGGCGTGGCGCTCTTGGTGGCGCTGTTCGTCGTGGACCCGCCGCGGCCGCCGCGCGCGGCGAAGGGGGAGCGGCCGCCGTCGCCGTATCGCAAGCCGTGGCTGTGGCGAGTGCACGGCGCGAGTGCGCTGTTGGTGGTGCCGCAGTTCGCGGTGTCCGCCTTCGCGCCGGTGTATCTGGTGTCGCAGCATCAGTGGACCGCCGCGCAGGCCGGGGTGTTCGTCGCGGTGGCTCAGGTGCTCGGCGCGCTCGGGCGGCTGGCGTCGGGGTATTGGTCGGACCGGGTCGGCAGCCGGTTGCGGCCGATGCGGCAGCTCGCCGTCGCCAGCGTCGTCGTGATGCTGCTGGTCGCTGTCGGCGACGCGACTGGGCTGTGGCTCGTGTTGGCCGCGCTGGTGCTGGCTGCGGTGATCACGGTGGCGGACAACGGTCTTGGCTTCACCGCGTCGGCCGAGCTGGCGGGTGTCGCGTGGTCGGGGCGGGCGATGGGGACGCAGAATACCGCGCAGAACATCGCCGCGTCGTTGACGCCGCCGTTGCTGGGTCTGGTGATCGGGGATAGCCGGTATGCGCTGGCGTATTGCGTGGCGGCGGTTTTCCCGCTGCTGGCAATAGGTTTGGTTCCGGTGCGCGCGGAGTCCGAAAAGGACTAAGCGCGCAGGCCGTCGAGAAAGAACGCCAGGTGCCGTCGCCAGGTTTCGGGGGATTCGCGGATCAGCTGCGACATCGCGGACACCAGCGGGGCGAGATCCGCAGGTTCGAAATCCGTCCGCAACTGACCGGATTCCTTTGCCCGGTCGATAATCCGCGCCGCGTGCTCGAAGCCGGTGTGGCATGCCTCCAGTACGGCTGGGCTCAGCGGCAGCCGCCGGGCGAGTGCGTCGCTGAGTCCGTGGTCCTTGGCCTGTAAGGCAAACAATCCGTCGAGGAAGCCGGTGAAGCCCTGCCACGGGTCCGGCTCCGCCAATGCCTTCGTCGCCAGGTCGTCCAACGCGGCGAGTTGCGCGGGCAGGATCGCGTCGACAAAAGCTTCTCGCGTCGGGAAGTGCGCGTACAGCGTGCCGATGCTGACCCCGGCGCTGCGAGCGATCTGCTCCAGCGGCGCGTCGAGGCCGTGCTCGCCGAACGCGCGCGTCGCGGCGGCCAGCAGCTTGTCGCGGTTGCGGGCGGCGTCCGCGCGCAACGGCTTCGATCCGGTGGCCATGGGACCCATCGTACAAAGTCGAGGGTGCCCTCGGGTTTTGTGGTAGCTTGGCGAACGAAGTCGAGGGTGACCTCGAGTTAATCCTGGGGAAGGACAAGCCATGACCACTCGCCCGACCGCTGTCGTGCTCGGAGCCGGACCCGGCCTCGGAATGTCGATGGCACACCGGTTCGCCGACGAGGGTTACCACGTCGCCCTCGTTTCGCGTACCGCTGAGCGGCACCCGGCCTACCTGGCCGAACTCGACAACGCGGAAGCGTTCGTCGGCGACGTCCGCGACGGCATCGGGACGACGCTCGACGAAATCACCGAGCGGTTCGGGATCATTGACGTCGTCTACTACGGTCCGGCCGCGATCGAACCGGACAGCATTCCCACGGACATCACCGAAGCGACCGCGGACGCCGTCCAGAAAGCGATGAGCTGGGTGTATCCGGCGGTCGAGGTCGTCGGCAAGCTGCTGCCGGGAATGCTGGAGCGCGGCAGCGGCGGATTCCTGTTCGCCGGCGGGCTCAGCGCGGTGCGGCCGATGCCCGCGCTCGGCGCGCTGGCGGTGTCGTCAGCGGCGTTGCGGAACTACGCGCGGACCCTGCACGAGGGGCTGGCCGGGACCGGGGTGTACGCGGGCAGCCTCATCATCGGCGGTCTGATCGAACGCGGCGACATTCACCGGATGGTCGTCGGGCAGCCGGAAAAATACGGCGACGCCGGCGGCCACACCCTGGATCCGGATGCGATCGCCGGCGTCGCCTGGAAGATGTTCTCCGCCGGTGACTCGGCCGAGAGCGTGTTCGACGCCCTCTAAAAGGTTCAGACCACCGTGAGGCGGTTTTCGAAGTCCTCCACCAGCTTGCGCCACGCGCTCTGCTCGGTGTCGAACGGAGCGCTCGGCTCGAGCCGGCTCGGGTCCGGCCGCAGCACGAAGGACACCAGCCAGCCGAGGCTTTCGTTGGCCGCCAGCGCGGTTTCGACGGTGTCGTCGCCGGCCCATTCGGCGGCGTCGGTGATCAGCTCGACAGCCAGCTCGAGCTGGGTCGGGTCGATCGACTCCGGGCCCTCGGCGATGTCGTCGTCGAGGCCGGGGAACACGTAGGTGTTGTCGGTGTCGACCTCCACCTCGAGCTCGTCGGCCGCCGCCTTCTCGCGGACCTCGTCCCAAGTGGACACGCCGGCGATGTCGGTGTCGGCCAGTTCGTCGCCGGCCTTGATCGCCTTGAGCAGCGCCTTCGGCGAGCTGAACACGTCGATCTCGCCGTCGTTGCCGAGGAACACCGGCTTGTCGTCGAGGTAGCAGCGCAGCGTGTAGTACTCCGCGCCGGAGGTGACGATCTTGATCGGGTCGATGCCGACCTCGCCCCAGAAGCCGACCGGCTCGTCCTCGGCGTCCTCGTCCTCGCCGTCGACGGCCTCGAGGTCTTCCGGCCCGCCGTCCTCCTCGCCGGCTTCCGCCTCAGCGGACTCCTCGTGGAAGGCGGCCAGCTCTTCGGCGGTCTGCTCCAGCACCGCGGCGTCGACGTCCGGCACGGTCACCAGGTTGTCGATCGCGTCGAGCACGGTGTCCCACTTCTCGGAGACGGCCTTCGACAGGTCGTTCCACAGCGCTTCGCCCTCGCGCCCGGTGAACGGCAGCCGGCCCTGCTCCAGCAGCGAGAAGCCCTCGTAGGCGTCGAGCACCTCGTGCACCTCGTCGAGCTCGCACACGTCGGCGAGCGAACGCACGATGCCGACGATCTCGGCCAGTTCGCCGATCGTCCACGAGTCCGGCTCCTCGGCGACCAGTTCGGGCACGCCGACGAGGTCGTAGGAGTGGTCGTCGTCGGGGATCAGCTCGGGCACGTTCAGCGCGGGCACCGCGTCCCACGCCGGGTGGTCGAGCAGGTCGTGCTGCTCGGCCGTGCGCACGAAGGCGGCCAGGTGCGCGGCGTCCGGGAAGGCGTACAGGTCGTCCTCGTCGCCGAGGAACGCTTCCCACTCCTCGCCGTCCTCCCGCCAACGGGGGGCCCAGAGGGTGACCACGTCGCCCTGCGGCAGCCCGAGTTCGATCGGGATGATGTCCTGTGCCATTGCCGAATCCTCCGCGAGTACCGCCCGTGTGCGCGCCCGCCTGTCCGTCCCCTCCGGCAGCGCGCGGTACCGGAAGCCTACGGGTTAGGGCAAGCACCCGCGATCTCCCCTGCACCCGCGGCGGGGGACGGGATGGCACGATGGTCGACACAATGACTCTCACCGACCTCCTGCCAGCGGATCCCGACGCAGATGCCCTGTTCGAAGCCTTCACGACGTGGACGGCCGAACGGGGGATCGAGCTGTACCCCGCGCAGGAGGAGGCGGTGATCGAGGTCGTCTCCGGGGCCAACGTGATCCTGTCGACGCCGACCGGCTCCGGCAAAAGCCTCGTGGCGGTCGGCGCGCACTTCACCGCGCTCGCACACGGCAAACGCAGTTTTTACACCGCGCCGATCAAGGCGCTCGTGTCGGAGAAGTTCTTCCAGCTCATCGAGATCTTCGGGGCTGAGCAGGTCGGCATGATGACCGGCGATTCGAGTGTCAACGCGGACGCCCCGATCATCTGCTGCACCGCGGAAATCTTGGCGAACATCGCGTTGCGCGACGGTGCCGACGCCCCGGTCGGCCAGGTCGTCGCGGACGAGTTCCACTTCTATTCGGAACCGGACCGCGGCTGGGCGTGGCAGGTCCCGCTGATCGAGCTGCCGAACGCGCAGTTCGTGCTCATGTCGGCCACCCTCGGCGACGTCTCGTTCTTCGAAAAGGACCTGACCCGGCGGACCGGACGGCCGACCGCGGTGGTCACGTCGGCGCAGCGGCCGGTGCCGCTCACCTTCCGGTACGCGCTCACGCCGCTGCACGAGACGATGTCCGAGCTGCTCAACGGCGGCCAGGCGCCGGTGTATGTCGTGCATTTCTCGCAGGCCGCGGCCATCGAGCGGGCGCAGACGCTGATGAGCATCAACGTCACCACCAAGGCGGAGAAGGAGGCGATCGCCGACCTGCTCGGCGACTTCCGGTTCTCCGCCGGATTCGGCAAGACGCTCTCGCGGCTCGTGCGGCACGGCATCGGCGTGCACCACGCGGGCATGCTGCCGAAGTACCGGCGGCTGGTCGAAACGCTGGCGCAGTCCGGGCTGCTGAAGGTGATCTGCGGGACGGACACCCTCGGCGTCGGCATCAACGTGCCGATCCGGACGGTGGTGTTCTCGGCGCTGACGAAGTACGACGGCGTGCGGCAGCGGCATTTGAAGGCGCGCGAGTTCCACCAGATCGCCGGACGCGCGGGCCGGGCCGGTTACGACACTGACGGTTATGTCGTCGTGCAGGCCCCGGATCACGTGGTGGAGAACGCGAAAGCGCTGGAGAAGGCGGGCGACGACCCGAAGAAGAAAAAGAAGATCGTCCGGAAGAAAGCGCCGGAGGGCTTCGTCAACTGGACCGAGAGCACATTCGACCGGCTGATCGCGGCCGATCCGGAACCGCTCACGTCCAGCTTCCGGGTCAGCCACTCGATGCTGCTGAACGTGATTTCGCGCCCCGGCAACGCTTTCGACGCGATGCGGCATCTGCTGGAGGACAACCATTCGGACCGTCCGACGCAGCGGAAGCTGATCCTGCGGGCGATCGAGATCTACCGCTCACTGCTGGCCGCCGGCGTCGTGGAACGGCTGCCCGAGCCAGATGCCGAGGGGCGCATTGTCCGCCTGACGGTGGATCTGCAGTTCGATTTCGCTTTGAATCAGCCGCTTTCGCCGTTCGCGCTGGCCGCGGTGGAATTGCTCGACATGGAGTCGCCGTCGTACGCCTTGGATGTTGTGTCCATTGTGGAATCCACTGTGGACAACCCGCGGCCGGTGCTGTCGCAGCAGCAGTTCAAGGCGCGTGGCGAAGCCGTGCAGGCGATGAAGGCCGACGGGATCGAGTACGACGAGCGGATGGAGCTTCTCGAGTCCGTCACGTACCCGAAACCGTTGGAGGAGCTGCTTAACGCGGCTTATCAGTCTTATCGCGCCGGGCATCCGTGGGTGGCGGATTACGAGCTGTCGCCGAAGTCGGTGGTGCGCGATATGTACGAGCGCGCGATGAACTTCGTGGAATACGTGGGCTTCTATCAGCTCGCGCGTTCTGAGGGTTTGGTGCTGCGCTACCTCGCCGACACTTACGACGCGTTGCGGCACACCGTGCCGGACGAGGCGAAGACCGAATCGTTGCAGGACCTCATCGAATGGCTCGGCGAATTGGTGCGCCAGGTCGACTCGAGCCTGCTGGACGAATGGGAAGCGCTGCGGCATCCGGACGAGGAGGGCCCGGTTTCGCACCGCCCGCCCGCCGAACCGCCCGCGGTCACGCGCAACGAGCGGGCGTTCCGGGTACTGGTGCGCAACGAATTGTTCCGCCGGGTGGAGCTGGCTTCGCGCCGGGCTTACGACACCCTGGGCTCGCTGGACTCCGGCTCCGGCTGGGACTCCGGCGCGTGGGAAGACGCGATCGAGGACTACTTCGACGAGCACGATTCGCTCGGGATCGGCCCGGACGCGCGTGGCCCGGCTCTGCTGCTGATCGAGCAGGAGCCGGATCTGTGGCGGGTGCGGCAGATCTTCGACGATCCGGCCGGGGACCATGACTGGGGGATCAGCGCGGAGGTCGATTTGCGTGCTTCGGACGAGGTGGGCACTGCTGTGGTCCGGGTCGTGGATGTGAATCAGCTCTGAGGGTTCGCGCCCGGACCGTCGGCCGCTGGTGAGCATTCAGTGCTTCCGCCGACTGCTCGTGACTCGGGATTCGATGTCCTGGACGAGAAGATGCGGGAGGTCGAACACCGCGTCAGCACCCGCCGTGCGGGCGGCGTCGGCGGCGCTGGAACTGGCGTTCGCGGTGTAGACCACGACCGGAATCCGGTTGCCTGCGGCCCGGAGTTCCTGGATGAACCGGGTGCCTGCCTCGGGATCGTCGTCGCGTCCGAGGTTGGTGACGACCGCGGCGAAATCCATCCGGCTGAGGTAAATGCGCGCGGCCGCGCTGGTGGTCGCCACGGTGACGAGCTTTCCGAGGCGCTCGAGTGCGAGGGTTTCGTAGACGTTGTTGCCCGGGTGGTCGTCGATCCAGAGCACCCGGGCCAGCGCGCTCGTCGCCCCCGGTTCGGGAAGTGCGGCCGGGGAGCTTTGCGCGGACTTGGTCTTCTCTGCCTCGCGGATGTCTTCCTGTGCCTGCGCCGTGTTTTGCGGGGACAAGGACAGGTCCATCTTGAAGATTTCGGCCAGGGAGAGCTTGAGAGTGCTCGGCCGGGTGCCCTTCTGTCCTCGCCACAGCAGCACCAGAACACCGACCACTACGAGTACGCCGAGGATCAGGATGACAGTGTTCGTGTCCATTGCCGGTTACTCCTGCTCGCTAGGGTTCAGGCGTGGCGGTTGCCACCGGGTGTAGCGCAGCATCGACCGGGCCATCACCGACGTCGGCATGGCCCGGAACATCAGATTCCGCACCGCGATCCCGACCGGGTTCGTCAGCTGCTGGCCCATCCGGCCGGTGCGTCGGGCGGCGAGGGCGACGGCTTGGCTGCGCGGGCGGCGTTCGGCGTCGTATCGGGTGAGCGCGGTGTCGATGTCGGCGGACGAGAGCGCGGCCGCCAGTGCCACCGCGTCTTCCAATGCCTGGCAGGCACCCTGCCCGAGGTTCGGTTGCATAGCGTGTGCGGCATCGCCGAGAAAGGCAACGCGACCGGCCACATAGGACGGCAACGGCGTAACCAGCTCGTACACATCGTGGTGCAGAACAGCTTCCGGTTCGGTCGCGTCGAGCAACGCGGTGATCGGCTCGTGCCAGGAACCGAAGCGGCGGCGCATTTCGGCCAGCGGATCCGGATACCGGGTGCCCGGCGGAACAGTCAACACTGCGTGCCATTCCGCTCGACCGTCCGCCAGGACGATGTGGCCGAACTCCACTCCTCGGCCCCAGGTGAGGTTGAAGTCCGAAGAGGACAGTCCGATCGGTTCGGCGGTAATGGCCCGAACCACTGAAGATCCACTGTAGACAGACCCGGGATGCGAGGGAAAGAAGTGCTTGCGCAGTCGGCTGTTGACGCCGTCGGCGGCGATAACCACGTCCGCTTCGTGGCGGCCGGACGTGGTGAGCACAGTGTTGCCCTCGACGGCGGTGACCTCATCTCGCACCGCCGGCGAGGGCAGCAGCGACCGCAACAACCGATGCAGTTCGTACCGTGCGATGCCGACGATCGGGGTTCCGGCGACGCGTTCGAGTTCGGCTCCGTCCATGCGGGCCAGCCAGGTGCCGCGGGGGTCGCGGGTGCTCACCGTGCGCTGGAAGCGGCCGGCGGCGCGGAGTGCGTCGCCGGCTCCTAAAGCGTCCAGGGCTCGAACTCCGTTGGCGGCCAGGGAAATGCCGGAACCGGCGTCGTCCAGTTCGCCGGGCAGGCGTTCGAGGACCGTGGCCTGCCAGCCGGCTCGGGACAAGCCGATCGCTGCGGCCAGGCCGCCGATTCCCCCGCCGACAATGATCGCTGATCCGCCCATAGGCGACCAGGATAGGCCCGATCAGCTCCCCATGAGCATGGAACGCGCGTCCAAGCCGTCGAACCACAGGCCGATCGCCAGCCCGGCGGCGGCTTCCAGCAGGGCGGCTCGCTCCAGGCCGCCAGCGGGCAGGGGAGTGCAACCCAAGTCCTGGACCAGCTCCGTTGCCACGGCGACGGCGTCCGGGGCGCCGCACAGCGGGACGCCGAGCGGACGGCCTTCGAACAGCGGCGGAGTCATGCGCCAGACGTCCACGTGGGCGAGGTTGAACGCCTTCACCACCGACGCGCCCGGGGCGTATTCGGCGATCCGGGCGGCCACCGGTTCGCCGGTCGCGCCGGGGGTATTGGTGCAATCGATGAGGACTTTGCCAGCCAGGTCGAGCGGGGTGAGCAGGGCTTCGAGGGCGGTGGTCGGGACGGCCAGCAGGATGGCGTCCGCTCGGGCGGCGGCGTCGGCCCAGTCCGCGACCTCGGTGCCGAGTTCGGTTGCCAAGGCTGCGGCAGCGGCGGGGGAACGGCCGGAAACGGTCAGGTCGTGCCGGGTCCATTGGCCGCCGAGGGCGGACGCCATTCCGCCGGTGCCGAAGAGGGCGATGCGCATGGGAAGGTCTCCTGTCGTCGCGTGGTTGTACGGAAGCGACGTTATGGACCAGGGCAGGAACCGAAAGGTAACTATGGAGTTCATGGCCGATTGCCGCACCCGGCTCGCGTTCGACCTCGTGGCCAACACCTGGCATCCAGTCGTGTTGTGGGCGTTGAGGAACGGCCCGCTGCGGCACGGTGAGCTCCGCACGCGCATCGGCGGGATCAGCGCGAAGGTGCTCACCGAGGCGGTGCGCAGGCTGGAACGCGACGGGCTCGTCGAGCGTGCGGCAGGGGCGTATCAGCTGACTGAGCTGGGGGTGAGTTTCCTCGGGCCGATCGAGGGGTTCGGAAGGTGGGCGGAGGAGTACGGGGATCGGGTGGTGGAGGCGCAGACTCGGGTGTCGTGAGTGGCGGCGCCGGTTAGAACCGGCGCTGGCGCTCACGAGGGCAACGGCCTGGCCCGCGCCAGCTCCAGCAGCGGTACGGCGGCCGCGGCGTCGGTGACCAGCGTCGACACCAGTCCGGATCGCAACACAGCGTCCACGGCCTCGGCTTTCGGGCGGCTGTAACCGATCGCGATCACCTCGGGCACTGAGCTCAGCTCCTCGTGGCTGATCGCCAGCACGTGGTGCGCGAGCCCGGTGCCGAGCGAATTCCCGTCCGCGTCGAACAGCCGCGCGGCGACCTCGGCGGTCGCGCCCCGGGCGGCGATGGCGGCGCGTTCGGCCTCGTCCAGCGCGTCGTACACAGTGGACTCCCCGGCCTCCCACGAACCGATACTCACCACGGCCTTGGTGAGTTTTCCGAACTGTGCGAACGTTTCCGCGATGCCCGGCTGGTGCCGCAGGATCTCGGTGGTCCGCCGGTCAGGCAGGACGAGCGGGCCGAAGATCGGGTACGAATCGCCGCCGGACACCGACGTCACCCGGCTGACCGTCTCCACTGAGCGGCCGCGCATGTCCATCCCGGCCTGCACCCCGCACAGCTGCACGATCGGGCAGCGCGGCAGGGTCCGGATCGCCTCGGTCATCGCGTTGACCGACCGCGCCCAGGACAGCCCGATGACGTCGTCCGGCGTCGCGATCTCCTCCAGCAGCCGGGCGGCCAGCGCGCCGACCTGCTTGCGGACGATCTCGCGCGGCTCCGTCTCGGATGCTCGTTCGAGCACGAGGACGCGGTCCAGCCGGTAGGCGCGGCGGATGTCGTCGGACAGTTCGACGTCGATCGGCGCGGGCAGGTCGAACTCGATCCGCACCAGCCCGGACTCGAGTGCCGCGTCCAGCATCCGCGCGACCTTGAACCGGCTCATGCCGAACTCGTCGGCGATCTCCAGCTTCGAGGCGCCCTGCACGTAAAACCGCCTGGCCATGGTCGCCAGCAGCAGCGTTTCGGTCAGCGGCGGTGGCCCCTTTTTCCTGCTCACATGAGCAGGATAGCGCAAAAATGAGCTTTGCCGGTTGACGGATCTGCAGGCAGGAGCCTGTAATGCCTACGCATGTTACCTACGGCATAAGTCAAAATCGCTCAAATGAGCATCTTGGAAGGTGATGACGCATGCGCGCCGCGATCGTGGACCGGCCCGGGGAGATCCGGGTCGGCGAGGTTCCCGATCCGAAGCCCGGGGAGCGCCAGGTCGTCGTGAAGGTGGGTGCCTGCGGGATCTGCGGCACGGACCTGCACATCGCCGACGGGCATTTCCCGCCGACCCCGTATCCCATCGTCCCCGGGCACGAGTTCTCCGGGGAGATCGTCGAACTCGGCGCGGACGTGCCCGCCGAGTGGAAGGTCGGCGACCGGGTCGCGGTCGACCCGTCGATCTACTGCGGATACTGCACCCCGTGCCGGTCCGGGCACGGCAACCTCTGCGCGAACTGGAACGCCACCGGCGACACGGTCAACGGCGCCTTCGCCGAGTACGTCGCGGTGCCCGCCGACACCTGCTACCGGATGCCCGACTCGATGACCTGGGAGCAGGGCGCGCTGGTCGAACCCGTTTCCTGCGCGGTGCACGGCGTGCGCCGGATCGGCGTGGAAGCGGGCGAGCGCTTCCTCGTCGTCGGCGCGGGCACAATGGGCCTGATCATGCAGCAGCTTCTGCTCCGCGCGGGCGCGCACGTGACGATGGTCGACCGCAACGCCGCACGGCTGCCGCGGGCGACTGATCTCGGTGCGGCCGCGGTGGCTTCCGATGTGTCCGAATTGGACGATAAACGCTTCGACGCCGCCGTGGACTGCACTGGCGCGGCACCTGCCATCGAGGCCGCGTTCAACGCGCTGCACCGCGGCGGCCGGTTGCTCGTGTTCGGCGTCGCCCCGGCTGAGGCACGCGTCGCACTTTCGCCGTTCCGCATCTACAACGACGAAATCACCATCGTCGGTTCGATGGCCGTGCTGAACAGCTACGGCAACGCGCTCGACCTCGTCGCGAACGGCTACATCGACACCGAAGCGCTGATCACCGACACCCTTCCGCTCGAGCAGTACCCCGAGGCGCTGGCGAAGATGCGCAGCGGGTCCGGCCTCAAGATCCAGGTGCTGCCCGGAGGTGGTGGCGGTGCGTAAACTCCTGTGCCTCCTTGCCGCGACAGCGTTGTTAGTGACGGGATGCGCCGGAGCCGGGGCGCTCGGCACCGGCGGGCGGACACTGGTCGTCGCGATCGTGTCCAATCCGCAGATGAAGGACGCCATCTCGCTCAAGGGCGAGTTCGAGCAGGCCAACCCCGGGATCAAGCTGAAGTTCGTCTCCCTGCCGGAAAACGAGGCGAGGGCGAAGATCACCGCGTCCACCGCCACCCAGGGCGGCGAGTTCGACGTGGTGATGATCAGCAATTACGAGGCTCCGCAATGGGCGGCCAACGGCTGGCTGGAGAACCTCGAACCGCACATGAAGGCGACGCCGGGCTACGACGAGGCCGACTTCATCCCGAGCATCCGGCAGTCGCTGTCGTATGAGAACCAGATGTACGCGGTGCCGTTCTACGGCGAATCGTCCTTTGTGGTCTATCGCAAGGACCTGTTCCAGAAGGCCGGGCTGGACATGCCGGCGCACCCGACGTGGCAGCAGATCGCCGGTTTCGCCGCGAAACTCGACGACAAGCAGGCCGGGATCGCGGGAATCTGCTTGCGCGGCAAGCCGGGCTGGGGCGAGAGCCTCGCGCCGTTCACCACGATGGCGAACACCTTCGGCGGGCAATGGTTCGACAAGGACTGGAACGCGAAGCTGACCAGCCCGGAGTTCACCCAGGCGGCGAACTTCTACGTCAACCTGCTGCGCGACCACGGCGAGGTCGGCGCCTCCAGCGCCGGGTTCACCGAATGCGGCACGAAGTACGCGCAGGGCAACGCCGCGATGTGGTACGACGCCACGTCGATGACCGGCACCACGGAAGACCCGAAGAGCAGCCACGTCAGCGGCAAGAACGGGTACGTCGCCGCGCCGGTGGAGAAGACGCAGGCGAGCGGCTGGCTCTACACCTGGTCGCTGGGCATTCCGAAGGTCGGCAAGAACAAGGACGACGCCTGGAAGTTCATGGCGTGGATGACGAACAAGGAATACGCGAAGAAGATCGGGCAGACCTACGGCTGGAACCGGGTGCCGCCGGGCACGCGCAAGTCCACCTATGAGATCCCGCAGTACAAGGAAGCCGCGAAAGCCTACGCACAGCCCACTTTGGACGGCATCGCGGCGGCCAACCAGCAGAAGACGATGGTGAATCCGGTGCCGTACCCGGGCATCCAGTTCGTCGGGATCCCGGAGTTCCAGGACCTCGGCACCCGGGTGAGCCAGCAGCTGTCCGCCGCGATCGCCGGTCAGACCTCCGTCGCCGACGCGCTCGCGCAATCGCAGAAATACGCGGAATCCGTCGGAAAGTCCTATCAGGAGGTGCAGCGATGAGCACCCTCTCCGTCCCCGCCGGAACCGCGCCGTCGACCGCGAAGCCCGCTGCGAAGAAAGTGACCGGTTCGACCGGGAAACGGCGGCTTCCGCTGCTGCCCGCGTTGATCTTCGTGATCGCGGTGACGCAGATTCCGTTCCTGCTCACCTTGTTCTACTCGTTCCAGTCGTGGAACCTGGTGCGCCCGGGCTCGCGGCACTTCGTCGGTTTCCGCAACTACGTCGACGTCTTCACCGACACGACGTTCCTCGGCGCGCTGCTGAACACGGTGGTGCTGACCGTGGTCTGCGTGTTCCTTTCGCTGCTGCTCGGACTCGGGCTCGCGGTGCTGCTCGACCGGAAGTTCTTCGGCCGCGGCTTCGTCCGCACGCTGCTGATCACGCCGTTCCTGATCCTCCCGGCAGCGGGTGCGCTGTTGTGGAAGACGACGGTGTTCGACCCGAGTTTCGGGTTGCTGCACTTCGTGTTCGGCACGGACACCGACTGGCTTTCGCAGTTCCCGATGGCCGCGGTGATGGCGCAGATCATCTGGCAGTGGACGCCGTTCATGACGCTGCTGATCCTCGCCGGGCTGCAAAGCCAGTCGAAGGAGGTGCTGGAGGCGGCGTCGGTGGACGGCGCGAGCCGCTGGCGCACCTTCGTGTCGATCACGCTGCCGCACCTGTCGCGCTTCCTGCAATTGGCCACGCTGCTCGGCGCGATCTACATCGTGAACAGCTTCGACGCGATTTTCCTGATGACGCAAGGCGGTCCGGGCACGGCCAGCACGAACCTGCCGTTCTACATCTACCAGCGCGCGTTCGAGGGCTTCGACATCGGCCAGTCGTCCGCGATGGGCGTCGTCGTGGTCATCCTGACGATGATCGTCGCGACGTTCGCGCTGCGGCTGATGTTCCGCGCGTTCTCCGTGGACGGAGGAGTCAAGTGAGCACCGCAACCGCCACCGCCTCGCCCGCCGCCACCGACACCGCGCCGCCGCCGCGGCGCAAGACCAAACGCCGCTACGGCCCGGGCACGCTGACCGTCGCGACCTGGATCATCGCGATCCTCTTCGTTTTCCCGTTGCTGTGGATGATTCTCACCGCGTTCAAACAGGAAAACGACGCCTACACCGATCCGCCGAAGCTGTTCTTCACGCCGACTTTCGACCAGATCTCTGGCGTGCTCAACAGCGGTTTCCTGCCGTACCTGGGAAATTCGGCGTTCGTCACGGTGATTTCGACGCTGCTCGTGCTGCTGCTGGGAATCCCGGCCGCGTACGCGCTGTCGCTGGCCCCGGTGAAGGGCACGAAGAACGCGCTGGGCTTCTTCCTGTCGACCAAGATGCTGCCGATCGTCGCGGCGATCATCCCGTTGTACGTGATCTCGCAGAACACCAACCTGCTGGACACGGTGTGGGCGCTGATCATCCTGTACACCGCGATGAACCTGCCGCTGGCGATCTGGATGATGCGGTCGTTCTTCCTGGAAGTCCCCGGCGAAATGATCGAGGCGGCGCGGATCGACGGGGCGAACCTGCCGACGCTGCTGCGCAAGATCATCATGCCGGTGGTCGCGCCCGGCATCGCGGCGACCGCGCTGATCTGCGTGATCTTCTCCTGGACGGAGTTCTTCTACGCGGTCAACCTCACCGCCGCCCGGGCCGGCACGGTGCCGGTGTTCCTGGTCGGCTTCATCACCAGCGAGGGCCTGTACTGGGCCCAGCTGTCCGCCGCCGCGCTGCTGGCCTCGCTGCCGGTGATGATCGTGGGCTGGATCGCGCAGAACCACCTGGTGCGCGGGCTTTCCATGGGTGCTGTGAAGTAAGGGAGAACGCAGATGTCCGCTGAAGTGATCTACGACAAGGCGTCGCGCGTCTATCCCGGCAACCCGGGCGTCCGCGCGGTCGACCAGTTGAGCCTCGAAGTGCCGGACGGCGAATTTCTCGTGCTCGTCGGCCCGTCCGGCTCGGGCAAGTCCACCGCGCTGAGGATGCTCGCCGGGCTGGAGGACGTCAACGAGGGCGCCATCCGGATCGGCGACCGCGACGTCACCGACCTGCCGCCGAAGGACCGCGACATCGCGATGGTGTTCCAGTCCTACGCGCTGTACCCGCACATGACGGTCGCCGACAACATGGGTTTCGCGTTGAAATTGCGCGGTTTCTCGGCGGCTGACATCAAGAAGCGCGTCGACGAGGCCGCCGCGATGCTCGACCTGTCCCGTTTCCTCGACCGCAAGCCGAAGGCGTTGTCCGGCGGGCAGCGGCAGCGGGTCGCGATGGGCCGGGCGATCGTGCGCGAGCCGAGCGTGTTCCTGATGGACGAGCCACTGTCCAATTTGGACGCGAAATTGCGCGTCGAAACCCGCGCCAACATCGCGAAACTGCAGCAACGGCTCGGCACGACGACCATCTACGTGACGCACGACCAGGTCGAGGCCATGACGATGGGCGACCGGGTGGCCGTGCTGAAGGACGGCGTGCTGCAGCAATGCGCCGCGCCGCGGTCGCTGTACGAGAAACCGGAGAATTCGTTCGTGGCCGGGTTCATCGGGTCGCCGGCGATGAACCTGGCGACGCTGCCGCTGTCCGACGGCGGCGTGCAGCTGGGCGACCTGGTGGTGCCGCTGCCCACCGAGGTGCGGACCGCGGCCGCGGGGCTGTCGGAGGTCGTGTTCGGGATCCGGCCGGAGTCGCTGCGCCTGGTCGGCGAGGCAGACGAGGGCTTCGAGCTGGTGGTGGAGCTCGTCGAGGAACTGGGCGCGGACGCGTACCTGCACGGCAAGGTCGGCGACGACCGGTTCGTGGTCCGGGTCGACGGGCGGACGCCGCCGCGGATCGGCGACAACGTCCGGGTCGCGTTGCGCGGCGCGGGCGAGACGCACGCGTTCGACCCGAAGACGACGCTTCGGCTGGGTTGAACGGAAGTGCCGGTGCTGGCTCTATCCGGCACCGGCACTTCGCTCTCACGGGGGAGATGCTTCCCTCTCGCGCCCGATCCTTTCGGCCGCCCTCCAGACGACGCTTGACGCATGTCGTCGAAGCAAGCCGAGTTGACCCAATGGCCGGGCTACGCAGCCGCGGCCTGGGGAGTGTTGTTCGCGATCCCCAGCTTCGTCTGGGCGACCGGTAACACCTTCGGCGCAACCTCGACGGTGTCCCCGTCGCTGGTCAAACTCGCGCAGGACCGGGTGCCGTGGTTTGTGGCCGTCCTGGTGATCACCGGTCTGCTCAAGGTCTTCGGCGCCGTAATCGGCATCAGCCTGACTCAACCGCGTGGCCGGTGGCTAAGCCGCACGATGGTGTTCTGCGGTGCTGGCGCGGCGATTCTGCTGACCTGGCACGGCGGGCTGTTCGTAGTGCAGGGAGTGCTGGTCAAGACCGGTGCCGTCGCCGTCGATCCGGCGTTGTCCGACCTGGTCGGCTGGTACCTCTATCTGTGGGGGCCGTGGTTCATCGCTGGTGGTCTCGCGTTCGCCGCGACTGTCGCGCTGTACCTCCGGCACCACGATGACCGACGCACGTTGACGCGCTACGGAGTGGCGGGCGCGTTGGGTGCGTTGGCCCTGTCGGTGGCCGCGGTGGCCACCGGCATCGGGTGAACTGGGGGTCGTGAGTGTTGATCCCGGGTTCTAATTGGGATCAACACTCACGAGCACTCCGGCCAGGACGGTGGCCGCCATCTGCCGCACCGCTTCCTCGGTCGGCGGCTCCCCGGTGCGATCGGCGAAGAGCAGGTGGCCAGCCCCGATGAGCGTCGGAGCCAGCGTCTTTACGTCCGCTTCCGGAGCGAGCCGACCGAGATCTCGTTCCGCGGCAAGGTAATCCGCGAGCACGTTCGCCGCGTCGGTGGCCAGCGGAATCCCCGGGCCCGGCCGCGCGGCCCGGAGCCGGTGCCGCAGTTCGTCGCGGAAGGTGATCAGGGCGACGATCGACACCGCGACCGACGAGAAGACTTCGGTGAGCACCTCGGCCACTGTCTCGACCAGGTCGCCGGTTCCGGCCCGCAGGTCGTCCGCGCGGGCTTCGAGGCGATGGATCCGGTCGAGCACCAGCGCGGCGAGGAAAGCGTCGAAATCCTCGAAATGCCGGTGCAGCACGCCCTTCGCGCAATCCGCCTCGGCGGTGACGGCGCGGCTGGTGAGGCCGCTAGGGCCCGCGCGCAGCAAAACCCGTTCCGCGGCGTCGAAAAGCTGGGCGCGGACGTCGCGGAGATGGATCCCGGTGGGCACCTCGAAGGTCCTTCCTAGCCATAGTGGGCGCTTGCCCACTATGGTGGGCACATGCCCACTTTACCCCGTCCCGAACCCCATCAGCACCGGACCATGGCGGAGTCGTTCGGCGTCGATCCCGAGCGCTACGACCGGGCCCGCCCGCGTTACCCGGACGAACTGGTGACCGCCCTCCTCGAAGCGAGCCCGGGGAGGGAAATTCTCAACGTCGGCTGCGGAACCGGCATCGAGGGGCGGCAATTTCGCGCCCACGGCGCCGCGGTGCTCGGCGTGGAGCCGGACGAGCGGATGGCGGAGTTCGCCCGGCGCGGTTTCCCGGCCGAGGTCGCGAAATTCGAGGATTGGGACCCGGCGGGGCGGACGTTCGACGCCCTCGTGTCCGGGCAGGCGTGGCACTGGGTCGACCCGGTCGCGGGAGCCGTGAAGGCCGCGCGGGTGCTCCGTCCGGGCGGCCGGTTCGCCGCGTTCTGGCACGTCTTCATGCCGCCGGAAGAAATTTCGCACGCACTGGCGGACGCGTTGCGCCGGGCGATGCCGGATTCGCCGTTCAGCGGCAACTACCTGAAAAGCCCCGGCCCGGACGCCTATCAGCCGATGCTCGACAAAGCCGCGGCCGGTTTGGCCGAGACCGGCGCGTTCGCCGAGGCGGAGTTCTGGCGCTACGACTGGACGCAGGACTACGGCCGTGACGAGTGGCTGGACCTGCTCGCCACCCAGGGCGGCGTGACGGTGGCGACGCCGGAGCAGCGCGACCAGGTGCTGGCCGAGGTCGCCGCGGCGATCGACGCGCGCGGCGGTCACCTGACGACGAATTACTCGACCGCCGTGGTGACCGCCGTGCGCCTGTCTTCGTGACCGCTGGTCACTCCTCCAGCGAAAGCGCCTGGCTCGGGCAGATGTTCACGGCCTCGCGCGCCTTCTCGATCAGTTCGCCGTCCGGAGTGTCGTTGAGGACGATGACCGTGCCGTCGTCCTCGCTCTGGTCGAACAGCGCGGGCTCGGTGAGCACGCACTGGCCGGCGCCGACGCACTTGCCGGTGTCCGCGATGATCTTCATGATGGCCTCTTCCTGGCTTGTGGTGGGAGCACTCTGATCTCTACCAGGTCACCGGCAACTGGTACAGGCCAAAGATCGTCGCGTCCTTCTTCACCGGCAGCTCGGCGGCCGGGAGCGTGCACGTGAGTGTCGGGACGCGGCGGAACAGCGTGTCGAACACGATCTGCAGTTCCATCCGCGCCAGGTTCTGCCCGAGGCACTGGTGCGGCCCGAACCCGAACGCGACGTGGTGGCGCGCGCCGCGTTCGAGGTCGAGCTTTTCCGGGCTCTCGAACACCTCCGGGTCCCAGTTCGCGGCGTAGCCCAGCACGAGCACGCCCTCGCCGGCCTTGATCGTGACGCCGCCGATCTCCACGTCCTCGGTCGCGACTCGCGCGGTCGCGCCTTCGACGATCGTGAAGTAGCGAAGGAGTTCCTCGACCGCGAGGAGCGTCTTGCCGGGGTCGGCCTCGATCGTCGCGCGCTGCCCGGGGTTCTCCAGCAGTCCGATGGTGCCGAGCGAAATCATGTTCGCGGTGGTCTCGTGCCCGGCGACCAGCAGCAGGAAGGCCAGCCCGATCATCGCGTCGTGGTCGTAAGTGCCTTCCTCGCGGCGCTTGACGATCTGCCTGCCGAGCAGGTCGTCGGTCGGGTCCTTCTCCTTCGCCGCGACGAGACCGCTGAGGTATCCGCGCAGTTCCTCGGACGCCTTCTTGCGATCCTCGACGCTGGTGCTGCGGCGGATGAGCGCCATGGTGCGCTCTTGGAAGTAGTCGTGATCGCCGTACGGGACGCCGAGCAGCTCGCAGATCACCAGCGACGGCACCGGCAGCGACAGCTTTTCCACCAGGTCCGCCGGCTTCGGGCCGGCGAGCAGGTCGTCGATGAGGCCGTCGACGATCTCCTGGATCCGCGGCCGCATCGCTTCGACCCGCTTGACGGTGAACTCGCCGAGCACCTCCCGGCGGGCCTCGCCGTGCTCGGGCGCGTCCATCCCGATCATGGCCTTCTGCTTGACGTTGGTGAGGATCGCGGCCCCGCCCTCGGCCAGGAACGGGAAGTTGGGCAGGAACCGGTCGGAGGAGAACCGGCGGTCGCCAAGGATCTGCCGGGCTTCCTCGTGCCGCACGGCCACCCAGGCTTCCTTGCCGCCGGGGATCCGCACGCGTTGGAGCGCGCTTTCCTCGCGCATCCGGACGTATTGCTCCGGCTGGGAGAACGGGCAGGTGCGGGCGACCGGCATGCGGAGTTCTTCAGTGGCAGTCATCGTTTCCCCTTCACCAGGTCACCGGGAGGCAGTAGAGCCCGAAGACGCCGGAGTCGTGTTTGAACGGCAACTGGTCGACCGGCGCGGCGAGACGCAGCGTCGGGATGCGGCGGAAGAGCGTGTCGAACACGATCTGCAGTTCCATCCGCGCGAGGTTCTGGCCGAGGCATTGGTGCGCGCCGAAGCCGAACGCGACGTGGTGCCTGCCGCCGCGGGTGATGTCGAGCTGTTCGGGCTCAGGGAAGACGTCGGGGTCGAAGTTGGCCGCGTAGCTCAGGCCGAGCACGCCTTCTCCGGCTTTGATGGTAACGCCCGCGATGTCGACGTCCTCGAGAGCGACGCGAGTGGTGGCGAATTCCGCGATGGTGAAGTAGCGCAGCAATTCCTCGACGGCGTCGAGGGTTTTGCCCGGATCCTCCTTGATCGCGGCGAGCGCGTCCGGGTTCTCGAGCAACGCGACGGTGCCGAGCGAAATCATGTTCGCGGTGGTTTCGTGCCCGGCGAGGAGCAGCAGGAAGGCCATCGACACGAGGTCGTCGCGCTCGTAGGAGCCCTCCTCGCGCTTCTTCGCGATCTGGCGGCTGAGCAGATCGTCCGCTGGTGCGGTTTCCTTCGCGGAGATCAAGTTGGACAGATACTTCTGCATTTCCTCGACCGAGGCGCTGCGTTCTTCGCCGCTCACTTCCCGGTTGAGGAGCCGTGAGCTGTGCTTCTGGAAGAACTCGTGGTCGGAGTACGGGACGCCGAGTTGTTCGCAGATCACCAGCGACGGCACCGGAAGCGAGAGCGCGGACACCAGGTCGGCGGGCTTGTCGCCGGCCAGCATCGCGTCGAGGTGCTGGTCCACGATCTCCTGGATACGCGGCTGCAAAGCCTTCATCCGCTTGACGGTGAACTCGCCGACGACGGCGCGCCGCGCCGGGCCGTGGTCCGGCGCGTCCATCCCGATCAGCGAGGGACGCAGCGTCGGGCGGCGCTGCTGGCCGTCCTTGAACAGGATCGGGAAGCCGGGGTTGAAGCGGTCCGAGCTGAATCGCGGGTCGTTCAGCATCGCCCGCAGGTCCTCGTGCCGGTGGAGCACCCAGGCGCGCTGGCCGGTTCGTTCGAGTTCGACGTAGTGCGCGCGAGCGTCGCGGAACCGGTCGTAGCCCGGCGGCGGCGCGAACGGGCAGGTCCGTTTCATCGGGAAAGCGGCCTGTTCCGGCTGGATGCGGCTGGGCTGGGCGACTTCGGTCATCAGAACCCCCTGTGGTGGGTTTGCCCCGTTACGGAATGAATGTGGAGGATTACATTCCGGTTCACTGCCCAAGGTACCGAAGTGGAGGATCGCCGTCCACTAGCAACGGGGTGACAATTGCTGTCCGGCCCGGCTCGCCGGCACGTTTGCGCAGTTGGCCGGGCATGCGAGAATGCGCGCCAACCGGAAGAGGGAAGGCCGGGTTATGAGTGCAGACCCCGAGACGCCGCTGCGGGCGGACGCGCAGCGCAACCGCGACCAGATCATCGCCGCGGCTCGCGTCATCTTCGCCAGTCATGGTCCCGAGGTCCCGATGGAGGAGATCGCGCGCGCGGCCGGCGTCGGCGTGGGCACCCTCTACCGGCGCTTCCCGGACCGCGACGCGCTGATCCGCGCGGTGGCGGTGGACAACTTCGCGGGCGTGCTGGACAACGCCAAACGGCTGTCGGTGGAGGCTCCGTCCGCGTGGGAAGCGTTGGTGCAGTTGCTGTACCACGGCGCGGAACTGCAGCTGTCGATGCAGCTGGCGATGCTTTCGCAGCGGGCGCACGAAATTCTCAAGGACGATCCCGAGGTGGCGCACCTGCGCGAAGCGGTGCTGCTCGAGGTCGACGACCTGGTGGTCCGGGCGCAGGCCGAGGGGGCGCTGCGGAAGGACGTGGGCGCTGGCGACGTCGCGGTGCTGTTCGCGCGCATCGTGCGGCAGCTGCCCGCGCATCGGCTGAAGACGCCGGAACTGGCGACCGCTCGCAGCATCGCGATCATGATCGACGGCCTGCGCGCCGGTCCGGTCACCCCGTTGCCGGGGCGGCCGCTCGGCAAGGACGACTTGATCTGACCCTTTCTTCGGACGCGGCGGGCGGTCCGGGGTTGCTCCGATAGGGGTGATCACACAACGGGCCATCGGGATCCGGCCGGGGACGTCTTATCTCGTGAAAGCCGGTGCGGAGCCGCCGGAAAACGCGAGAGGGGACGAGATCATGAAGAACATCCGCCGCATTGCCATCGCCGTCGCTGTCGCCGGGGGCGCTGCCGCGGCCTTCGCCGGGACGGCCGCCGCCACGACCGCGAGCACGGACTCGTCGGCGCTTCCGTGCACGGCGAACCAGTTCAGCACCAAGCTCGTCTACGGCGGGGCCGGCGCGGGCCAGCGCCAGGCGGCGCTGCAGTTCACCGCGAACGAGGGCGAGCGGTGCGTCCTGTCCGGCCGGGCCGACGTCAACCTGGTCGGCGCGCACGACGTCCTGGTCAACAACGAGGCGCCGGCCGACGCGCCGCCGGTGCTGATCGCGAACGGATCGTCGGCGTACGCGCCGCTGCACTGGACCGCGATCGGCGGCGAGGACGAGCAGCAGACGCCGAACGCGGTGACCATGACCGCTCCGGCCGACTCCAACCCGCACGGGGACCCGATCGACCCGAACGTGACGGTGGACTGGACCTTCGGCGCGGTGGACGCCAACGCGGACAGCCACACCGTCGACGTCGGTGCGCTGACCGCCGGTGAAGCGCCTGCCGCGTAAGGATTTCCTGGCTTAGCTCGGCGGTGTTGCGCGGGTGAGGGAATCGAGGACCCGCAGCAGCACCGCCCGGGCGGCGTCGCCCTCGGCCGCGACTGTCCACAGTAGATCCGCGACCTCGTGGTACGGGTCGGCGTCGCTCGCGATGTGCTCGCCCTCCGGGGTTTCGACCATCGCGACGTCGTCGACGACCCAGAAGTCCGCGGTGACCGGGTAGGGCAGGACGACGTCCGCGGGGATGATGCCGAAGCGGATGTTCGGGGTGCCGAGCAGCGCGAGCAGCTTGTGCGCCTGCGCGATCATCACCTCGTGCGGCGCGTTCGGGTAGCGCAGCGCGGCTTCCGAGGTGAGCAGTTCGATGGTCCGGCCGGGTTCGTAGAGGATCTGCTGGCGCTGCATCCGCGCCCGGACCGCCTCGGTGATGTCCTGGCCGCCGCCGTGGATCCGGGCGTGGGCGAGCAGCGTGTGCCGTGCGTACTCTGGAGTTTGCAGTAATCCGGAGACAATTCGGAGGTCGACCGCGCGAATTCGTAGCGCGCGGGCCTCTCTGGCAATGGATTCCTCTTGTCTAGCCCGGTGCCCGTCGCGGACCTTGTCTTTCCAGCTGGCGTGCGCGTCGCGGACCCCGACAAGCTGCTCCCGCAGCTGTTCGGCCAGCTCCGGCGGCCCGCCGACGGCGGCGATCCAGGCGTCGAGGTCGTCGTCGCCGACGGTCTGTCTGCCGTTCTCGATTTTGCTGACCTTGGGCGCGTTCCAGCCGATGGCCTTGGCGAAATCCTTCCCGGTCTCGTAGCCCGCGTCGACCCGGAGCCGGCGCAGGCGGTCGCCAAGCTCTGCCCGGCGTTTCTCGAAACTGGTAGGCACTCGCCCTCGCTATCGCATGCGGAATTCCTCGAACCCGATGGCATCTTCCCACACCTGGGGTCGAGTTTCGAGAAATCCTGGGCGCCTAGTGCGTCTGGATCGCCGGGACGCCTTGCCTCGCCTGCGCCGGTCCGTCGCGCTCAGGCTTCCTGCGGGAAGAACTTGAGCAGGCCGACGGGGATTTCGACGGCCGTTTCGGTGTCCGGCAAGCCGCGTTCGCGCAGTTGCCGCAGCGCTTGCTCGTCGGTGACCCGGTAGCCCTGGACGACGAACGTGCCGCGATTGGTGCGATAAGCGTTGGGGCAGTTGCCGCCCGCGCTGGTGGTGCCGAGGAACTCGAGGGCGAGTGCTTCTTCGGGCTGAGCGGGACGCAGGGTCATGCGGAGTCCTCCTGACGTGCTGGCGGCGCCTGAACCGGACACGGGGCGTCGAAATTTCCCCAATGGCACATGTTGGCAGAGAATTTCGCGAAAGGATAGAGGTGTGGCGCGAAATGTTGCCGCCTCGTTGATCCTTCGCTCAGCCGAGTTCGGCGAGCGTCAGCGCCAGCGCGTCGACGAGATGCGAGCGGGTGCCGGAGTAGACGTTGATCTGCAGTCCGCCAGCACTGTCCGGGCTGACGAAACTCAGCACGCGCCCGCGTCCGGTGAGGTCGATCGCGGACAGCGGGGTGCTGTGCGTCCGGTTTCCGTCCTGCCCGCGGACAGCGACGTGCATCAGGTGCACCGCGTCGCGCCGGGCCCGCATCAGATGCCGCAATTCGTCCGCGCTGGCCGAGGATTCGGCGAGGGGATCGGCGAATGCGCTGTCGTAGTAGTCCTTGGGCACCTTGAGCGGCCGGAGCTTCGCCGGATCGCAGCAGGGGAGCAGATCGACCAGGCTGCCGCCAATGTCGCGCGGTGAAACGGGTTCGAGCTGCACGGACCGGTTGTCCGTCACGAGCCGCACGGCCTCTCGCCCCGCTGCCGCAACGAGAATCGCCCCGTTGTCCCCGCGCCGATTGCCGAAATCGCTCCAGGAATACACCTCGCGCCGGGCCTCGGCGAGGAGTTCGAGAGTGTCGCGCAGCCGCGGACTGGGCGCGCCGCTCGCCGCGAGCCCGAACCTCGACAGGAGTCCGTACGACTGGACCCGGAGCTTCTCGGAGAACTCGTCGGTCATGAACATCGGCGCGTGCTCGACGACGACCGGCGGTTCGCCGAGTTTCTCGTGGCCCCACAGGGCGAGAAACGCCAACCGCGGCATCCGGACCGGTCTCTCGAGGATCGGCATCGTCGGCGATCTCCCTTAGCCGCCGATGGTCGGTGGCGTAGGAGGCAAGCCAGTGCGGGGGTCCACGGTGCGTTCGCCGTCGTCGTCGACGAGGGAGAAGGCGGCGTCGGTGTCCAGGCCGTATTTGCGGTGGTGTTCTTGGGAGTCTTGGTCTTTGTCTTTGCCGCGGGTCGGGGTTATTCCGCCTGCGCCTGGGGTGCCTCGGGTTCCGGTTGCACCCGTTGTGCCGCGTGTTGTGTTGCTTGGCGCTCGTGGTTCCTCTGCCGCGCCGGTTCCTCTGCCGATGCCCGGCCGGGGCGGGCCGTCCGTTCGGCTCCGGGACCCGCCTGCACGGTTGCTTTCCCCTCGACCGGTTCCGGCTGTGCGGCCTCCGGCAGTTCCGCCGATGTTGCCCGCGGTTCCGCGTGCGCCTTGCGCGGGAATCCCTACTGGCCCAGGCGGCCACGTGCCGCTTCCGGATGTTTCGGGGTGAGGTGCGGCAGTCGGCGGAATCCCGGTGGTCGCCGGCCCCGGTGCCCACCCGGAGGCCGTCGTCTGATCCCCGGTTCTCGGCGGCGGCGCCGTGCTCGGTCCGGACTTTTCGTTGGCCCCGTGCGTTATGTCAGGACCTGGCGGCGGTGCCGACGGCCCGCTCACCGGCGGCGCGGCGGCCGGGGGAGGAGCGTCCGGCGGCTGCCTCGGGTGTCGGGGCTGGGGGAAATGCGGTGCTTCCTCGGGCCCTCGCCGCGGCTTCGGCTTGGCGTCGACTGTGGTGCTCCGCCCGCCGAAGTCGTCGAGCCGCCCGTAGTCGGTTTGCAGTTGCTGGCTGCCCGCGCGGGCGTGCTGGACGTAAGCCTGGTAGCGGTCGATGTTCTGCTGGGCCACCGCGTTGTAGTGGTTGATCTCCCTCTCCGCGTCAGTCTCCCAAGGAGCAGCCCGATCGAGAAAGGTCAAGTGCGGCGGCCTGTCCGGCATCGGCTGCAAGGAGGTCTTCATGGCATCGAACCCGTGCGCGACGTCGGAGAGATTGGCCCCGTTGGTGGTGTAGATCGCCGCGGACACGGACGCGATCTCCGCCAAGGCCCGAATCCGAGTCTGCGCGGCGTCTGCGGCCCGGCCGGTCCAGGCGGATTCCATCCCGGTGCTCATGCGGGCGACCAAGTCGCTGGCCTCGTGATGCTGGTTGCTGAGTTCGACCGCCCGCCTGGTGCCTTCGTGCCAAACGGACGTGCCCGGTCCGGCGAGCACCTTCTGGGCAAGCTCTGGCGCGGGAATGGTCTCGGTGCCGGTGTTGCCTTGCAGCGCTGCGGAATAGAACTTGCCGAGATCGTCGACGTGCTCGCCGACCCAGTGGCCGACGTCCCCGAGAATCTCCAAGAAGCCCATCACGAACCCGCTCGCTGCCGAAGGTTCCCGGCGACCATGTCGGCGACCCTGGCCGTCAGCTCGCACGGGTCGGCTTTTCCTTCTTTGCGGCGGCCGAGGGTCAATGCCGTGTCGAAGGTGTAGTCGTCGGCGATCCCCACGCTCACGTCACAGGAATTGTCGATGCCAGGGCCGGGGTGGATCGAGAATGCGACCGCGGGGAATCCCTGGACCGAAGGAAGTGGCCGCCACGTGGTCGTCTTGGGTTTGGTGTTCTGGTAAACCGAACTGAGTCCCTGGTGGGTGCGGATGTCGTAGAAAACATTCAGTCCGGCACCGGAGTCCGGATGGTCCCAGCGGCAGGACGGCCCGGTGGCCGCGATGTTCTCGGATTTGGGCGGATCCGTGGTGCCGAGGATTTCCTTGAGCTGTCCAGTGGTCAGCGCGTTGTGGCACGGGTCGCCCGACAGGACCGACGAAGGCAGGGGCCGGTCCACCTTCGGCGCTCCTCCATAGGGCAGGGAAGCCGCAGTTGGCGAGGGTGCCGAGGAGGCAGGCAACGCGGGAGCCTCGCCTCCCGAGCAGCTCGCGGCGATGACGAGGGCTCCGACCGTGACGAGCAGCCACGCTGTCGAGTGGCGGTTCATCCGGCGAACCCCCCTGGATCGCCGGAAGCCTTCACTTCGGCGGCTGCGGCTTGGTCGGAGCTCTCGGTGATCCCGAGTGCTTGCTCCAGCTTCCGGACAAGCTCGTCTGTGTATTCGCGCAGGTGAATGAGGTTCGCCAGGCCTGTCCCGAACGCGCCGTCTTCGGGTCCGCTGCCGGTTAATCGCCTGTTGTAATCGTTGCTCGCCGGTTCGTCGGCGGGCGGAGTCAGCCTGGTCAAGTACCTCGCGTGGCTCCTCATGTCGTCGAACTGCTTGACTGCCTGTTTGGCCAGGTTGAGCATGCTGCGGGCGTCGTCGCGGCTCATGGTGAAGCCGGGGCCCGGCGGTGCTGCGGTGCCGTCGGTGATGGTGAAGGTGAAGTCCGGCAACCGGTTCTTGCCTGCGTTCGCGGCAGGCTGGTCCATGTCCTCGCCCTCCCCAAGACACGGCGGACATTTCGCGCAACGGTTGGTTCGGTGCCTCGCGGCGATATTCACCGTAACCGACGGGGCACGGTAAGTCGTGGGGATGGAGTGTATTTGTAGGAAATCGCTGGAGGGATTGAGAAATTGCGCGAATCTGGCCGTATGCCAAGATGGCTGCTGCGAGAACCTTTGTCCGGTAAATGGATGTCTCGGCTTGCTGAGCGCAGCGTAACTCACCGTAGTCCTTTCGGGGTAATCGCCTCATCTTAGGGGCGAAAACCTGCCCACCGCGCATTTGTCTGCCGGGGTAAACAAAAACCCGCCGTCGGGTGATTAGCCCGAACGGCGGGTTGAGCGAACTCGAATGTCAGACGCCCATCGGGTGCCAGACGGTCTTTGCTTCCAGGTACCGCCGAATGCGGGACAGGTCTGGCTCCGCGGTCCAGTCCGGTTCGGTGTCGGGGACGGACAGGACTCGCTTTACCGTCCCGGCGGCTTCTTGGGCCAGGGTGACTCGGTCGGCGGGGGTGGCGCCGGTCGGGTCCAGGGCGTTGACGTCGCCGTGGGAGGCCAGCCAGGGGGCCAGTTCCGCGGCTCGGCCGGTGAGGATGTTGGCGGTGCCGCCGGGGACGTCGGAGGTGGCCAGGACCTCGGACAGGGTGATGGCGGGCAGGGGGCGGTCCGCGCTGGAGACCAGGACCGCGGTCGAGCCGGTGGCCAGGACTGGGGCCAGGACCGTGATCAGGCCGAGCAAGGACGACTCTTGCGGGGCCAGGACTCCGACAACTCCGGTGGGTTCGGGAGTGGTGAAGGAGAAGTACGGGCCGGCTACCGGGTTGGCGGCGCCAAGGACTGACGCGATCTTGTCGGTCCAGCCCGCGTACCAGACCCAGCGGTCGATGGCGGCGTCCACAATGGACTCGGCCTTCTTCGCGGCGACGCCTTCGCAGGCGGCTACCTCGGCGGCGAACTGGGCGCGGCGGCCTTCCATGACCTCGGCTACGCGGTAGAGGACCTGGCCGCGGTTGTATGCAGTTGCCGACGACCAACCCGGGAACGCCTTGCGGGCGGCCGACACCGCGTCGCGCAGGTCTTTGCGCGATGCGTGGGCCGCGTTGGCCAGGAAGGAGCCCTTGGAATCGGTGACGGGGTAGACCCGGCCCGATTCCGAGCGGGGGAATTTTCCGCCGATATAGAGTTTGTAGGTCTTCGCCACCGAAATTCGGTCAGACATTGAGGTAGGCCTCCAAACCGGTGCGTCCGCCTTCGCGGCCGAAACCGGACTCCTGGTAGCCGCCGAACGGGGCGGCGGGGTCGAAGCGGTTGAACGTGTTCGCCCAGACGACGCCTGCCCGGAGCTGGTTCGCCATCCACAGAATGCGCGAACCCTTCTCGGTCCAGATGCCCGCGGACAGCCCGTACGGCGTGTTGTTCGCCTTCGCCACAGCCTCTTCCGGGGTGCGGAAGGTGAGAACCGACAGCACGGGGCCGAAGATTTCCTCCCGCGCGATGCGCATCGACTGGTGGACTTCGGAGAACACTGTCGGCGCGAAGAAGAAACCGCGGTCGGGCACCGGGCACGGGCTGGTCCAGCGTTGCGCGCCTTCCGCGTCGCCGGATTCGACCAGGCCGCGGATCTTCGCCAGCTGCTCGGCCGAGTTGATGGCGCCGAGGTCGGTGTTCTTGTCCAGCGGGTCGCCGAGGCGCAGCGTCGAGACCCGGTAGCGGAGTTTCTCCAGCACCTCTTCGGCTACCGACTCCTGCACCAGCAGTCGTGAGCCCGCGCAGCAGACGTGGCCCTGGTTGAAGAAGATCCCGTTGACGATCCCCTCCACCGCCTGGTCCAGCGGGGCGTCGTCGAACACCACGTTCGCCGCCTTGCCGCCGAGTTCCAGGGTCAGCTTCTTGCGGGTGCCCGCGACGGTGCGCTGGATCAGCTTGCCGACCTCGGTGGAGCCGGTGAACGCGATCTTGTCGACGTCCGGATGCTCCACGATGGACGCTCCGATGTCGCCCGCGCCGGGCAGGATGTTCACCACGCCCGGCGGCAGCTCCGCCTGCTGGCAGATCTCGGCGAACACCAGCGCGCTCAGCGGGGTGGTCTCGGCGGGCTTGAGCACCACGGTGTTGCCGGTGGCCAGCGCCGGCGCGATCTTCCACGCCAGCATCAGCAGCGGGAAGTTCCACGGGATCACCTGGCCCGCGACGCCGAGCGGCTTCGGGTCCGGGCCGTAGCCCGCGTAGCCGAGCTTGTCCGCCCAGCCCGCGTGGTAGAAGAAATGCGCGGCCGCGGTGGGCACGTCGGAATCGCGCGATTCCTTGATCGGCTTCCCGTTGTCCAGCGTTTCCAGCACCGCCAGCTCGCGCGAGCGTTCCTGGATCAGCCGGGCGATGCGGAACAGGTACTTCGCTCGTTCGGTGCCGGGCATTTTCGACCAGACCGACGTGTACGCCTTGCGCGCGGCCTTCACCGCGGTGTCCACATCGGACGCTGACGCGGTGCCGACCTCGGCGAGGATCTCCTCGGTGGCCGGGTTGATCGTCTTGAGCGGCTCGCCGGAGCCGTCGACGAATTGGCCGTTGATGAACGGCTTGTAATGCTCTTTCAGATTGGCCAGAGCGCGCGATTCCGGCGCGGGCGCGTATTCGAAGATGCCCATGTCAGTCCACCGTCACGTAGTCAGGGCCGCTGTAGTGGCCGTCCACCTGGGTGCGCCGCTGCAGCAGCAGGTCGTTGAGCAGGCTCGACGCGCCGAACCGGAACAGGTCCGGCGTGAGCCACTGCTCGCCCGCGACCTCGTGCACGGCGACGAGGTACTTGATCGCGTCCTTCGTCGTCCGGATCCCGCCCGCGGGCTTGACGCCGCGCAGTTCGCCGGTGCGCTCGTGCCAGTCGTGCACCGCCTGCAGCATCACGTGCGTGACCGGCAGCGTCGCGGCGGGCGACACCTTGCCGGTGGACGTCTTGATGAAGTCACCGCCGGCCAGCAGCGCGAGCCAGGACGCGCGGCGCACGTTGTCGTACGTCGCCAGCTCGCCCGTTTCCAGGATCACCTTCAGGTGCGCCGAGCCGCAGGCCTCTTTCACAGCGCGGATCTCGTTGAACACCTCCAGGTAGCGGCCTTCGAGGAAGGCGCCGCGGTCGATCACCATGTCGACCTCGTCCGCGCCCGCTTCGACGGCCATCCGGGTGTCGGCCAGCTTGACCTCGCGGCTCGTGCGGCCCGCCGGGAAGCCGGTCGCGACGCTCGCCACCCGCACCCCGCTGCCCGCGAGCGCTTCGACGGCCGTCTCCACCAGGTCCGGGTACACGCACACGGCCGCGACGCGCGGGCAGTCCTGCCGCTCGGGGTCCGGCCGCATCGCCTTGGCGGCGAGGCCGCGGACCTTGCCGCGCGTGTCGGCTCCCTCGAGCGTGGTCAGGTCGACCATCGACACCGCGGTGTCGATCGCCCACCGCTTGGCTTCCTTCTTGATGCTCCGGGTCGCGAGCCCCGCCGCGCGCTGCTCGACGCCGACCTGGTCGACACCGGGCAGCCCGTGCAGGAACCGCCGCAGGCTCGCTTCGTCGCGAGTGACGTCCGTCAGCGGCGACGGGGTTTCCGGCGCCGCTGCCGGGCTGGTGGTAGCTGTCATACCGCTGAGTGTAGGTGCGAGACAGCAGGCGCCGGAGCGCTCACCGGAATCTGTGGACAGCTGGTCACGGGCTCGCGGTTGTCCACAGCCGCGAGCCGGGAGCGGTGGTTTTTGTCGGTGCTGTGTGCCGTCGGGTTCAGGACTCGATCCGCGGCGCGTTCGTGTCCTTGGCCGGTTTGCGGTAGACCACGACGCCGCCCCAGAAGCCGAGGCCGTTGATCGTCACGGTCGGGGCGGTCGGCGGGGCGGGCGGCGCGCCGGACTTGTCCTCCAGCATGAACGCGCCCATGAAGCCGATGCCGGTGACGTTCACGTTGATGTCGTCGGGCACCGTGATCTCGATCCCGCCCATGATCGCGACGGCGGTGATCGTGCAGGACTTCTCGGCGAACCGGGCGCTGCGCAGGTCGATCTCGGCGCCGCCCCAGAACGCGAAAGTCGTGTGCTGCTGCGGCAGGACCCAGCTGCCCTTGCGCACGGCCCCGGACATCACGCCGATCGACACGGCGGAACCCGGATGCCCGCCGACGCGGTTGTCCGGCAGCCCGAGCGCGCGCGAGGGGGCGGGTTGCAGCGAGGCCGAAGCGGTGGTGGCGACCGCGGCGCTGCCGGGCAGGTCCGCGGTCACCGGTTTCAGATCGGCGAACGTTTTCGCGGAGTAGACGCTGGAGAGCCGCTCTTCCAGTTCGTTGATCGTGATGCGGCCTTCGGACAGCGCCTGGTGCAGTACCTGCGCGACCTGCTCCCGATCGGCGTCCGACACTCGCATCTGGTCCGGGCCCGGCGTGGCTGGGTCTTCACTCACCTGGGGCAGCCTAGTCCTGTCGGGTCTGGCTTGGGTCCGTCGAACGGTGGATAGGGGGATCATGGCGTGATGGATTCTGCGTTGGTGGGTACTTTGGTGCTTCCGGACGGGGCGGTCGTGCGGGCTCGGGGGCTGGGGAAGCCGAAACCGGAGGGGCCGGAGCCGGAATTCGGGTTGTATTTGGGGTCTCGGCGGATGCAAGGGAAGTACGAGCCCGGTCTGCGGTGGGAGCATCGGTGGATTCGGTGGCCGGACTTTCTGCTGCCGAGGGATCGGGAGGGGGCTCGGCGGGAGATTCTGGGGTTGCATGAGCGGGCGGTTGCTGGGGAGGCCGTGGAGGTGGCTTGTCTTGGTGGGGTTGGGCGTAGTGGGACTGTGTTGGCTTGTTTGGTGACGATTGGTGGGGCGGGGGCTGACGAAGCCGTCGCTTGGGTTCGGGAGAACCATCACGCTCGGGCGGTGGAGACGCCTTGGCAGCGGCGGTGGGTTCGGTGGTTTGCTGAGTCTCGGTAGGGGCTGCTCGTCGCCTGGCGGCGACATTGCCGCAGGGGTTGCGTGGGGCACCCCGAAGGTTGATTGTGCTGACGGTTCGGGGGTGCTTGTCAAGGCGGGAAAGATGCCTTGACACTTGGCC
>NZ_JBEXMH010000020.1:0-134730 GCF_040610415.1 Amycolatopsis sp. NPDC004079 | reverse complement strand
TGAGGGGAACCCTGAGGGAATCAGAGTCCCTCAGGGTTCCCCTCACGGACTTCTGAGGGAGCGGAGCGGGGACGGCGTCCGGCGGTCAGGCGATCTGCACGGGGATCCCGGCGGCTTTGAGGGCGGCGGTGACGTCAGGATCGGCGTCGGTGTCGGTCACGACCTCGTGGACGTCGGTGATGTCGCAGATGCGGGCGAAGGCGCGGCGGCCGAGTTTCGAACTGTCCGCCACGGCCACCACCCGGGCGGCGTTCTGCACCATGAGCCGGTTGATGTCCGCCTCGCCCTCGTGGCAGGCGAACGCGCCGGCGGCGGGATGCAAGGCGTCCACGCCGAGGAACAACAGGTCGAGGCTGAGCTGGCCGAGCACCAGGGTGGCCAGCGGCCCGCTCAGTTCGAAGGACTGCGGGCGGGCGACCCCGCCGGTGACGACGATCTTCATGTTCGGCCGCACGGCCAGCTCGTGGGCGATGTTGAGCGCGTTGGTCACGATGGTGAGGCCGGGGGCGTCGGCCAGGTCCGCGCGCATGGCCAGCGCCCGGGCCACGCCCGCGGTCGTGGTGCCGCCATTGAGGCCGACGACCATCCCGTTGGACACCAGTGCCGCCGCCGCGGCGCTGATCCGCTGTTTTTCCGGGGCGTGGCGCGCGGTTTTGTAGCGCAGCGGCAGATCGTAGGCCAGGTCGTTCGCGACGGCGCCGCCGTGGGTGCGGGTGAGCAGCTGCTGTTCGGCGAGGTGGTCCAGATCGCGGCGGATCGTGGCGGCGGAGACGTTCAGTTCCGCGGCCACCTCTTCGACGTCGAGCTTCTCCCGCTTCGCCAAGAGGTCCAACAGTGTGCTCAACCGTTCATGCCGAGCCATCGGCTTGTGCTCCCTTCGCACCGGTCCCCGTGCCTGCTTGCCCGCCGCGGCGTCATTGTTCACCCCGACGGCCGATCGCGCTCATCCGGCCCCGCCGCCGGTTTTCATCCGGAAGTCGTATTCGGCGGGCAGCGGGCCGGGGGAGACCGCGTGCCACACATCGCTCAGCGACGTCTCTCCCTCGCGGATCCCGGGCACGGTGAACCCCCGGTCGTACACCTCGCGCGCCCCGTCGAGATCGCCGAGCGCGAGCGAGATCCGCGCCCGCAGCAACGCGAACCGGCCTTCGACCGGCCACGGTTCGAGCAATTCCCGTGCGGCGCCGGGGTCTCCGGCGGCGAGCTGCGCGGCGATGGCCTCCAGCGCCAGCGGAGCCAGTTTCGGCAGCAGGTCCAGCGCCCGCCGGTAGTATTCCGCGGCGCGCACCGGATCGTCCTGGGCGACGGCGAGGTTGCGCCACGCCCAGCCGTTCGGCTCCGCCTCGACCGACCGGTGCCACGCGGTCGCCGCGCCGTCGCGGTCGCCTGCTGCCCACCGGGCGATTCCCCGGTGGTACCAGGTGAGCCAGCTCTGGTCGGGTACGGCCTCCAGCAACTCGGCCCAATGCCGGTTGACGAGCGTGTCGGGAGGTTCGGCGGCGGGCTCGGCCCGGGGCGCCACGCCGTCGAGCAAGTCCCGCCACGGCTGCTGGGCGGCGCCGAGGCTGGTCTCGGGAAACGGCGTGCCGGGCAGATCCACCAGCATCCGGCCGGTTTCCAGCGCGCCCCAGCCGGATCCCTCCGCGAGGAGCTCCCCGGGCGGGGCGTCGGCGACTGCGCGCCATTCGCGCCACCGCCGCTCCAGTTCCCCGGCGGCAGGCAGCCCGGCGGCGACCGAGGCGAGCGCGGCGGGCCAGTCCGGCCCGTGCACGATCTCCGGGTCGGCCGCGACCGGACCGTAGCTTTCGAGCCAGTCCCACGAGGCGCCCGCGGGCAGCCGCAGGTGCTCAAGCTGTGTCCGGGCCAGCCCGGCCTGGATTTCGAGGTATCCCTCCGTCCCGGGCGCGAGCCATTCCTGCCACCGCCGTCCGCCCGCGGATTCGCCCCACACGAACAGCTTCCGCCCGCGCAGCCGCGCCGTGGACGCTTGGCCGAGCCCGTGCCCGTCCGCGTCCACAGCGGCGATCCACGGCGGGCCGTCGACCTCGAAGAAATAGTCGGCCGCCGCCGTCGCCCGAGCAGGATAGGTCAGGTCGCCAGTGACGTCGACGAGTTCCAGCCGTCCGGAATAGCCGTAGTGCCACGCCTTGCCCGCGGGGGCGAGCACACGGGTCCCGGCCGTCTGCGCCACCGCGGTGTTCGACCACCAGTACACCGGCACGTCGCGCTCGTGCGGATTGCGGATCCGCACCCCGACGAACAGCCGCCGCGATCCTTCGGGCAGCCAGAAATCCAGCTGGTACGGCAGATCGCGGGTGCGTTCCCATTCCCACAGCCGCAGCACCGGCTCGCCGCCGGGCCCGGGCGCCTCGGCGGCGAACATCGGCGCGCAGGTCAGCGTGGTGTGCCCGGTGGTGCCGAGGTTCCATTCGACGCCGCCGGCGAACCACGCGTCGCGCAGCGCCAGGTTCGCCGGCTGGAACACCGGGTTGCGGAACACCAGGTCCCGGCCGGTTCCCTTGTCCAGCAGGGAATGCAGCCGCCCGCCGAGTCCGGGAAGGACGGTCGCCCGCAGCAGGTCGTTCTCCAGCACCAGCGCGGGCAGCCGCCGCTCGGTCCGGTCGCGGCCGTACCCGTCCTGCGTCCGGCACGGCAGCACCGTGTCCAGCCGGCCGTAGGACAGGTTCGCCGCCAGGTCCGCGGGAAGTTCGCCCGCGTTGGCGACCGACGCGGCCGGTTCGGTCCGGACCAGCGGCGGCAAGGGGTTCTCGGGGCCCAGTTCGGCCGCGGGAAGCACGAGTTCGACGCTCGTGATCGTGCTCATGCGTCCGGCAGCCGTTCGCCGGAGGCGGCATCGAACAGGTGCGCCGCGCCGGTCCGCGGCGCCAGCGAGATCTCCTCGCCGCGCCGCCACGGCGCCATGCCCGGCGTCCGCACGGTCAGCACGCGGTCCCCGGTCCGGCAGTAGAGGTACTGGTCGCTGCCGAGTTCTTCGACGACTTCGACGACCGCGCGGTATCCGGCGCCGCCGATTTTCCAGCCCTCCGGCCGCACGCCGACGACGATCCCCTTCCCGGTCAGCGCGGACTGCTGCGCCGGGGTCAGCGGGAGCGTGCCGTCGCCCGCCGCCGCGCCAGAACCGTCGACTGTGGTCTCGATGAGATTCATCGCGGGCGAGCCGATGAAGCCCGCGACGAACACGTTGCGCGGGCGTTCGAAAAGCCCGACCGGGGAGTCGCACTGCTGCAGCACGCCGTCGCGCAGCACGGCCACCCGGTCGCCCATCGTCATCGCCTCGATCTGGTCGTGCGTGACGTACAGCGTGGTGGTGCCGAGCCGCCGCTGCAGCGACGCGATCTGCGTGCGGGTCTGCACCCGCAGTTTGGCGTCCAGATTGGACAGCGGCTCGTCCATCAGGAACACGCTCGGCTCGCGCACGATCGCGCGGCCCATCGCCACCCGCTGCCGTTGCCCGCCCGACAGCTTCGCCGGGCGCCGGTCGAGGTATTCGGTCAGGTCCAGGGTGGCCGCGGCTTCGCGGACCCGGCGTTCCCGTTCGTCCTTCGGCATGCGCGCGAGCCGGAGGTGGAAGCCGATGTTCTCCGCGACGGTCATGTGCGGATAGAGCGCGTAGTTCTGGAACACCATCGCGATGTCCCGCTCTTTCGGCGGCAGCGCGGTGACGTCCTTCTCGCCGATGCGGATCGAGCCCTCGTCCACGCCCTCCAGCCCGGCGAGCATCCGCAGAGTGGTCGATTTGCCGCAGCCGGACGGGCCGACCAGCACCAGGAATTCGCCGTCGGCGACCTCCAGGTCGAGCCCGTCCACCGCGGGGCGCTCGACCCCGGCGTAGTAGCGGGTGGTGTCGGTGAAACTCACGGTGGCCATCAGAGTCCTACTTTCCGGCGCCGAGGGTCAGGCCGGTGATGATCCGGCGGGCGAGCACGACGTAGAGCAGCAGCATCGGGAGCACGACGATCGCCACCCCGGCGATCAGCCCGCCGTACTCGGACTGGTAGCTGGCCGCGCCGTAGAAGGTGAACAGCGCGCGCGACAGCGTGAAATGGGCCTGGTCCTTGAGGAACACGATCGCCAGCAGGGTTTCGTTCCACAGTCCGATCGCGTTGAGCGTCAGCGCGGTGATCACGCCGCCGCGGGCCAGCGGAAGGACGACCGAGACGAACACCCGCACCGGCGAGGCGCCGTCGAGCGCCGCGGCCTCTTCGATCTCGTCGGGCAGCGAGCGGAAGAACCCGGTCAGCAGGAACACCGTGAACGGGATCGAGAGTGCCACGTAGAGCACGAACAGCCCGTACTGGTTGTCCAGATGGATTTCGCTGAACGCGACGAACAGCGGGATGATCACGGTCTGGAACGGCACTCCCATGCCGATCGCGACGCCGTTGGTCAGCGCGCCCGAACCGCGCACCCCGAGCCGGGTGAGCGCGTAAGCGCAGGGCGCGGAGATCGCGACGGTGGCGATCGTCGCCAGTCCGACCAAGACCACGGTGGACAGCACGGCGTCGCCGAATCCGGCGTTGTTCCAGGCGTAGACGAAGTTCCGGAACGGCTTGCCGACGTGGAACCACTGATACGGCAGGGCGAACGGCTTGGTGAAGATCTCCACCGGGGTCTTGAACGACGCGGTGATCAGCCAGTACAGCACCAGCAGGTTGCCTGCGGTGAACAGCCACACGATCGCCGAGCCGAGCAGCCGCAGCGGGCTGAGCCGGCGGCTGCCGGGAGCCGGGCGGGGGCGGCGCGGCGGGGTGCGCCGGGGCTTGCCCGGGGCCGCGCCGCGCGACGGCGCTTCCGTGACGGTCACGGGATCTCCTTCAGAACTGGATGGCGTCACGGCGCATCAGCCGCCGCAGCAGCACGACGAGGATCGAGACGAGGGCGATCATCGCGACCGCGCAAGCGCAGGCCGCGCCGAAGTCCGGCGTGCCGTTCGAGCCGAAGGTCCGGTCGAACACGTAGATGCCGAGCGTCCACGCCCGGTTCGGCGGGGCGTAGGTGCCGGGCCCGGCGAGCACGAAGACGAGTTCGAAGATCTTGAGCGCGTTGATCGTCCACAGCACCCCGGCCACGCCCACCACGTCCCAGGTGAGCGGCAGCGTGACGGAGCGGAACTTCTGCCAGGGCGAGGCGCCGCCCAGGTCCGCGTCCTCGTAGAGCTGCGGCGGGATCTGGTCCACCGCGGCCATCAGGATGGTGATGTAGAAGCCGGAACTGGCCCAGATCAGCGACGCGGTCACCACCCCGGTCACGTTCTCCGGCGCGAGGAACTTCGCCGCGTCCGCGCCGAGGTGCTCCAGCACGTAGTTGGCGAGCCCCTGTTTGCCCGGCTGGTACTTGAACACGAAGCCGAGGAACATGCCGAGCGCGACCGGGGCGACGATGTTCGGGAAGAACAGGATCGCCCGCACGATCTTCCCGCCGCGCATGTCCCGCAGCACCATGGTGAACAGGAACGCCAGCAGGAAGGTGCCGACGCCGCCGAGGAACACGTAGACGAGCGTGTTGCCGAAGGCGTAGCGGAACGAATCGCTCTGCCACATCCGCACGTAGTTCCCGACCCCCTGCGGCCGCGGCGTGTCGCCCGCGCCGGACCAGCTGGTGAAGCTGAGCACCACGGTCGCGATCGTCGGCAGCACCAGGAACGCCAGGTAGAGCGCCAGCGCCGGGGCGGCGAAGGGCCAGAACAGCTTGCGTTTGCGGCTCAGATGCGGCCCGAGCGCGGGCCGCCGCCCGGCTCGGGCCGCCCCGGTGATCGTCGCCATCAGTGCTGGCTCTTCCAGAAGGCGGCGGACTTCTGCGCGAGCTGCGCCACGAACGTCTCCGGAGTCAGCTGGCCCTTGAGCAGCGCGGTGTCGGCGGGGTCGAACACGTCGGTCTGCCATGTGCCGCCGGCGATCGCGTCGATGCCGTCGTACTGCAGCACGTGCTCCTTCTTCTGGTCGTCCAGGACGGTCTTGACCGGCTTCAGGTCGTCCGGCACCGCGAGGTCGGGCCGGGGCACCAGGTTGTCGGCCACCGCGGGGATGCCGGCGAGGTTGCCCTTGTTGAGGAAGTAGGCGATGAACGCCTTGGCCGCGTCGGCGTTCTTGGCCTTCTTGGGCACGGCGAAGCCGATCGACATCTGCTCCACGGTGTCGTGCGTGGCTCCGGGCGGCATCGGGAACTGGAAGGAGCCGTAGTCGATCTTCGTGCCCGCGCCTTGCTTGTCCAGGTATTCGCGGGTTTCGCTGGGCGCCCAGCTGCCGACGTACAGGAAGCGTGCGTCGCCGTCCGCCCAGCGCTGCTGGATCTGCGGGAACTTGGCCGCGTCCCAGCCGTCGATGAAGTACTTGGAGATCCGCGCGGTCTGCGCGGCGGCCTCGCGGAATCCGGGAACGTCGGTCCACGCGCGTCCGGTCGGGTCCTGTGCCGCCTTCGCCAGCCCGCCCGCGCCCACGTAGCGTTCGGCCAGCTGGGTGAAGTAGTACATGTTGTAGAACGGGATGTCGCCGTCCTGGCTGACCGCCGCCTTGCCGTCCGCCTTCGCCTTGTCGAACAGGCCGACCAGCTCGTCCACGGTCTTCGGCTGGCCGAGCGCGCCGCCCTTGGCCTTGTCGTACCACCAGGCGCTGGACTGGATCTCGTACGGCACGAGGAAGCTGTGCCCCTCGCGGTCCTTGTTCTGCGGGAAGTCGTACGAGGTGGGGGAGAGGACGTCCTTGACCGTCTTGTCGCCCTCGCCGATCTTCATGCCGAAGACGTCGTCGAGGCCCTGCGTGCCGCCCGGCGTCATGATCGCCGCGCCGACCTTGCTGACGTCCTGGTCGAACAGATCGGGCACGGTGCCGGTGTTGAGCGCCGGGACCAGGTTCTGCGTGTAGGCCTTGCGGCCGAGCCACTGCACGTCGACCTTCACGCCGGTCTTGTCCTGGAAGCACTTCAGCGCTTTTTGCAGCACTTTGCCCTGCGGCTCGTCCGCGGTCCACATGGACCAGTAGACGACCTGCCCGCCGCCCGCCGGTTTCACCGCCGGTTCCGGACAGGGGGACGCAAGGAACTCGGCGGCGCCGGGGAGCGCGTTTTCCCCGGTGCCGCCGCCCGCCGCGTCCCCGCTGCCGCACCCGGCGAGGAGCAGCGTCGCCGCTAAGGTCGAGCCCACGAGCTTGTGAAACCGCATCAGCCACCACCTGATCGAGGTCGAAGACCACACACTGAGTGCGTGTTGCTGCGCATTTTTAGGGTTGATCAATCACTTGTCAACATTCCGCCCCAGGTTCGCCCCTGCATCGTGACTTGCGGAGACTCCCGCGATGACCTGCTCGAAGGGGGTCGAATGGCGGGTTGACAGCGCAAAATCAAGCATCAAGACTGTGTGAACTTGTTCGTTCTTGTCGATTGTTGACGTCGATCGCCTGCGAGGAACCGAGCCATGCCACGCTTCCGCACATCGTTCGCCGCCGGTGCGGCCCTGGCCCTGACCGCCGGGTCGTTCACCGGGCCCGCCGTCGCGCACGCCGGCCCGGGCTACTCCGTGTCGGTGGGGGCCGTCGCCGAGTACCCGTTCCCGACGGACACCCCGGCCGCTCCGTTCCTCGACCGGGACGGGACCTTCCATTTCCAGCAGTCCGCCGCCCTCTACGGCAAGGAGGGCCCGCGCGTCTGGGACTTCTACACCGGCACGGACTTCGACTCGGCGCACCGCGACGCGGGTCTGAGCGACGCGGTGAACCCGGCCGAACCGCGCGATCGCAACAACGACACGACCTGGCGGTGCAACACCAGCCCGACCGGCCGCGAGGCGACCGACCCGCCCGCCGGGTCGAGCTACACCCAGAAGAACTTCTGCGATCTCGTCGGAACCTGGGTCGATCCGGACACCGGTGACTGGTACGGCCTGGTGCACAACGAATTCACCCCCGAACCGTTCGGTGCCTACTCGTTTTCGCACTACGACGCGATCGACTGGGCGGTATCGACCGATCGGGGCCACACCTGGCGGATCGGCGGGCACGCGATCACGTCGCCGTATTCGACGAAACGCGGCGACACGGCGGCGTTCCCGAACCAGACTTTCGACTACGGCGACGGCGATCCGCGGCTGTTCGCCGATCCGCAGTCGGGCTACTTCTACGTCTACTACGGCTCTCGCGTCGTGACGAAGGCCGGCGCGGGCGGCGGCGGGTTCAGCGGCCTCGCCCACGTGGCCCGCGCGCCGATGTCCGGGAAGATGGGCGCCGGAACCTGGCAGAAGTGGTACGACGGCCGATGGTCGCAGCCGGGCGTCGGCGGCAAGGAAAGCAACCTCGTGCCCACCGGCGTCGACCCGCGCGGCTACACCCCGCCGGAGAAGGACTACGACCCGGCGCGCACCGGCACCGCCGCCCAGCAGGTGGCCGCCGGCACGCTGCCGCGCAAATCCGACCTGTTCGTCATGAACATCGCTTACGACGCGCACCTCGGGCTGTACATCGGCGAGCCGGAGGCGGTCGATTCGGCGGGCCCGCAGCGGTTCTACGCGACCGAGGACCTGGCGAACCCGAAGTGGCGGCTGATCGGCGACACCGGCTCCTACCGGGACCAGTCGTGGTACCGCTGGTTCGTCGACTCGGCCAGCCGGACCACCGGGACGATCGTGGGCAAGACCTTCCGGTCCTATTGCTCGATCTCGTGCGCGGACGGCCGCGACGGCGTCTACGCGGACGTGACCGTCACGTCGGCCGCTCCGGCGCCGTCGTTGGTCGATCCGAGCCGCGTCTACCGGATCGGGTCCAGCCGCGTGCTCGCTGCTTCCGGCCGCACCACCACGTCGGTGCCCTCGCGACTGGCGGGCGACCGGGCGGACTGGCGGTTCACTCCGGCCGGTGACGGCTCATATCGCATCACCAACGCCGCGAACGGTTTGGCGTTGGGCGTTCCGGCAGCGCCCTCCGGCAGGGCCTGGGGGACCGCGCCGATCCTGAGCGCCGGATCCGGGGTTGCCCAGCAATGGTTCCTGGTCCCGGCGAACGGAGGGACACGGCTGGTCAACCGCTACAGCGGACTGGTGCTGGCGCTGTCGGCGGTGCCGGGACGGCAGAGCGAGACCACGCCGGTGCGCTCCTGGACCGACCGCAGCGGCAGCCTGGTCGGCGACGGGCGCACCGCGGGCGAGCAGATCCTGCCGCTGGTGCCGCGCCGCTGAAACACCGCCCCACCTTGACGTACGTGAGGGGAACCCTGAGGGAATCAGATTCCCTCAGGGTTCCCCTCACGTACCGCGATCCCGCCGCCCGCCGATGGTTCAGGCGATCGCGGCGGTGAAAACGTGCAGTGCCGAATTCGACGGCAGGGTGAGCGCGACGACTCGCTTGCCCGGCGTCAGCGGAACGGTATTCGCGAACACCCGGTACGCCACCGTCGGATAAGCCGGACCGGCCTTCGTGTTCTTGCCGGACACCGAGGCGACCGTGGTCGCGCCGTATTTCGCCGGGTCAGAGCAGCACCAGTTCGGGAAGCCCAGGTCGGCTTGGCTCGTGCTGCCGTCGGCGTACCGGACGACGGCCGTGCCGTGCGCGGCGGACCCGGTCCCGGTGCCGGTCAGGACCAGCTTGGAACCGCTGCCCTGCACGGCGACAGTCTGGCCGCCCGCCACGACATTGTCCGGCTTCCCGGCACCGGCGTCGGGCCAGGTCGACTGGGCACCGTCAGCGGTGAACAACGCACCCGGTTTCAGGCCAGCTTCGGCCAGTCCCTCCGCACGGAAGCTGCTGCCGCCGCCGTCGAGATCGCCGTTCGCGAAGTGTGCTGCATCAGTGACCCCGACATTTCCGTATGCCGCGGCCATCGTCGCGTACGGCACCGTGACCATCGCCGACCCCGCCGCTTCGCGAGTGCCCAGCCTGGCCTGGTACTTCGCGGTGGCGGTCAGCTCGTAGTCCGCCGGGTGCAGCCCCTCGTCCGGCGTGAGCCGCACCGGGACCTGCACCGTCTGGCCCGGCCATACAAGCGTGGGGGCTTGCGAAATGTCCGCGTGGAAACCGTTGGCCTGCAGAGACAATGCAACATCACGCACGGGCAGCGGAGTGCTGTTGGTGAAGCTGACGGTGGCCGACACGGCCTGGCCGGGAGCGGCTGTCGCGGGGGCGGAAAGCCGCACCGAGGCGTTGTCGTCAGCGGGGAAGAGCCCGCCGACCGCACTCGCCCCGAGCAGCCGGATGTCCTGGGCGGCACCGGAATCGAGCGAGCCGGTCTTCACCCGCACGACGCCTCGCGCGGTGGGGTCGTACCACCAGCCGGACGGGGCCTTGTCCAGCTCCGCCTTGCTGGCGTACTGCCGCAGGATGCCGTGGCCGCCCAGTACCGCCGCCGGCTTCGTTCCCGTGTGGACTGACAGCTGGTAGTTCCGCGTCGCCGGTTTCCCTGGGTAGGACCCGGTGCTCGCGCCAATCCCGACGGTCACTGTGCCCGGCCCGGACTGCGGCGCGTCCACGGTGAAGGTCTGCCGCGCCTGCTCGC
Organism: Amycolatopsis sp. NPDC004079; assembly: GCF_040610415.1. Lineage (NCBI taxonomy): Bacteria > Bacillati > Actinomycetota > Actinomycetes > Pseudonocardiales > Pseudonocardiaceae > Amycolatopsis > Amycolatopsis sp. NPDC004079. Next base: position 124,236 of record NZ_JBEXMH010000020.1, on the reverse strand, counting down.
CGCGCTGGTAGCCGCGCGTCACGCCGTCGTCCTCGGCGAGGGTGAAGCTGCCCTTGCCCTGCGGGTACACGTCGACGTCGAGCTGCCCCTTGTCGCGGGTCTGCCAGGACGTCGTGCCCTCCGCCCACATCGGCACCACAGCCCCGCCGCGGACGAACAGCGGCAGCTTGTCGAGCGGCGCGTCGTAACCGTCCACTGTGGTCGGACCGGTGTAGGTCTTGCCGCTCCAGTAGTCCACCCAGGTTCCCTTGGGCAGATAGATGCCGTCGCGCACGGAGGAGCTGTCGTAGACCGGGGCGACCAGGAAGTCCGTGCCGGACAGGAATTCGTACTTGGCCTTGTCCGTCCACGCGTTCGGGTCGCCGGGGTACTCGAGCGCCAGCGGCCGGACCTGGCCGACGCCGGTCTGGTGCGCCTGCACCGAGTAGCTGTAGGTGTAGGGGAGCAGCCGTTCCTTGAGCAGCAGGTATTGGCGGTTGATCGAGGTGTAGGGCTCGCCCTGGCGCCAGGGCTGCTTGTCCGAGGAGGCCCAGCCGTCCATCGTCATCGCGACCGGGAGGAAAGACTTCCACTGCAGGTCGCGGACGTAGGTCTGCGGGGAGCCGCCGAAGATGCCGTCGATGTCGCCGGTGTTGTAGGCGATGCCGGACAGCGTCGAGCCCGCGTAGGTAGGGATCTGCCATTTGATGTAGTCGTAGGAGCCGGACTGGTCGCCGCTCCACAGCACGCCGCACCGTTGCGCGCCGGCCCAGCTCACCGGCTGCCACACGAAGCCGCGCGCGTCGCTGTTGTCCTCGATGCCCTTGTGCGCGGTGTCGCAGGCGTCGAGGGCGAACTGGTAGCCGGGGCCGACCCAGGCGACGTCCAGTTTGCGCACGCGGACGCCCGCCTTGACCTCCTCGGCCTGGTTGGGCACGCCGTTCTCGGTCCACAGGCCGAGCTGCATTTTGTTGTCCCGCAAGCCTTCGCCGGTTTGCTGCAGGTTCTCGTAACCGCAGCCGTAGCCGTCGTTGACCAGCATCCAGCCGTTGGGCATGCCGTGTTCGGGATAGCCTTCAGCGACCTTCACCGCGTCGAGGGTGTGCCGTTCGCCGCGGTTGGCGTTGTGCAGGTAGCAGTCGGAATCGCCGGTCTCCAGGCCGTAAATCGGCGGGAGGAAGGGTTTGCCGACCAGGTCGGTGTAGCCGGAGATGACGTCCTTGAGCCCGTCGCCGACGACGTAGGTGGCGTCGAAGCGGCGTTCGTCGTGGGTCGTGCGGACCGGATCGGCGAACGAATAGCTGCCGGGCGCGAAGGTGTTGCGCAGCACGCCGTACCCGGCCGTCGAAGCGTAGAACGGCTGGGAGTTGGGCGCGCCGCCGTCGTTCCAGTTGTCGTCGGCGAAAATTTTGATGGTCTGGTCGCGATGACTGAAGCGGCCGTTCTGCTCCCCGCCGCCGACGTACTGTTCGGCGGCGCCGCGCGCGAGCGTCTGCGTGGTGGTGTCGCCGGTCCAGGACAGCGGGGCGGATTCGGCCCAGAGTTGCTTGCGGTCCGCGCCGTCGTAGAGGGCGAACTTCAAGGGGTGCTTGTAGGCGCGGAGCGTGGCCTTTCCGGTGCCGACAGCCCAGTAGGAGCCCCGGTCGACGCGCTTCGGCACCACGGGAGCTTTGCCGTTCGGCAACACGATCTTGCTGCCCGCCGGATCGGTGAAGGCACCGTCCGGCGCGAGCCAGACCCGGATCGCGCCCTCGGCCGGGAAACTGACCCGGACGGCCGCGGCGCCCGCGGTCAGGGTGGTCACCGGGCCGTCGGCGGAGAGGCCGGTCAGGTCGCCGAGCTGCCCGGCGGGCGCAGCGGCGGCGTGGGCGGTGGCAGGGGTCGCGACGGCCAGCAGGACCAGCACTGCGGCCAGTGATCGGAGAGGATGCATAAATCTGCTCATTGCATACCTTTCTTGCGCATTAAAATGCACATGGCGCTTCTGTATAGCGCACTCGGGCAGCGAAGTCACCGGCTGAACCGGTGGAGCAGACTTCCGTCGGTATCGGGAGTCCGGAGCTCGAGCCGGATTCCGGGTGCCGCCGGAGACGCGGGCCTCCGGCACCGAAGGCCTGTGGGCGTGCCGTGCTGGATTTGTTGGATGGCAGGGGATCCGTGCGGTGTCGTCTTGCCGCCGCTCGGTCCCGAACCTCCCGCATTATCCGGTCAGCAGCCGCGCCGCCACTGCTGCCTCGAGCTGCTCGTCCAGGAACCGCCGTACCGCGCCGAGCAGTTCGTCGTCGGACGGCCCCGAGGACCCGTGCGGCACCAGGGGCATCGTGACCGTCTCCCGCAGCCGGGTGGCGAGCAATGCCGAGAACTTCGACCATTCGGCGTCGGACAGCTGAGGACCCGGCTCGGCATACACCGTGGGATGGCCGTCGCCGGTGATCGTGACCGTCGACCTGGTTTCGGCTTCACGCGGCGCCGTGTGGAACGGAACCGCCAGCGGCCGAGCGGAAGCACGGCGCGCACCGGGATGTCCAACGCGGCAAGGACATGGGCGACGTTCACGCCTTTGCCGCTGACTCGCCGCTGTACGTCGAGCACCCGGTTCGTGCCGCCGGGCGGGACCCGGAAGGTGATGTCGACGACGGGTTGGGCGTGGCGAAGACGATCATCGCAACGCCAGCAGCGTCGCACCCACCACGGCGGCCCGGTCCCCGTGGTGCGCCTGGACAATCGCGGGCGCCCGCAGCGCCCCGAGCCGATGCGCGACCTCGCGGGCGAGCGGGTCGAGCAGCAGGGCTCCCGCCTCGGCGAGGCCGCCGCCGACGACCACAGTGGAACACCCGGCCACGGCGGTGGCCCACGCGATCGGCTCCGCGAGCGCGCGGACGCACTCGTCCCACGCCTCGACCGCCGCGGGATCTCCGTCGCGGACCCGCGCGGCGACGGCGGCCGCGTCCGGGGCCCCGGCGCGGCGTGCGAGCCCGGAGGCCGACGCGACCTCTTCGACGCGGCGGCCGTCCGGCAGCCGGAGCTGGCCGACCTCGCCCGCCCACGGGCTCGCGTCGAGCACCTCGCCGCGCACCACGAGCGCGGTCGCGAACCCGGTCCCGACCGGCGCGAACAGCACCGGCCCGGGTGCTCCGGCCGCCGCGCCGGTTCGGGCCTCGGCGAGCGCTCCGGCTCGGACGTCCTGCCCGAAAGCGAGCGGGACGTCGAGGCGCGCGGCGACGAGGTCGCGGACGGGCACGTCTTCCCAACCGAGGTTGACCGCCTGGACGCACCGCCCGGCGCGCTCGTCCACAATCCCTGGGACGACCAGCCCCGCCCCGTCGACCGGATGACGCGCGACGGCCCGGGCCACCAGGTCAGCGAGCGCTGCGGGATCGCCGAACGGAGTCCGTTCGCGCCATTCGGCGAGAACGGAACGGCCGTCGGTCACGCGCATCTTGACGGTCGTGCCGCCGACGTCGATGCCGAGGACGGCCATCAGACGAGGATGACCGAACGGGTCAGGGACCGGGGGCGATCGGGATCGAGCCCGCGCCGCCGCGCGAGCGCGACCGCGAACCGCTGCGCCACGACCAGTCCGGCGAGCGGGTCGAGGTCGTGGTGCACGAACCGGGCTCCGGTGCGGGCGATCTCGGCGGCCAATCCGTCCGGGGTCTCGCCGAACGACCACACGAGCCGGCCGGGCTGCGCGATGGCGATCGGGCCGTGCCGATAGTCCATCGCGGGGTACGCCTCGGCCCAGAACTGCGCCGCTTCCCGGGTTTTCAGGGCGGCCTCGCAACTGATGCCGACCGCGGCCCCGCGCCCGACGAAGGTGACCTGCTCGGCGTCGAGCAGGTCGTCGACCGGTTCCAGCAGCGCGCGCTCGGCCTGTCGCGCCAGCTCGGCGATGTCGTCGCCGAGGCCTGCGCGCAGAAGCGCGAGCGTGCTTGTGGCGAACCGGGTCTGCACCACCGAGCGCTCGTCGGCGAACGGCAGCGCGACCACCTCGGCCACGGCGGCGGCCGCAGGTCCGTCGCCCACCGCAGTGATCAGCGTGGTGGGCTGCCCGGCGAGCGCGGACAGGAGCTCGATGATTTCGGTGGTGGTGCCGGACCGGGAGATCGCGACGACGCGGTCGTATTCGCGACCGGCCGGATACTCGGATGCGGCGAACGCGTCAGTGACTCCGAGGCCCCGCTGCTCCCGCGCGGCGGCGTAGCTCATCGCGACGAACCAGCTGGTGCCGCACCCGACCACGGCCACCCGCTCGCCCGGCTGCGGCAACGCGTCGGCAGCCGCCGTGGCAACGTCCGCCGCAGTGAGCCACATCTGCGGCTGGGAGGCCAGTTCGGCGGACACGAAGGACCCGGACCCCGGCGTGGCGAGCGCACTGGACGCGGCGGACTCGGGGGAGGACGGCTCTGTCATGAAGGCCCTTCGATCCGTGAGCGGGGGCCTCAGTGTAGACGATCGTTTGTGACTGAAGTAGACGATTTACGTCATCTTCGAGCATCTTGTGCGTCTGTTGTACTCGGCGGGGCGCACCACGTGGTGATCTGCCCGGCCGCAAATCCGGGAAATCGCTGACGCCACGCTGTCTCCGGACGGTGCCCTCGTGGTCACCTCGGAAAGGGACCACCGGGACGCCGCCATCGCGGATCTCCGCCGCGAGAACGAGCGGCAGATCCGGACCGATCTGGGAGATCTCGAAGCCCGGCCGAGCAGCCCGTCGTCCTAATAGGACGAGGTCGCGCGGCTGCGGGTTCGAACGGTCGGCATCGACTCGATCAGCGGGAGAGTCCGGCCGGACGCCAATCGGTGCGCGGCGGCGCACGCTCGACCGGCTTTCGCGGCTACGAATACCACTGCACGTAGCCACGTTTGAGCGACGAATGAACGCTGGTGCAGTACGCGTAGCTCCAGTTTCCGCTCTCTCCGCCTTCGTAGGGACCTCCCACCGCCGTCCCGTTCTTGCACAAGGCCACCGCTTGATAGGCGGCCCTGCCGCCGCCCGTGCAAGACGCGCCGAAAGTGTTGCTGTCGTGCCAAGTCCGGCAGTGCCCGATGGCTGGTGCCGCGTCAGCCGACTGCGGCACTCCCGTCAGGCCGAGGACTCCCGTGCCAAGCACGGACAGCATTGCCGCACTGGCGGCGCCCGACCTCCGCCGGAATCCTCGATCACGGCCGCGACGGAGCACGGCTACCACCACCCGCCGCAGCCGCCGAAGCTGCTGCACGCTCGCAGATAGAAGTGCTTGACGTGCGAGTAGCTGCCACGCGACCCGCTCGCGTTGCTGGTACTGCCGTCCTTGTACAACTGCACATAGGTGTAGGACGTGGTGACGCCGATCGACCAGGATCCCTTGTAGTAGCCGCCGGTCGCGTACCAGGTCTTGCAAACGTGCGAATTGCCGCTGTGCCCGTCGTACAGCGTGGTGCACCCGCTCGCTGCCTCCGCCGGTGCCGTGCCCAGCGTGAAAGCCGTCGCCGCGGTCACGGCCGCCAACGCGCCGCTGAGCACACGCTGTCTCTTTCTTCGGTGAAGGGCTGTCGTCATGTGAATCCCCTTTCCTCGATCAGCAGTTGTTCCGGAGGAACCACACGGCATGCCAGTCGGCGTGCGGTTCGGCGGAGTAGGCGGGCGAGCCATTCGGGAGGTCGTGGAAAAAGCCGCAGCCCGAGACGGACAGCTCCCGGCCGCGGTAGTCGGAGTCCTCCCAGATGCAGAACGAGCCGTGCGGGCAATCGCTCCCAGCGGCACACCGGCTTTTCCTCGCATCGAAACCCCCTTCTCCGGTGGAAGTGCTCAGGGGGTGGTACGCGACGCTGGAGCCCCTGATGGGAAGCCAATGCTCGCGCACGGGAAGGCGGGCCGCGATGGTTTAAGCCAGAACTCAATACATGAGCACCGGAATACGCGCGATCCCGATGATCTTCCGGGTGCGCAGGGCGGGGTCAGCAGCTGTTCTGCCGGAAAAGTATGAGCAATATGTTCTTCGCATCTGTCCGCGCTCGGCTCGGGAAAGCGCGGAATCCGCCGCGTCCCGGTTTCCCGCACGCGACCGCCGGAATAGGCGACGCGGTCGCCTATTCCGGCGGTCGCCCGGTGTGCTGGAGCGTCGGCGGCAAACCGGCCATTGCCGGATCGGGCGGACCGCCCGGCCGCCCGACCGCCAAGCCCGTCACCGATTCCGCTGGCTCGCCACGGCCGGATCTGCCAGAGCAGGACGGTCAGGGCGTCGCCGCTCTGCTCACCCCTGATCCCGGCCGGGCAGGGAATCGCAGTACTGCCGCAGGTGCTGCGCCTCGGTCCGGCTGTACAGCGGGAACGTGAAGCGCGAGCCGTCCGGCCAGGTCAGGGTGCGCGCGCGGAACTTGATCTCCGGAGTCTGCGGCGTGCGTGCCTGCCAGACGATCCGCGGCGGGGGCGCGCCGGCAGGGTCGGCGATCGTCGATCCGGTGTCCACCACGGCGACGCACGACGGCGAGAACACCAGCCACGCACCGCCCAGCTTGCGCAGGCGGTCGACCAGGTCGAGTGCCATCGCGTTCGCCGGGCCCTGCACGTCAGCCGCCCGCTCGCCCTTGGCTCCGCCGCCGCTGCCGTCGCTGTTCATCACGGCGAACACCAGAAAGGCCGCCCTGCCGGCGCCGCGCAGAATGTTCCAGAAGAACCGCCGGACGACCCCTTGCCCCTCGACGGTGCCGTCCCGGCGTCTGCCGGGCACGTCGAAGCGCAGCTTGTCGTCGCTCAGTCGCAGCGCGACGACCGGCTCGCGCCACTGGCCCCGCATCATCTCCTCGACCCGCTCCCGAAACCCGGGACGGACCATGAGCTGCTCGGTTTTGCGGTCGAGACCGTCTTGATGCTCAAGGATCTTCCGCGCCGCCTGCCGTCTGCCCTCGGTGGGCGCCGACTGGGCGATCTCCTCTGGGGTACCGGCTAGATGTCGAGGTTCCCGCGGGTTTCCTCCGGGCTCTTGTCCCCACCGATCTTGCTCTTGTCGAACCACGGTTCGTCTCCTTCGGGGGTGACGGCGTCCTTGCCCTCGGCGTACCCGGACTTGCCGACCGCGATGCCCGCCTTGACGCCCGCTCCGGCGACGAACGGCTTGGCGCCGACCGAGGTGCCGAACGCCGTGGTGAGCACCCGGTTGCTCGGCTGGAAGCCCTGCGCGGCCGCGCCGAGCCCGAACTTGGTCTCGCCCGGCATGACCCCGACGCGCAGTTTTCGCGTGAAGACCTCGATCTTGCCCGAGAACTTGACCAGGAACTGCATGAACGTCTCGAGCAGCTTGCCGAACTTGCCGAGGTAGCGGGTGACCTTCGCCAGCACGCTGGCGGCCTTGGCGATGGAGGCCGTCATCGCGGCGGCGACCGAGCCGCCGAAGCTGATCACCGAGGCGGCGAGCGCGGGCAGCCAGAGGGTGATCAGCCAGGAGACCAGTTCGGTGATGATCGCCTTGATCACCTCTTCGATGACCACCATGACCATCGACCACATCTGCAGGACCTCGGCGACCGAACCGGCGGCCGAGCCGACCCCGCGGATGCCCGAGGAGAAGTCGCCGAGCGCTTCCTTCGCCGCGTTGCCGGCGTCGTCCACCCACTCGGCCAGCGCCGTGTCGCCGGTCCGCTCGAAGTCGTCGGCGAGCGCGACGAAGCCCTGCGCGATCGAGGAGAAGTTCTCCGACGCGTGCCCGATCGCCGGGCCGTCCCCGGTGACCTGGTGCAACGCGTCCTGGAGCGGCTGGACCAGTTCGAGCAGCATGTTCAGCCCGTGGCCGACCAGCCAGCCGATCGGGTCCATCGCGAAGGTGACCATGTCGCCGGCGGCCGCGCCGACGAACTTCGCCCCGTCGCCGACCAGCGCGGCGCCCGCCGAGGCCAGCTCGCCGGGGTTGTCCGCCTGGACTGCCTGCTGGGCGTGCCCGGCGATCGACTTGCCCGCCTTGTAGACCGTCCCGGCCACCGGCACGTACCCCGCCGCGCGATCGAGGTTCGCGCCCGTGCTCTCGTCGTACGCCTTGACGTTCAGCGTGTCCGCGATGCTCTTCTTCTCTTCCGCCATCAGGCCTGCTTCCCCCCGTCGACTTCGGCCTCGTACCGGCCGAACGTGACCTTCCCGGCGTCCTCGGCCCCCCGGTACATCTCGGCGGCCTTGTTCAGCTTCGTGATGAAACCGTCCACGCCGTCCTGCATCTCGCCCAGCAGCGAGCGCAGTTCGTGCAGGCGGTCGGTGTAGCCCTGCTTGGCGAAGGCCCCGACGACGCCCCACGCCTGGTCGGACACGTCGGCGGCGTCGATCTTGCCGCCGAACTTGTCCCCCTCTTGCTCGTAGTACGGGAGCTGCCGGACGTACCCGGCGATCGCGTCGACGTTCGTCTGGATGTTTCCCATCGAGAAAGCCCCTCAGTCGCGGCGGAGAACGGAGTTGTCGTCGAAATAGTCGTCGTCGTCCCGCGGTCCGGGGCGGCGCCTCGGCGCCGCTTGGTGCGGAGTCTGCTGCGCCGCCTGGTGCTCCGACGCGGGCTCTTCCGCCTCGGTTCCCCAAGCTTCCGCCTGCGCCTGCCGGACCTGCTCGGAGGTGTTGACGCCGAACGCGTCGCCGAAGGCGTCGTCCACGATCCCGGCCTGCTGCCGGACGGCTCCGGCGACAGCCTCGCGCAGGGTGCTCATGATCAGCACGGACAATTGCGCGGTGTCGAGGCGCGCGGCGCCGGCGGCGAGCCGGATGTCGGTCACTGTTCCGCTGGCGCCCGCGACCACCGTGACCGCGCCGTCCGGCGAGGTCACGGCGTTCTCGACCTGCGCGATCCGCTCCTGCATGTCGCCGACCCCGGCGAAATTCGCCTCGGCCTGCCGCACCTTGGTCTGGAAATTCTCGAACTGGGCGATCAGCTCGTCGATGTGGGCGGACATCCCATCTCCCTTGTGCGGTTCGTCGGCGTACGTCCGAATTGTGCCAGATGCGCGTGCGAGCCGAGCGGGCATCGAGAAGATCGCGCAGCATCACCGAGCCGTTTCCGTGCGTGCGCGACGTCGCTCTCGACCCATTGTGCCGCACGGCAGGCGATGCGGTCCCGCCGTTCGACGGATCCTTTGCCGCACAAGAGGAACTGGCACCGCCGGGCACGAGCGGATTCGCGCTAACGGAGAACTGGTGCCTCCCGCTCGCCTGGCTGCTGTTGCGGCGGCCGGGCCGGTGAACGGGCCGGGCAGTGCGGACCTGTCGAGTTCCCCGTTGCCCAGCAATGAAAGCTCGTCGAAAGGCAGGACCGCATCAGGTATCGGGGAACGGCGTGGGTCAGGTGACCCGGGACCGCTGATCCCCGGGACGGACATCAGGGCCCGTCCCGGGGCGCCGCTGCACCCGGAACGGGCGACTTCTCACTGAGTTCTCATTTTCGTGCGGGAGAGTGGGGCCAGGCGGAAGGAGGCGGCGGTGCATCTGGTCGTGGTCGACGACGAGGAAGCGGTCCGGGATTCGCTGTCGCGGACGCTGCGCTTCGAGGGCTATACCGTTTCGCTCGCCCGGGACGGGGCCGAAGGCCTTGACGTGATCCGGGCCGAGAAGCCGGACGGTGTCGTGCTCGACGTGATGATGCCGGTGCTCGACGGTCTGGACAGCTGTCGAGTGCTGCGCGCCGAGGGCAACTTCGTGCCGATCCTGATGCTGACCGCGCGCACGGGCGTCACGGACCGGGTCGCCGGCCTCGATGCCGGTGCCGACGATTATCTGGTGAAACCGTTCGCGCTGCGGGAATTGCTGGCCCGGGTGCGGGCGCTGCTGCGCCGGGTCGAGTACGACACTCCGGCGCGTCCGGCCGGGGCCGCGCTTTCCTTCGCCGACCTGGTCCTGGACCCGGAGACCCGGGAGGTTCGCCGGGGCGACCGGCCGATCCGGCTGACCCGCACCGAGTTCGCGATGCTGGAGGCGTTCCTGCGGCATCCGCGGATCGTGCTGACCCGGACGGCGATGTTCGACCAGGTGTGGGGCTACGACTTCGGCAGTTCGTCCAACGGCCTGGACGTCTACGTCAGCTATCTGCGCCGGAAACTCGAAGAGGGCGGCGAATCCCGGCTGCTGCACACCGTGCGCGGGGTCGGCTACGTGCTGCGGGACGACCCGCTGTGAAACGGCTGCGATGGCGGGAGCGCTCGCTGCGCACCCGGCTCACCGCGATGGTCGCGCTCGCCATGGCCGTCGCGGTGGTCGCGACGTTCTCGGCCGCGTGGTTCCTGACCCGGGCCAACCTCTACCAGCAGTTCGACGCCCAGCTGCAGACCTACGCGCAGGTCGCCGCGAAGGCCGCGGACCCGGCGGAAGCGCTGGCCACCCTGCGCGCGGTGCAGCAGGACAAGCCGGGCCCGAGCTCCGGCCGGGCCGAGGCGATGGCGGTCGAGTTCGTGGACGCGGACGGGGCGAGCGTCGGCGTGGCGGGCGCGCCGCCGTTTCCGACCGGCCCGCAGGCCCGGTTCGTCGCGGCCGGGGACGCGGCGCTCGGCTTCGACGTCGAACGCATCGGCGGCGACCGCTACCGGGTGCGCAGCGTGCCGCGGCCCGGCGGGGGAGCAGTGCTGGTCGCGCGCAATTCCGAAGACCTGGAAGGAACTCTCGCCGAACTCGGCGGGTGGCTGACCCTGGCCGGGCTGGTCGGCGTCGCCGGTGCGGCGCTGGCCGGGCGCGCGATCGCCAAGACCGCGCTGCGTCCGGTCGCCGCGCTGACGGTCGCCGCCGAAGACGTCGCCAGGACTCAGGAACTCGCCGCCGGCATCACCGTGGCGGGCAAGGACGAACTGGCCCGGCTGGCCGACGCGTTCAACGAGATGCTCGGCGCGCTCCGCCTCTCGCGCGACGAGCAGCGGCGGCTCGTCCAGGACGCCGGGCACGAGCTGCGGACCCCGTTGACCAGCCTGCGCAACAACATCGAGCTGCTGATCCACGCCGAGGGCCAGGACCGGGCACTGCCGCCGGAGGACCGGACCCGGCTGCTCGCGGACCTCGACGTCCAGTCGGTCGAACTCACCACTCTGGTCGGCGAGCTGGTGGACCTGTCCACCGGCGAGCGGGAGCCGGAACCGGTGGACCGGGTCGACCTCGCGGACGTGCTCGCCGCCGCCGCGGACCGGGTCCGGGCCCGGTCGCCGCAGGTGGAGTTCGCCGTGACGCTGGCAAGCGCCGAGGTGAAGGGCCGGGCCGGGGCGCTGGAACGGGCGGTGCTGAACGTGCTCGACAACGCCGCGAAGTGGAGCCCGCCGGGCGGGACGGTCCGGGCGGCGGTGCTGCCGGAGATCCCGGCGATCGTCGTGTCGGACCAGGGGCCGGGCATCGCCGAGGTCGACCTGCCGCACGTGTTCGAGCGGTTTTACCGGGCCGAGGCGGCGCGGTCGAAGCCGGGGTCCGGGCTGGGGTTGGCGATCGTGGAGCAGGTGGTCGGCCAGCACGGCGGGACGGTCCGCGCCGGATCCGCCGACGGCGGGGGAGCGCGGTTCGAGCTGGCGTTCCCGGCCGCGGGCGCGTGATCGGGCCAGTCGGGCGGACCCGGTCGCGGGGCGACGGCTGAGCGGAATGCGACATCCCGTCCGAACCGGCCGGATCCGCCCGGCCAGGCGTCGCTGAAGAACTCGCCGCGCCGGGCGAATCCGTCGCGGATTCTCCCGTCCGATACCGATATCGGCGGGTTCCGCCCCCGCGTCCGAACCCCGCCGAGCGCTTCTTAACCGAACCCCGGGGAATTCTCATCAGCTTCTCATCCGGCCCGCCCACCGTGGGGCAGGTGACCGGAAGCCTTGTCAGCGCCACTCCCGCGAAGCGGCTCGCCTGGTGGGCGATCGGCCTCACCACGGCCGCGCTTTCGCTGATCGGCACGCTGTCGTTCGCCTTCGACCCGACCGTCGACCCGTTCCGCGACCCGGTCAGCGACTACGCCCTGCACCGGGTCGCCCGGGTCTGGTTCGCCCTGGCCGTGCTCCTGGTGCTGGCCGCCGGGGTACTGCTTGTCGCGGCCGCCCGGGCCACGTCCCTGCCCGCCGGGCGCACCACCATCGTCCTTTTCGGACTGTGGGGCGTCGCGCTGGTGATCGAGCTGGTGTTCCAGGGAAACGCGGCGGTGGGCGAATCGACCTTTCACGGCACTGTCCACCGGATCGGCGGCGCTGTCCTTTTCGGCGCGTTGCCGCTGGCTTGCGCGTCGCTGGGGCAGCGGCTGAGCGCCAAGCCGCACTGGGCGAGGACCGCGCGCCGCCTCACCGGTTGCGCGATCGCGGGCCTGGTCACCGCCGCCGGTTTCGGCGCCGCCCAGTTCGTCACGGCATTGCCTGCCGGATTGCTGGAACGCGTCGCGCTCACCGCGGAACTGGTCATCCTGATCACCGGCGCCCGCGCGATCGGAAGGGCGGGCCGATGACCCTCGTCGCGATCGCGCTGGCGGTGCTCGCCGCGTGTTTCTTCGCCGCCGCCGTCCGCTTTCAGCACCGATCGGTCGAAACCGCCGACGGGACCGGTTTGCGCGTCGTCGGCGCCGTCCTGCGCAACCCGATCTGGCTCGGCGGCACCAGTCTCGCCGTTCTGGGCAGCACGCTGCACCTGATCGCGCTTTCGCTGGCGCCACTGGCGGTTGTCCAGCCGATCGGCGTGCTCAGCCTGGTGTTGACCGTCGGCTTCCGAAACCCGGACCGTTCCAGCCGGGCAGTCGCCGCGACCGTCGCGGTATGCGCGGGAGTCGGCGGATTCGTCCTGCTCTCCGCCACGTCCGTCGGAGTCGCCGCTATCCCCAGCGTCGCCAGCGTCCAACCGGCGCTGCTGGCCGGAGCGTGCGCGGCCGTCGGGGCATGGTTTGTCCGCGGCCGTGCGAAATGCCTGGCCCAAGCCGCCGCCGCGGCAGTCCTTTTCGGACTCGGCTCCGCCACGATGCGCGTCGCTGCCCTGCATTTTGTCCACGGGACTCCCGGGACGGGCGCGGTAGTGGCCGCCGAAGCCGGACTGCTCCTGCTGACCGGCGGCTGGCTGATGCACCGCGCTTACGCCAGCGGTCCCGCCGCGGTCGCTGTCGCGGCGACAACTGTCGTGGACCCGTTCACCGCAATCCTCGCCAGCGCACTGCTGTTCGGCGAGCGACCAGTCGCCTCGCCCGTCGCCGCCACTGTCCAAATCGGACTGGCCGCCGTCGCCATCGCCGGCGTCGTCATGCTGGCCTACGCGAAACCGTCACCTCGAACTGTTCAGGAGCGTCCCATGCCGCATTCCCGGTTGCGTATCGTCATCGGCGCCGACACCTTCCCTCCCGATGTGAACGGTGCCGCGCACTTCGCCGAACGCCTGGCCCGCGGGTTGAGCGCCCGCGGCCACGAGGTCCACATCCTCACCCCGCAGCGCGCCGAGGTCCCCGATCCGGACGCGGGCTACCCGCTCCATTACGTGCCGTCCCACCGCACGCCCTTCCATCCGACGTTCCGCTTCAGCACCCCGCGCCGCGCCCGTCGCACCGCCGCCGAACTGCTGGACGACCTCCGCCCCGACGTCGTCCACGTTCAGTCGCACTTCTCGGTCGGCCGCGGTCTGCTGGCCGCTGCCGAAGAACGCGGCGTCCCCGCCGTCGCGACAAACCACTTCATGCCGGAAAACCTGCTCGGCTTCGTATCGCTGCCCGAACCGGTGACGTCGGCGCTGACCCGCTGGGCCTGGCGAGACTTCGTCCGGGTCTTCCGCCGCGCCGGGGTCGTCACCACGCCGACCCCGCGCGCCGCGCAACTGCTGGAGGAAAAGGGTTTCCCCGGCCCGGTCGCAGTGGTCTCGTGCGGAATCGACCTGGGCCACTACGCCCCGGTCGACCCCGCGCCCGCCGATCCCGTCCGCGTCCTGTTCGTCGGCCGCCTGGACGCGGAGAAGAACGTGGACGACCTCCTCCGGGCCCTGCCGAAAGTCCCGACCCTGCACGCGACCCTCGTCGGCGACGGTTCGTGCCGGACGGAACTGGAACACCTCGCCGCGCGCCTGGACGTCGCGGACCGGGTGACGTTCCGCGGTTTCGTGCCGGACGCCGAACTGGTGCGCGCGTACCGGACCAGCCACCTCTTCTGCATGCCGGGCACCGCCGAACTGCAAAGCCTGGCGACGATGGAAGCGATGGCCGCCGGTCTCCCGGTGCTCGCCGCCGACGCGATGGCCCTGCCCCACCTGGTGACCCCGGGCCGGACCGGGTGGCTCTACCCGCCCGGCGAGACGGAGGTGCTGGGGGAGCGCCTGCTGGAACTGACCGCCGATCCCGCCCTGCGCGCGAGAATGGGCCGAGCCGGTCAGGAAGCCGTGGCCAGGCACGGAATAGCGCGGACCTTGGACGCCTACGAGGATCTCTACCGGGCCGCGACTGGGGCGCTTCCGCACACCCCGGTGACCGGCCAGGCAGCGTAGCCCAGCCCGGCGGCGACCTCTCCGCCTACGTTCCCTTGATCTGTTTCAGCAGGCGCTTGCGGTGGTGTAACACGGGTTGTGCCCGGTGCGAGCAGCCCTCAACCGGCCAGGGGAGCTGCGCGCTGAACTACTTGACCGAGACCGAGGTGCTGTGCGGCGTCGCGGAAATCGGTGTCGGCGAGTATGCGGAATCGTTTACGCATTGGTGCTCACCGCCCGTCAGCGGGAACCGAACGGGGAAGGCCGACATGGCTGACCGCGTCGCCGTCACCGGCGCGGCCGACTGAACGGCAGCTGGAGTCGGAAAGAGGAAAATTAAGGTGTGGCGGCCTGGAAACCGCCCCCCGGACCTTTAAGTCCGGGGGGCGGTTTTGGCCATGGCGGAGCTAAGGGATGCCAGTCTTGGCACCAGCGTCGTCGGCGCGCACCTTCACCGCCCGGCCCCGCTCCACCGCGCCATTTCGCGGATCCTCAGCCGCGAAAGGTCAGGAGCACAGGACGAACTCGGCGACGTCGAGGCCGAGCTGGCGGCCGGCGTCGTGGTCGAGCCGGGTGTGCACGCCCGCGGGGATGCGGCTCAACCCCGCTTCGTCGGCCGCGTCCTGGAACGTGTCGAATCGCCGGACCACGTTCGGCAGCGCCTCGGACGTGACCTCCAGCGCCCAGCTCGGCCCGTACTCCTCGCTCAGGACCCGCGCGCCCGCCTGCGCGACGACGCTGTGCGCGCCGGGGTACGCCGGATCCGCCGGGGTGGTGGCGAGGCTCGACCAGTCCGGGATCCCGTCCGTCGCCGGGTTTCCGTCGTCGGCGGCGAGGCGGACCGCGGTGATCGGCCGCCAGATCCGGTAGTGGTATTTCGCTTCGTAGAACGCGATCACGGCGTCGGCGAAGGTCAGGTTCAGCTGTGCGAACACCCGGGCCGCGTCGATCAGGCCGCTGCGCGAACCGGCGACGACCGACTGCGTGATCTCGTTCCAGTAGTTCCAGATCGGCGCCGCCCAGAACCGCGCCTGCACGGTCTGGTCCGCGGTGCGGGTGGTGCTCGTGTCCCGGCCCGTCGCGGCGACCTCGTTCAGTGCTCTCGCGTACCGGGCGCTCTCCAGCGCGGGGTACGGACCGGGCCGGAACTGCCCGGCCTGGTCGAGCACGAACGGCGTCACCGCGGGCCAGTGGGTGAACACCGCGGGCGCGAACGCGGGCGGCGTCGGCCGGTACTCCCCGGGGGCCGTGCCCGGCGCCAGCACCGGCGGGACCGCCGCGGAGCCGTCATTCGCGCGGAGGCCGAGCAGCAACCGGGCCACCAGCCGCCCGGCTCGCA
Organism: Amycolatopsis sp. NPDC004079; assembly: GCF_040610415.1. Lineage (NCBI taxonomy): Bacteria > Bacillati > Actinomycetota > Actinomycetes > Pseudonocardiales > Pseudonocardiaceae > Amycolatopsis > Amycolatopsis sp. NPDC004079. The sequence goes on along the minus strand of NZ_JBEXMH010000020.1, from coordinate 108,541 downwards.
CTCCGCGGTCGCGCGCGTCCGGCGGAATGCCGGCCAGCTGCCCGGTCAGCAGGGTCGCCAGTTCCGCGGACCGGGAGGGGTAGAGCGCGGCCAGGACGTCGTGCGCGGCCTGCGCTGCCGCCGCTTCCGGGGCCGCGTGGCCCCGGACCTCGAGCGTGAACAGGTACGGATGCCCGCTGTCGGCCGTCGCGACGACGGCGTCGTGCATCGCCGCGTGCAGCAGCGCGAAGCTGCGCGTCGGGTGAACGGTCGCAGGCTGAAGGCCGGGCGTGCGCACGATCGCCAGCAGCTCGCGGTTCCAGGCGAGGACGACGTCCGCGCCGCCCGGCCGGATCGGCGTCGCCGCGGCGGCGGGCCTCGGCAGGCCGGTGGTGGCGAGGACGGCGGCGGCGGCCCCGCCGGTGACGAGCAGTTGCCGGCGTGACATCGATGCGGTCATTTCGCTCCTCGGGTCGTCGGAAACTCCGCTTACGGATACGGTCTCCGGTTACGGCGTAACCCCGGTTCGTATCCCTCTGGTGGTGGGAGAAAACCGGTGGGGAGAAGGCGGGCGGTGCCGGTGGCACAGCGGTTCCGGCGCAGACGCGCCGAACAGGACGAAGCGGGCGCGGCGCCCCGCGCGCGGCTGCACGCGGTCGGCGCGGACGTCTACCCGGACTGGGAGGCGGTCTACCGCGACAACGTCGACCGCGTGTTCCGGCTGATGTTCTCGAAGGTCGGCAACCGGCCCGACGCGGAGGACCTCACCACGGAGGTCTTCCTGACGGCGTTGCGGCCGCTGCGGGTCTCGGCGAGCGTGGGCGAGGTCCGGGCGTACCTGCTGGCCACCGCGCGGACGGTGCTGGCTGGGCATTGGCGGCGCACGCTCGGCCGGGAGATCACCGCACTGGACGAGGAACGCGACATCGCCGCGTTCGAAGCGGACACCGTGGACCCGGGCGTGCTCGCCCGCGCCGAGGCGATCCTCGCGCAGCTGCCCGAGCGCTACGGCCGGATCCTGCGCCTGCGGTTCCTGCAGGCCTGCTCGTTGAAGGAGGCGGCGGCCGAGCTGGGCACCACTGTCGGCAACGCGAAAGTCCTGCAGCACCGCGCGTTGCGCCAGGCGGCCCAGCTGGCGGAAGGGATGGAGACGTGAGCACGCGAGGCGTCCGCCGGTTCGTCAAGGACCTCCTGCGCCGGCGCCGGCCGCGCCCGTTCGAGGCCGGCCCCGGCGACGAGGCCGAGCTGCGGACCGCGGTGCTGCTGCGCGCCGCGCGGCCCGGCGGTGCGGCGGCGAGCGAGGAGTTCGTCGCCGCGCTGCACCGCCGGCTCGCCCAGGAGCTGCGCGAACCCGCGCCTGTGCGGGGCGGCAACCGCCGCCGGTTCATCCAGGTGTCCTCGGCCGCTGCGGCGGCGGCCGCCGCGGGCGCGGGCGTCGAGTACCTGGTGACCTCAGGGGCCGAACCGGCCGCCGCGCCCCCGGAAGAGAAGACCCTGCGGCCCGAGAACGGCCAGTGGCGAGCTGTTGTCGCGGCCCAGGACCTGCCCGAAGGCGGCGTGCTGCCGTTCGACTTCGGGGCCGTCGCCGGGTTTGTGCAGCGCTCCGGCGGGCAGGTGCGCGCGGTTTCGGCGACGTGCACGCACCTCGGCTGCCGGCTGAACCTGGACGCGCCGGCTCGGCGGCTGAACTGCCCGTGCCACCGGACGTCGTTCGCCGTCGACGGCGCGGTCCTCACGCACCAGCTGCCGGTGACCCCGCCGCCGTTGCCGCACCTGGTGGTGCGCGAGTCCGGCGGCGTCGTCGAGGTCCTGGTGCCGGGGGAGGGAGCGTAACCCCCGCACGTATCCCTGGTATGAGGAAATCCGTTGGGGTGAAACACTTCCTGCTCATCACCGCGGCCGCGCTGGCGTTGACGGCCTGCGCCGCGTCGCCTCCAGCCGCGTCGCCTCCCGCCGCGCCGATGGCGTCGATGCCCGGGATGCCGGGGATGCCCGGGATGACGCCGCCGCCGTCGCCGACCGCGACCGCCAGTTCGACGGCGAATGCCGTGGGCATCAAGGACTTCGCGTTCGCGCCCGCCGCGACGACGGTGAAGAAGGGCACCACCGTCACTTGGACCAATCAGGACCAGGACGCGCACACGGTCACCAGCACGGGATCCGGTGGCCCGCTGCGGTCGCCGACCCTCCAAACTGGACAGTCCTATCAGTACACTTTCAGCAAGCCGGGCACGTTCGAGTACCTGTGCACCATCCACCCGTTCATGACGGCGACCGTGACGGTGACGCCGTGACCGAAGACGAGCACAGCCCGGAAGGGATGACCCGGCGCCAGCTCCTGCGGCACACGGCGTGGTTCGGCGCGGCCGTGGCGCTGACGGTCACCGGCGGCGAGGTGATCAGCCGGATCGCCGCGCCGGGAGACGCCGCCGCGGTCGACGACCCGAACGCGTTGCGGTTCGTCCAGGTCAGCGACAGCCACCTCGGCTTCACCGGACCCGCCAACACGGCCGTCGAGTCGTCGTTTTCCGAGGCCATCACGCAGATCAACGCGCTCGGGTACCGCCCGGACTTCGTCATGCACACCGGCGACCTGACCCACCTGTCGACGGCCGCCCAGTTCGACCAGGTCAAGCAGATGATGAGCACTCTCGACACCGGGCACGTGTCCACGGTGCCCGGCGAGCACGACTCGATCGACGACGCCGGCCAGAAGTACCGCAAGGCGTTCGGCGCGGGCACGGCGGGCGACGGCTGGTACAGCTTCGACGTCAAGGGCGTCCACTTCATCGCGCTGGTCAACACGCTGAGCCTGGAAAAGCTCGGCCATCTGGGGCCGGATCAGCTGGAATTCGTGCGCAAGGACGTCGCGAAGCTCGGTTCGGACACACCGATCGTGGTGTTCAGCCACATCCCGCTGTTCGCGATGTACCCGACGTGGGGCTGGGGGACCGACGACGCGACCCAGGCGCTCTCGTACCTGCGGCGGTTCTCGTCGGTGACCTGCCTCAACGGGCACGTGCACCAGTTGTTCACGAAGACCGAAGGCAACATCACCTTCCACAGCGCGACAACCACCGCGTATCCGTTGCCTCAGCCGGGAACGCGGCCAGCGCCGACACCGGTGACACTGCCCGCGGGCAAGCTCAAGGACGCGCTCGGCATCCGCGAGGTGTCCTACCGCCCGGGCGGGCCGGGCCTGGCGGTGAAGGACGTGAAGCTGGCATGAATGTCGTCCTGCGCCTCGCGACGGCGGTGTGTCTCGCGGTGAGCGGCTATCTCCACGCGCGGCTGTACGTCGGCGGCTATCGCGTGATCCCGGTGATCGGGCCGTCGTTCCTCCTTCAGGCTTCCGCGGCGTTCGCGGTGGCCGTACTGGTGGCTCTGGGCGGCCCCTTCCTGCTGCGCCTGGCGGCGGCCGCGCTGGCGGCGGGTGCCTTGGCGGGCTTCGTGCTTTCGCGGACGACCGGGTTGTTCGGCTTTTCCGAACGGGGTTTCCAGCCCGCGCCGGAGGCTTTGCTGAGCGTCCTGACGGAAACCGCTGTGCTCGTCCTGGTCGCGGTCACGCTTTACCGGACGCGCCGATCCACGCGGACGGCCCACGCCTGAACTCCGGCGGCGCACCGCGAGCGGAAGGCCCGCGGTGCGCTTCGGACACCGTGCCGACCATGCCCCACACCCCGCGCGCGGCACCCGAACCCGAACCGCCGGACGACCTGTCGCCGGGCGAGGGCTGCCAGCGCTGCCGCTATGGGCTGTCCGCCTCCAGTACCAGCACCGTCATGTCCAGGAGTCTTTGGTAGTACTCGCGACCGTAGGCGTCCAGTTCGGGGATGACCCGGATGAGCTGCTGTTCGCATTCGGCGAGGATGTTCCATCTCCTGTCGTCCAGGAGACCTTGTCGCTGCAGCCAAGTGGAGATACAGCCGGATGAGTTCTCGTCAAGCATCACCGTGTCGACGGCTGCCACGTCGGTGCCTCGCCACCGGCGCGGGAACGGCGCCTTTCTGTGAGCCTCGAAAAGCGTCGTGACTGTCGCCAGCCGATCCGCGAGATCCAACGGCTTCCTCCTCCTGGGTCAACGACGCGAAATCAGCGAGCTGGTGGCTACCGCGTACGCGACAGCCGAATGCGGCTGCAAGTCAACAATAATGAGCACCTCGAATAGCGCGTGTCCGGCAGTCGAGGACGGACTATTCATCGGAGCCAGGTGGCGCAGTCGCGGTTGCAGCCATCGGCGTAGGGACCGGTGATCTCACCACGGTCGCACGCCCGCCTCGGCGGTCGACGTTCGTGCGGCCGAAAGGATGATCGCTGCCGGAACGCCCGGAAACGCCGTTAGGGTGGGCCAGATCATCGAACGGCAGTGCACTGGGGGGCGCAGATGACGGTGAACAGGCGTGGTTTCCTGGCCGGAGTAGCGGGAACGGCCGGCTCTGTGGGGCTCGGCGCGACCGGTCCGGTATCCGGCGCGCGGGCGGAATCCCTTGCCCGGCAACCCCTTGTGGTCCGGCAGGGGACGAACGTGGCGGCCCAGCTGTCGCCGGACGGCCGGACCGTCGCGATCGACCTGCTCGGCGTGCTGTGGCTGCTGCCGGCGCGGGGCGGAACGGCGAAACGGCTCACCGAGGACGTTTTCGACATCGGATTGCCGTCCTGGTCCCCGGACGGCACGGCGCTGGTGTTCCAGTCCTATCGCGAAGGCTCCTTCGACCTGTGGACGATCCGGGCCGACGGCAGCGGCCTCCGGCGGCTGACGAGCGGGCCGTTCGATCACCGCGAACCGGTCTTTTCCCCGGACGGCCGCGCCGTCGCCTACTCCTCCGACGAAGGCGGCAGTTACGGCATCCGGGTGCTGGACGTCGCCTCCGGGACCAGCCGGGTGATCACCGACAGCCCGGAGGAGGAGTACGAACCGGCCTGGTCGCCGGACGGGGCGAAACTCGCGTTCGTCGCGGGCGGGAAACGCGTCGACGTCGTCTCTGTCGCCGACGGCTCCCGTTCCACGCTGGTCAGCGAACCCGACGCGGTGCTGCACAGTCCGATGTGGACTCCGGACGGAAAGGACGTCGTCTACACCCGGGTCGTCGGCGGCCCGAGGCCGCAGCCGCCCGCCGCGGTGGAGCTGGCACGCGCCGGGAAACCGTTGTTCACCGGGGAGGACGTGTTCCCGTTCCGGGTTTCCTGGCTCAGCGACGACGAATACCTCTACACCGCCGACGGTGCGCTGCGGCGGCGGAAACTCAGCGGAGGCGCGGCGACGGACATCCCGTTCCGCGCGCCGGTCACCGTCGCCGAGGGGCCGCTGCACGCGCGTCCGCGGGATTTCACTTCCACCACCCCGAAACCCGTGGTCGGGATCGGCAGCCCGGTGCTGTCGCCGGACGGCAGCCAGGTCGTGTTCCGCGCGCTGAACGACCTGTACGTGATGGAGCTGGGCCGGTTGCCGCGCCCGCTGACCCGGGACGCGTGGTGGAAAAGCGACCCGGCGTTCTCGCCCGACGGAAGCAAGGTGGTCTACTCCACCGACCGCAGCGGCACGCTCGACCTGTGGATCCGTGATCTGAAAACCGGGCAGGACCGGCAGCTGACGAACCTGCCCGATCTGGCCGCGACGTCGAGCGCCTGGTCTCCGGACGGCTCGCGGATCGCGTTCCTCGACCAGAACGGCGCGCTGCACACCGTCGAAGTCGCGACCGGCGCCGTGCGGCAGATATTCACCGCGATCTTCGAGCCAGGCCGTCCGACCTGGTCTGCGGACGGCAAGGTCGTCGCACTCGCCGCGGTGAAGCCGTACTCGACGCGCTTCCGCGAGGGGCTGAACAAGATCCTGCTGGTGGACACCGAAACCGGCGCCGGCCGTTACGTGGACCCGATGCCGCAGCGGTCCATCCAGACCCGCGGCGACGACGGTCCGGTGTGGTCGCCGGACGGGCGGCGGATGGCGTTCGTGGCGGCCAGCGTGCTGTGGGTGGTCGACGTGCACCCGGACGGCACGCCCGCCGGCCCGTCGCGAGCGGTCACCGACGAGGTCACCGACGCGCCGAGCTGGAGCGGCGACTCGAAGACCCTGCTGTACCTGAACAACGGCCGGTTGCGGCTGATCGCGGCGGCCGGTGGCGAGCCGCGTACCGTGCCGACGCGCCTGACCTGGACCAACGCCCGCAACCGCGGCCGGGTGATCGTGCGCGCCGGGCGGATGTGGGACGGCACTTCGCACGCTTCGCGCACGGACGCTGACATCGTGGTGGACGGCGGCCGGATCGCCTCGGTGGAGCCGGCGGGCAGCGGACTGGACGGCGAGATCGTCGACGCGCGCGACGGCGTGGTGATCCCCGGGCTCGTCGACATGCACAACCACCGCCAGATGCAGGGGTACGGCTACGGCGACCGGCAGGGCAGGCTGTGGCTGTCGCTCGGGTTCACCACGACCCGATCGCCGGGCAGCCCGGCGTATCACATGGTGGAGGAGCGGGAGTCGATCCAGTCCGGCGCGCGGCTCGGGCCGCGGTACTTCGCCACCGGCGAGGCCATCGACGGCTCGCGCGTCTTCTACAACTTCATGCGGCCCACCTTCGACGAGCGGCAGCTGGAACTCGAGCTGGAGCGGGCCGGGAAACTGGATTACGACCTGCTCAAGGCCTACGTGCGGATCAGCCCGGACATGCAGCGCCGGGTGATCGAATGGGGTCACCAGCGGCGGCTGCCGGCGACCTCGCACTACCACTACCCGGCGCTCGCCTTCGGCAGCGACGGCATGGAGCACATGGGCGCCACCAGCCGGTTCGGCTATTCCCGCACGTACTCCCTGCTCGGCGCCGGATACGACGACGTCGTGGCCCTGTTCCTGCGCCGCGGCGCGGCGCGCACACCCACGCTGTTCGCCGCCACCGCGCTGTTCCGCGACGACGAAAGCCTGGTCACCGACCGGCGGGTGCGGACGCTGTATCCGGCGTGGGAGTACAAGTCGCTGCAGAAGACCGCCGAGACCTCGAAGACCGCCGACCAGACCGCGGCGCTGAACAGCCTGGCCCGCCAAGTCAAGGAGGCGGCGGCGATCCTGCGCGGCGGCGGCCGGATCGTCACCGGCACCGACTCGCCGATCGACCACACCGCGGTCAGCACCCACATGAACCTGCGCGCGATGGTCGCCTACGGCTTCACCCCGTACGAAGCGCTGATCACCGCGACGAGCATCCCGGGCGACGTCCTCGGCGAACCGCTGGGCCGCATCGCCCGGGGTTGCCACGCCGACCTGGTGGTCCTCGGCAGCGACCCGCTCGCCGATATCAAGGCCGCCGCCGACGTCCGCCAGGTCCTCGCGAGCGGGCGCGTGCACACCGTGGACGAGCTGCTCGCCCCGTTCGCGTCGGCCGGCTCAGCCGCGCCGGCCAGCGCGCGGCTGACACCGGTTCCGGATCATCCGGACAACGCGGCGTTCTGGTGGCACGACCCGCACTACGTAGCGAGCGCCCGCACGTCCTGCTGCACCGGCGATTAACCGGTTTTCGGCTTGGCCCCGGCGTTCGCGGTGCCGAGGCCAAGCCGCCGCCCGGCTCGCTAGGAGCGATCGAAGAGCGTGACCACGCTCTGCGGCGCCTCCCGGCCGAAGAAGTTCTCCAGGTTCTGTGCCGAGAGGCCGGCGACCTCGCCGCTGCGCGGAAACAGCCGGTCCTCGTAGGCGGCGAGCGCGCTCTCGACGTCGGGTTGCCCGGCCAGTTCGGCCGCCAGGTCCGCGCCGTCGTACATGGCGAGGTTCGCGCCCTCACCGGCAAAGGGGGACATCAGATGCGCGGCGTCGCCGATGAGCGTCACACCGGGTACCCGGTCCCACTTGACCCCGACGGGAAGGGCGTGGATGGGCCGGAGCCGCGGCTCCACGTCGCTTCCGGTGACGAACGCCGTGAGCAGCGGCGACCAGCCGGCGAACTCGGCGCCGACTTGACGCAGGCCCTCGGCCGGGTCGCCGAAGTCGATCGACTCCGCCCACTCCTCGGGCTTGTTCAGCGCCACGTAGCCGGCGACGCGCCCGTCGGCGTGGCGATGGGCGATGATGCCTTTGCCCGGCTCGACCGCCATCAGCGTGCCGCTGCCGATCGCCGCCACGCTCGCCCGGTGGTCCGGCCCGCCGGCGGCGAGGCCGATCTCGATGAAGCAGGTTCCGCTGTAGAGCGGCTTGGCGGGGGTGAGCAGCGGGCGCACCTTCGACCAGGCCCCGTCGGCGCCGACGACCAGTTCGGCGTGCGCGGCCGCCCCGGTCGCGAAGGCGAGGTCGTAGCCGCCCCCCGGACGGTGCCGAATCGACTCGAGTTTGTGCCCCCACTTGACGGTGCCGGGCGCGAGCGACTCGATGACCAGGTCCCGGAGTTCGCCGCGATCGACCTCCGGGCGCGCCGACCCGGGGTCCCCGGGCAGGTCGAACAGGACCGTGCCGGCGTGGTCGACCACGCGCTTGGCGTCCTCGCCCGGACGGACCAGGCCGAGGAACTCGTCGTACAGACCGGCCGCGCGGAGAGCGACTTGCCCGGTCTCCTCGTGAATGTCGAGCAAGCCGCCCTGCGCGCGGGCGGTCGCCGACGCCTCGGCCTCGTAGATCGTCGCGGCGACGCCGGTGACCTGAAGCACGCGGGCGAGCGTCAGGCCGCCCAGCCCCGCTCCGATGACGGCGACGGACTTCTGCATGGTGCGCTCCTCTGTCGAGCCGGCACGCGCCGGCAAGGGTGGTGTCCGAGAAGGGGCGGGAAGAACCCGATCTCGGCAAGGAGCCGCTGACCGAGCAGAAACGTCTGCGTCGATGTGTGCGCGATGTCCGACGGCTTGAACCGCGGAGCATCGTTTTTCGCGACACCGTCACCATAGCTCAGCATCCGGTGCCCGGCGACCGGACGGTCTGTCTCGTCGATTGCGTCCTGGGCGACCCGCGGGTCGAGCGAGGCGACGGGGCGGGGGTGGCGTCCGGTTAGCGTTGGCGACGGAGGAACAGGTTGAGCGCGGCGGATACGTTGGCGCGCACGAACTCTTCGGGTTCCGCGGCCAGCACTGCCCGGATCGGGTCGACGCTGTTTTCGGCTCCGGGCAGGTCGAACACGACGCAGCCCGCGGCGTTGCGGACGTCCCAGTCGTCGTCCTCGCGGGCGAGCCGGTGCAGCGCTTCCCGGCACCGGTCGACGAGGGCGGGTTCGGCGAAGTCCAGCAGCGGAATCGCCCGGACGGCCTCGACCCGGACCAGGTCGTCCTCGGCGGTGTCGTTCGCGGTCGACAGCAGGAACGGTTCGAGCACCGGCGAATCCCCTTTGCCGGGGACGAGCAGCCGCAGTGTCTGGAAACGGCCGTCGGCGGTCATCCGGCCGAAGCGGTCGACCAGTTCGCGGGCAGTCGGCTCGGCAGTCACGGTTCTGATGGTATCGAACGGCCGGACAGCGTCGCCGACTGTCTACTGTGTACCGACAGGAGCCGAGGCCGACGTCCGTCGCATCCCCCCCCATCGGGGTGTGACGACGGGCTGGAACGGCCTTCGACCGGTAGCTTCCTTGCACGGACTGTCCGTACGGGGAAAGCGGGGATCGGATGACGGGGTCGGAGTCAGCAGTGGTGGTCGGTGTCGACGGTTCCGCGGCCGCTCTGACAGCGGTGCGCTGGGCGGCACGGGTCGCGCGGGAACGTCATCGGAGTCTTCGCCTGGTCCATGCGTTGCCTGAGCTGCCGGTGTCCTTTCCCGCGGCCGAGCTGTCGTTCGAGCAGATGCAGGAAGCTGCCGGCGCGCGCGGCGCGCGAGTGCTGGCCGAAGCGGGCGACGCGGCTGCCCAGGCCGCGCCGGGCGTCGAGGCGGCGACCGCGGTGCGGGCCGAGGGGCCGGCGGAGGCGTTGCTGGCCGAGGCGGCCGGCGCGAGCATGATCGTGCTCGGCAGTCCGGGCCGGAGCACGGCGGGCCGCGTCTTGCTCGGGTCGGTGTCGGTCGCGCTGGCCGCGCACGCGCCGTGTCCGGTCGCGGTGATCCGGCCGCACGTCGGTGAGGACGAGGCCCCGGCCGAGGGGCCGGTCGTGCTGGGCGTCGACGGCACCCCCAAGGGCGAAGCGGCGATCGCGGCCGCGTTCGAAGAGGCGACCTGGCGGAACGCGCGGTTGGTGGCGGTGCACAGCTGGAGCGAGAAGTTCCTGGCCGAGGTCTTCGAAGAGGGCCGGCGGGGAATGGACCGCGCGGCAGTCGAGGAGCACGAGCACGAGCTGCTCGCGCAACGGCTGGCCGGCTGGCAGGAGAAGTACCCGGACGTCGTCGTCGAGCGGGTCGTGCGGGCGGGGCGCCCGGCCGAGGTGCTGCTCGATCTCGCCGACCGGGCGCAGTTGCTGGTCGTCGGCAGCCGAGGCCGGGGCGGGTTCAGCGGCCTGGCGCTGGGATCCACGAGCCAGGCGCTGATCTCGTACGCGCTGTGCCCGGTGCTGGTCGCCCGCGGCGGGACTCGCCCGGGGGAGTAGCGGGGCAGCGCACCGGCCGTAGTGGGCGAGGGCGGCGACGGGCTGGTTTCCCAGCCGAGAAGTTCGACTCCGGCAGGGCTGGGATCACCGCGCGTCCACCGTTGGTCCTTTGTGGACTATCAGTTCACGAATGCCGCCTTTGCTCGGGCGACGCCGCGGACCGCGTTCTCGCATCGCTGCCCGCTGATGGGGGCTCCGCCACGTCAGCGGGCAGGTTCGCGCGGCCGAGACGGTCCACCGGCACGTCGTAGGTCTCCGGTCCTGTCCAGACAGCAATGGCCGCGATGCCGATGCACACTCCGGTGAACGCCGCGACCGGGAGCCACCCGTACGGTCCCGGACGCTGGAGGAGCGCCCCGATGACCGGGGCGAACCCGACGAGGACAAGGCCGATCTGCTGCCCGATAGCCATCCCGGAATAGCGCACCGGGGTGGCGAACAGCTCCGCGAAGTAGACCGGATAGACGGCGCTCCAGAACGAATACAGCACCGACATGAACAGGAACGCGCCCAGCGAGATCAACACGAGGCTGCCGGTCGTGATGAACCAGAAGAACAAGAAGAGCGACAGGAGACTGCCGACGGCGCCGATCAGGAGCGTCGGTTTCCGGCCGATCCGGTCGGACAGCGACGCGGCGAGCGGCAGGACAGCGATCGACAACCCGAGCGTGACGGCGTTGACGATCAGCATCGGCGATTTGCCCACGCCGGCCGTCTCGCTGGCGTAGGACAGGCTGAAGAAGCTGAAGATCGTTTGCGAGGAGGCCATCAGGGTCATCAGGACAACCCGTAACACCGCCGTCGGCTGGGTGCGCAGGACTGCGAGGCCCGGAACGCGCACGACGGCGTCGGTCTCCTGCTGTTTCTCGAACTCCGGCGGTTCGTCGAGGCGGGTGCGGACCCAGTACGCGATCGCGAAGACCACGACCGAGGACAGGAACGGGATCCGCCAGCCCCAGGCGAGCATCTGAGCGTCGGGAAGCGCTGCGACAGGGATGAACACGAGCGTCGCGAGGAGCAAACCCGCCGAGCAGCCCGTCGAGGCCCAGCTGGTGAAGAAGGACCGATGGCGGTCCGGCGCGTGCTCCAGGGTCAGGGTCGTCGCGCCGGCCAGCTCGGCGCCGGCGGAGAAACCCTGTGCCAGCCGGGCCGTGACCAGCAAGATCGGCGCCAGAATCCCTACCGAGCCATACGTCGGCAGGAGTCCCACGGCGAACGACGAGGTGCCCATGATCGCGAGGGTGATCATCAGCACCCGCCGGCGTCCGATCCGATCGCCGAAGTGCGACATCACAATTCCGCCGACGGGCCGCGCGACGTAGGCGACCCCGAAGGTGGCGAAGGACAGGGCGAGACCGACGGCCGCATTGCCGGAGGGGAAGAACAGCCGGTCGAAGATGAGCGCTGCCGCGACGGCGTACAGGTAGAAGTCGTAGTACTCCAGCGTGCTCCCGAGAAACGCCGCTATCGCGGCTCGTCGGGCGGACGTTGTCGTGCGCGTTTCGTGGGCGGTGCGGGGCATCGTTGCTCCCTTGGTCCGACGGAATTCCTCGGGTGGCTGCGCTCAGCCTCGGTCGATCCGCTCGATCAGCGCGTACGTCAGCCGCCAGTGCGTGTTCCGGTCCCGCCAGGACGGCGGGCCGTCCGTCACCCGAGGTACGGGCAGGTTCGTCACGGCGGGGCTGTCCAGCTCGTACACCGCCGCGTACCGCGGCGCTGCGGACGAGGAGAACGCTTGGCACAGCTCGTAACGTGTCACGAAGCGGGACCGGAGAGCGCCCCGTGCCTCGCGAAGATGTGTCCGGTCGTAGAACGCGTTGAACGCCGTCAGCTCTTCCGCCCGGGTGCCCGGCGCCGGGTCCATCCCGATGAGCCGTACGCCCCGGCTGGTTCCGGCGTCGTCTCCGTAGGAAGCGAGCGATCGCCAGAGGAAGCGCCAGCGAACGTCGAAATCCCGCTCGCTCAACGGCATCGGGGTGAACGGCATGACGAATCCGGGGTCCGAGTTGACGGTGCGGTAACGGGCGGCCGCTTGCTCGTCCATCGTGTACCGCGCCAGCCACATCGGACCGCGATCGCCGCGCTCGTCTTGTTCGGTCAACCGGTACCGCGCGCACGAGAGCATTCCCGGGTAATAGGCCAGCACTTCGGGTACATGGACGGTCGAATAGAAGCGATCGAACTCGCGCAACGCGGAGCCCCCGACCGCTGGGGTGTCCACTCCGGCCCAGTACTCGAAACGACCGGCATCCGCTGGCGGCACTACAGGCTCTCGACCGTGAGGCGCTCCCGGGTCGGCGGTGCGGTCGGGTACCGCTCCAGGAGGTGCTGGATCGCGTGGTCTTCCTCTGGGAGCAGTGGCGTGTCGATAGCGTTCACCGCGGGTGCGAAGCCGTCGACGACGCGGGGACCGATGTTGAGTGCCGTCACCGCGGGCTGGGCCAGCGTCCATGCGTAGGCCAGAGAGCTGGGAGTACGGCCGAAGGCCCCGGCGATCGAGACGAACTCTTCGATCAGGTCGAAATTCTCTTCGGTCCAATACATGTCGGCGTAGCGGCGGCGGAAGCCCATCGTGTCCCGCAGCGAGTCGTCGTCGCGCGCATGGGTGCCCGCCAGCAGTTCTCCCGCCAGCGCGTTGAAGGCGAGCACGCTGACCCCGGCCGCGTCGGCGGCCGCCAGCTGCTCGCGCCGCGCGTCGCGCTCGAAGATGTTGTAGTGGATCTGTTGTGACTGGTAGGAAACGAGATTGTTGATCTCGCTGGCCCACAGCGCCCGGTAGAGTTGCCAGGCCGCGGTCTGCGAGCAGCCGACGTAGAGGATCTTGCCCTGGTGGACGAGGTCGTCCATCGCGTGCAGAGTTTCCTCCACCGGAGTCGACGGATCGAAGAAATGCGCGACGTAGACATCGATGTAGTCGGTTCCCAGCCGCTTCAGCGACGCCTCGACCGCGGAGACGAGGTGCTTGCGGGTGAGACCGCGCGACGTCGGCCCGATCCCGCGTTTCATGTAGAAGGCGTGGTCGACCTCGACCCGGCGAGGCGTCGCGTTCCAGTCCTGGATCGTGGTGGGCGTGTCCGCCGTGCCGACCCGATTGCCGGCCTTGATGAGCAGGTTCACCTCGTCGCGGCGCGGCCGGATCGCCTGCCCGAGCAGTTCTTCCGCCCGCCCGTTGTGGTAGGCGTCCGCCGAGTAGAACGTGTTGATCCCGGCGTCCCAGGCCGCGTCGACGAGACGCCGCGTCGACGTTTCGTCCTCGAACTCGCCGATGAACGTGCCGCCGAAGAATGCTTGCGAGACAAGGAGTCCCGTGTGGCCGAGCGTGCGGTACTGCATTGATCGCTCCTTATATCGGTGAGGGTGGTACTACGGTTGGCCGACGGGCCGGTCCGGAGGGGCCGGGTGGTAAACGTGTCCGCCGGACCCCGTCGTCGTCACCGTCCCCAGAGTGAGGATCGGCATGTGCACCGCCGTGACGACGGCGCCGAGCCGGGCCGCTCGATCGAAGAGCTCGAGCCGTGTGGCGAACGACGATTCCGGTTCCACGTCGTAGCTCTGCAGCCAGCGTGGATGCGTGAAGTGCGCGGTGTGGTGCACGATGTCGCCGAGCAGCATGGCGTGCGCGCCGGCGGAGCTCAGCAGCATCGCCGTGTGACCGGGGGTGTGGCCCGGTGACGGGATCAGCCGGACCCCGGGCGAGAGTTCGAACTCGTCGGCGTAGGTGCGCAGGACGCCTGCTGACTGGAGCGCGTCAAGATAGCGCCTGATCCGCGCGGGCTCGATGTTTCCCGCTGCCGACGCGGATCGCCAGTACTCCGCCTCCCGGTGGTGCAGCCAGACCTCGGCGGACTCGAAGGTCAGGCTTCCGTCCGGCTTGAGCAGGTGTCCGCAGTGGTCGAGGTGCAGATGGCTGATGACCACCCGGTCGACTTCGCCCGGAGCCACGCCGGCCTCTTCGAGCCGGTGCAGCAGGTTCCCGCCTTCGCGGATGCCGGGGAACATCGATCGGGCCAGCGGCCCTATCCCGCAGTCGAACATCGCCGTGGCGTCCGGTGTCTGGACCAAGAACCCGCCGAAGGTCACCGGAAAAGGCGTGTCGGGGGAGCCGGCCCCGACGACGGGCATCCAGCAGGCGGGATCGACGCCGTGGAACCAATTCGCCCGCGGCTCCACGACGACGCCGTCGCTGAGATGCGTGACGAGCGTGCGGCCGATGCGGAAGGACCCGCTCAGGAGCAGATCGTGAAGTGCTGTCTCGGACATGGTGACTCCGATGCTCGTCGAGGTCCGACCGGTCGAAACGGGAACGCCGCGGAATCAGCCGGGACGGTCGCCCGGCTTGAGAACGCTCAATCGCGGCGGATGCGGAGGGTGACGGGAAATCCCGGGTGGCAGGTGTGGTGAAGACTAGGCGCGCGACCGCAAAAGTGTCAACCAGCGAACTCTTGTTCGTATGGCGATACAAAGCGGAGGCGTCGGCCTCCGGTAGGATCCGCTGCCGTGACGGCTACGAGGAGCACGGGCGACGGTCAGGGTCCCAGTGATCAGTACGTTCAGTCGCTGGTGCGCGGGCTGAACGTGATCCGGGCGTTCGACGAGGACCACCCGGAGATGACGCTGAGCGAGATCGCCGCGGCGACGTCGCTGACGCGGGCGACCGCGCGTCGCTTCCTCTCGACCCTCGTCGAGGTCGGCTACATGAAGTCGCACGGTCGCTGGTACTCGCTCACGCCGCGTGTTCTCGAGCTGGGCTTCAGCTACCTCTCGTCGTTGAGCCTGCCCGAAGTCGCGCAGCCTTATCTCGAGCGGCTGTCCCAGGAAATCGACGAATCGAGCTCGGTCTCCGTGCTCGACGGGTCCGACATCGTGTACGTCGCGCGCGCCACGATTCGTCGTCGCATCATGAGCGTGACCATCAACATCGGCACCCGCCTTCCCGCGCACCTGACGGCGATGGGACGTGTCCTGTTGGCGGCGCAAGCCCCCGAAGACCTCAGCGACTACCTCAGGACACTTCCGTCCGACGCCCCGACCGAGCGGGCGATCACCGACCCGGCAGCGCTCCGTACTGAGCTGGATCTGGTGCGAGAGCAGGGATTCTCTCTCATCGACCAAGAGGTCCAGGAGGGATTGCGATCGATCGCGGTGCCGGTTTTCGGCCGCCGCCAGCATTCGGTGAGCCGCAACTCGGACACCCCGCCCCGGACCGTGATCGCAGCGGTCAACGTGTCCACGTCGGCGAGCTCATTGTCCAGGGCGGACATCGTGGACCGCTTCCTCGATCCGCTCCGGCGTACCTCGGCGGCGATAGCGGACGATCTTGAGGAGACGCGCCGCGGGCGGGGGTGAGAGAGATTCCCTGCCGGGTGTCCGGAACGGGCAATGTCATGTCCGGTAGGGGAAATCGCTTCTTGCCCGCCACGCTTGGCATTACGGGCACAGAACGCTCCTTCGCGATGTCCAGGACAAATGCGGGACGACGTCGCAGCTGGGCATGCGACGCGGTTCCGGCGCGTTTCGGCTGACCGGGTTGTCTGTGCCGCCCGGACGTCTATCTGCCCGAAGCGGCGTTGCTGGGCGTTGAACAGCTACATCCACGACGCGTTCTCGGAAGGCCAACGTGACGCGGCGACGCCGCTCATCTGTCAACGGGACAGCCACGTGGGGGGCGAAGAAATAGGAAGCCTGAACTTGTCAACTCACACTGCGAAGGTTAGACTTCTTATTATGGAAGCTCGTGACGCCGTGAACCGCTCGACCGCTGTCGCGCTGCGGCTGGCCCTGGGGTCGTTCAAGCGGCGCACGCGCGAGGCCGCCGCGCAGGGGGAGTTGACGACGCCGGAGCTGTCCGTGCTGGCACAGATCGATCGGGCCGCTCCGGTCGCGATCGCCGATCTCGCCCGGGCGCAGCAGATCACCCCGCAGTCGATGGGGGCGACCGTCGCGTCGCTGGAGAACCACGGGCTGGTGGCACGGGCCCCGGACCCCGAAGACCGGCGGCGGTCGCTGCTGACTGTCACCGCGGAGGGCGGCGACGTCCTGCATTCCAGTCGCGATGCGATATCCGATCGCATGGCGGCCGCGCTCGGCGAGTCGTTCACCGATGCCGAGGTCGCCGTCCTGGCGGCCGCTGCTCCGTTGCTGGAAAGGCTTTCCCAGCGCTTCTGACCTGAACCCGCGGTCGCTCCCGTGCCCGGCACGCGGGGCTGCTCGTCGCGCCCAATCGCACGTGAAGAAGGTTGCCGTGTCCTCGACCGAAGTGTCCCCGGTCCGGCCGGGTCGGAACGAGAATCCGTTCTCCTGGCGGTTCACCGCGCCGCTGTTCCTCGGTTCGGCCCTCAATCCGGTCAACAGTTCCCTGATCGCGACCGCGCTGCTGCCGATCGCCCGCGACGTGGGCATCCCGATCGGGCAGACCGCGGCGCTGGTCGCGGCCCTCTACCTGGCGAGCGCGATCGGCCAGCCCGCCGCGGGCAAGGCCGCCGAGGTGTTCGGGCCCCGGCGGGTGTTCGTGTCGGGCATCGTGCTGGTGATCGCCGGCGGCTTGTTCGGCGGGTTCGCGCAGAACCTGTGGATGCTGGTCCTGAGCCGGGTGGTGCTGGGACTGGGCACCTCCTGCGCCTACCCGACCGCGATGCTGCTGATCCAGCGCCGCGCGCGGGACGCCGGGATGGACAAGCCTCCGGGCGGGGTCCTCGGCGGGCTGATGATCGCGGGGATCGCGACCGCGTCGCTGGGGCTTCCCCTCGGCGGCGTCCTGGTGAACGCGCTTACCTGGCGGGCTGTCTTCTTCGTCAACGTGCCGGTCGCCGTGCTCGCGCTCGTCGCCGCGGCCGGGTGGATCGCGCCTGATCCCCGGCGCGAGCATCGGCTGACCGCGCGGGAGATCGCCTCGAAGCTGGACCTGTGCGGCATCGTCCTGTTCGTCGGGGCCATGTTGTCGCTGCTGGTATTCCTGTTCGGCCTGCCTTCCGCGCGCTGGTGGCTGCTCGCGTTGTCGGCCGCGCTGTGGGCGGTGCTGGCGTGGTGGGAACTGCGGGCGCGGACTCCGTTCGTGGACGTGCGGCTCCTGGCCGCCAAGCCCGGGCTCGCCAACACCTATCTGCGCTTCGGCTTGACCCAGTTGTGCGTGTACGTCGTGCTGTACGGCATCACCGAGTGGGTCGAAAGCGTCCGCGGCGTCAGCGAATCCGCGGCCGGGCTGCTCCTGCTGCCGATGACCCTGGTCTCGGGTCTGCTCATCGCGCCGCTGTCCCGGCGCGGCCTCGTCCGCGGACCGGTGCTCGCCGCCGCGGCCGCCTGCCTGCTCGGCTCGGCCGGTGTCCTACTGCTCACCGCCACCGCGTGGATCGGCCTGGTGGTCGCCCTGACCCTGGTCTTCGGGCTCGCCATCGGCTTTTCCACCGCGGGCAACCAGATCGCGCTCGCCGAGCACGCGCCCGCGGAGCAGCTCGGCACCGCGTCCGGTTTGCTGCGCACCTTCGGCTACGTCGGTTCCATCGGCGCCAGCGCCGTCACCGGCCTGGTCTTCCAGCACGACGTCACCGACGGCGGCGTCCATTTGATCGCCTGGATCATGACGGCCGCCAGCCTCGTCCTCGCCGCCCTCACACTCGGCGACCGCACCCTGCGGCGCTGACTTTCCCGTCAACCAAGGAGAAAACCATGCCCGTCACCACCATCGACCCCGTCACCGCGCTCGTGGTCGTCGATCTCCAGTCCGCGGCCACCGCCATGCCGACCGTGCACCCGTTCGACGGCGTCCTGGCCAACGCCGTCAAGCTGGCCGACGCGTTCCGCGCCAAACAGCTCCCCGTCGTGCTCGTCAACGTCGCCGGCGGCGCCCCGGGCCGCACCGAACACGGCTCCGGGGTCGCAGACCTTCCCGCCGGCTGGCAGGAACTGCTGCCGGACCTCGGCCGGCAGCCCGGCGACAAGACCGTCACCAAACACACCTGGGGCGCGTTCCACGGCACCGGCCTGGCCGAGCACCTCCGCGAACTCGGCGTCACCCAGGTCGTCGTGTGCGGGATCTCCACCGCGATCGGCGTCGAGTCGACCGCGCGGCAGGCCCACGAGCACGGATTCCACGTGACCCTGCCGGTCGACGCCATGACCGACCTGGACGTCTCGATGCACGACAACTCGGTCGCGAAGATCTTCCCCCGGCTCGGCGAAACCGGGACCACTGCGGAGATTCTCGCCCTCCTCGCTGCCTGAGGGCTCCGCCCCGTGCGCGCGGAGGTTCAGCGAGCATCGGTTTCCAGAGTCGCTTCGCGGATCGCTTCGGCCACGCGGGCGACGGGTTCCGGCATCGGCTGCGGGAGCCGGGCGAGCACGACCCGCCGGTTCTCCGACGGTCCGCCCCGGACGGGGAGGACGCGGACGCCGGGCGGGACGGTCGGGGCGAGCATGCGCGGCACTGTGGTGATGCCGCAGCCGGCCGCGACGAGCTGGAGTTTCGCCAGCCAGTCGCGGGCGGTGTGCGCGATCACCGGTCGTTCGGCGAGTCCCGGCCAGGCGCCCATCTGGAGTTCTTGCGCGGCACCGGCGATCCAGCGCTGGCCGTGCAGGTCCGCGACGTCGAGGTAGTCGCCGTGCGCGAGCGGATGGTTCTCCGGCACCGCGACGCACAGACTGCGTTCGGTGAGCACTTGCACTCGCAGCGGCGGAGTTTCGGTGTCCAGCGAACGGTACGGGGGAACGGACGCGAGCACGGCGAGGTCGATCGTGCCCGCCCGCAAGGCGCGCACCAGCGCCGGGCTGCTGCCTTCGCGGGAGGTCACGGTGATCGCCGGGTGCGTTTCGCGCAGCAGCGCCAGCGCGCGGGGGACGATGACGGCGCCGGCGGTGGCGAACCAGCCCAGCCGGACGTGGCCGGATTCCTCGGGCAGGCCGGCGAGTTCCCGGGCGGTGGCGTCGATCTGGTCGACGACGTCGGCGGCGCGGCGCAGCACGATCCGGCCCGCCGGGGTAAGCCGGACGCCGTCGTGGCGTCGTTCGAGCAGCGGCGCGCCCGCGGCCCGTTCGAGCGCGGCGATCTGCCGGGAAACCGCGGACTGGGTGTAGCCGAGAGCGGACGCCGCCGCGGTGAGCGTGCCCCGTTCGGCGACCTCGCGGAACACCCGGAGAGCGACCAGCGAAGCATCGGTGAAGGCCATGACAGTCACGCATACCATGGTTGAGGATATTTCGCTGCCTACATGACCAATAGCGGCTTAGCGTGGTGGGCATGACGTTGATGCACACACCGTTCGACTTCTCCAGCACAGCTGCCGAAGTCGTTGCGGGCATTGATCTTTCCGGCCGCCGCGCGATCGTGACCGGCGGTTCGTCCGGGCTCGGCGTCGAGACGGCGCGCGCCTTGGTTTCGGCCGGTGCGGAGGTTGTTCTGGCCGTCCGTGACACCGCTGCGGGCGAGCAGGCCGCGAAGGACGTCATCGAGACGACCGGCCGTGCCGCGGTGAGCGTCGCGCCGCTGGATCTGGCCGACCAGGCCTCGGTGGCGGCGTTCGTCGCGGCTTGGGAAGGACCGCTGCACCGCTCGCTCGTGGCCGAGGGCGCGCGCGTTGTGGCGGTCAGCTCCAGCGGGCATCAGCTCTCGCCGGTCGGCTTCGACGACGTGCACTTCGCGTTCCGCGCCTACGATCCATGGCTGGCCTATGGGCAGTCGAAGACCGCAAATCTCCAGCGACACACCGGCGGACGCGGCAGCGGGACGGTCGGGCCGGAGCTGATGAAGAAGCCTCAGCAGGGCGCTGCCACGTCGGTGCTGCTCGCGACGTCGCCGTTGCTCGACGGCATCGGCGGCCGGTATTTCGTGGACTGCAACGAAACCCCGACGATCGACCGGCGCGGCGAGGCCCCGCAGCTGCACGGCGTGGCGCGCTACGCCCTGGACCCGGACAGCGCGGAACGGCTGTGGACGTACTCTGAGAAGCTGGTGGCGGGAGCATGAAGATCGCAGTGGTGACCGGTGCGACGCAAGGACTCGGCCTGGCGCTGGTAGAAAGCCTCGCGCAGCGGATGAACCCCGAAGACACCGTCTACCTCACCGGCCGTGACTCCACCCGCGTCCAGCAGGCAGTCGAAACACTGCCCGCCGGCGGCGCGCGAGTGCGTGGCGAAGTCTTCGACGTCGCGGTCCCCGACGCGGCGGCACGGTTCGCCGAATTGCTCCGGGAGCGGCACGGCGGCGTCGACATCGTGTTCAACAACGCCGTGATGCGAGTCGGCCCTGACGACGATCCGCGCGCGATCGTCGACGAGTACACCCAGGTGAACAACTTCGGCACGACCCGGGTCCTGCGCGCGTTCGCCCCGCTGCTGCGCGACGACGCGCGGCTGATCGTGGTGGCCAGCAGTCTCGGCACCCTGCACCACCTGGCCCCGGTCCTGCACAGCCGGTTCGCTGAACTGTCCTCTTTGGACGCTGTGGACGAGCAGGTGGCAGCGTGGCGAGACGCGGTCCGGGACGGCAGCGCCCGCGCCGGTGCGTGGCCCGGGTTCGTCAACATCCCGTCGAAGATCGCCCAGGTCGCCGCGGTCCGCGCGCTGGCGTCCGCGCGCCGGGCCGAGGACCGGCGGCGCGGCATCCTGCTGGCCGCGGTCTGCCCGGGGATGATCAACACGCCGACGTCGGGGCTGTGGTGGGACGTGAGCACCGCGCCGAGCCCGGCGCAGGCGGCGGTCCCGCTGGCGGACCTGGCGCTGGGTCCGGTCGATCCGGCGCACTACGGGGAGCTGGTCCGGTTCGGCAAGGTGCTGCCGTGGTCTGTCGGCGGGGCCGTGCGGTAGCGAGCAGCTCGGACATCCGGCTGAACTGGGCAGGGAAATCCGCAGCGCACGACCGTCGTCGCCGGGCATGCGGACCCGATCGGTTCGGTGCTCGCTGCGGGCAAGGTCGACGGAAGCAGGCGACCGGGAACGAGACTGCCAAACGATCTCTTCCCGGTCGCCGTCGATCTGCCTACTGCTGCAGGGAATTCGCGGCGTCGCGGATCACGTCGAGGACGAAGTCCGGGCGCGAGAGCATCGGGACGTGGCTGCTGTCCACTTCGTGGGTCTTGGCGCCCATGCGCTTGGCGGCGGATCGTTCGAGTTCGGGGTTCACGGTGCGGTCGTTGGCGGCGACGATGAACCAGGAGGGCTTGGTGCGCCAGGCGGTGCCGGGAGCCTGCTGGGTGAACAGGTCGGAGACGGGCACGGCTCCGGTCGCGAGGACGAGCTTCTGTTCGGCTTCGGGGAGGTCGCCCGCGAAGTCCGCGATGCCGGAGGAGCGGAGCCATACGCGGTTGTCGGCGATCTCGACGTGGTCGAAGACGGGCGTGCGGCTGAACTGGTCCTGGTGTTGCTGCGAGGTTTCGTTTTCGTCGGGGGCGAGCGCGGCGATGTACACCAGTGCGCCGACGCGCTCGTGTGTGCCTGCCTTGGTGATCAGGGTTCCGCCGTAGGAATGGCCGACGAGAACGATCGGGCCGGGGACGCGGTTGAGCGTGAAGGTCACGCACGCGACGTCGCTTTCCAGCGAGTCGAGGCCGTGTTGCGAGGCGAGGACCTGGTGGCCTTCGGCTTGCAGCGCGGGGATGAGCTTGGCGAAGCAGGAGCCGTCGGCCCACAGTCCGTGGGCGAAGACGATGCTGGGCTTGGCTGCCATGATCTTTCCTTCCTGGCGAAGGTTCGAGAACGGCATTGGCCGGTCCTCAGCCGAGGTCGGCTCGGGCGGGTGATCGGCGGCTGAATGAGGAAACGGGGATTCCGGCGCCGCAGCGGTTTGCGGCCAAGTCCTGGACAGCGCGTTCTTCTGTCATCGCTCGTGGTCCTCTCCGGCACGGCTTGGCAGGATCGGTCGCAACAGGGGAGCGGAACCAAACCATGCTCGCGGAGCCGGACTGGCTTGTCCAGATCCGGTCGCCGCGATCGCGGACAAGACGGACCCGGTTCGCTGACCGGCTCAACCGGCGGGCAGGTACGGCATTCGGCGCACGCGGAGCGGATATCCGGCAGCGGTCGGCGGTGAATTGTCCGGAACGGGGTGCATCGTGCGATCGGCCACTCCGCCGGACGGCCGAAATCGATCCGCTGCCCCGGCAGCGGTGCTGTTCACTGATGCCGCCGTCCGCAATGTTCCACTTGATCGGGGCTTGGTGGTGCCGGGATGTACGAGATTCCGCCGACCGCGGCTATGCGGGAATGGGCGGTCGCGATCGACGGCGATCTCGCCGCGTTCCGATGCGCGTCGCGGAGCGAGCCGCTGGTTCTGCCGCGGATGTGGCCGGGGCGGGGGCTCGGGGTCCGCGACGCCGATGTCCGGGGCCTCGCGGCGGCGGTGTCCGAGGCGATGAAGACGCCTGGCTACTGGCTCGCACGCCGCCGAGCGGGTTGTCCGTGGGAGGAGCAGCCGTGGGGTGCGGCGCACCGGGACGCTGAGGAAGGGTTCGTCTATGTGCCCGGGCCGTGCGGCATTCCGGGCGACGCGGTCGGATATCGTCCCGCCTGCCGGTTTCCGGTGGCATTGCGGGATCTGCGAGGCCTCCGGATCCGGCTCGCGGCCTGCCTTCACGCGTGCGTGCCCGGTGGCGCCCGGTCGTGAACCGGGTCGACGGCAACCGTGGATCCGGCGGTCTTTCGCGGGGCGGCAACAGGTTGAGCAGACGGTTCACTCGTTGGGCTGAGCGCGCAGTCCACCATCGGCCATACTGCGGGACATGAGCCAGCCATGGCCGGTGCGAAGTGCTTGCTGTGTCCGGAATCTGGACGTCGACCGCCAACTGCCGTGCTGTTCGCGACACCCGGACGTGTCAGAGCCGGTGCCTGGCCGCCCGGAACACACTCAGCTCTGATGCCCCGGATCCGATCCGACGATTCGTTGCCGCAGCGCGTCTTCCTGTTGCGGGGAGCGCTCCCTCCTGCTCCGCCTTCGATTTCGCCAGCGGGTCGGGGCCGTAGAAGCCGATGGCTCCGCCGGTGCGCGTGGCGTCGATGACCTGGTTGATGGCGTAGGCGGGGTTCATCTCCTGCGCTTGGCACCGATCCCGTGGGCCTCGGATTCGACCATGGGCTCGCCGAGGATGACCTTGGTCTGGTCGGTCAGCGGCGCGGTCCTGGTAGTAGTCGCCGACGATGCTGCAGGACGCGCCCAGCAGGCGGGCCGCCGCCGCGCCGCAGCGGCCGACCGGGCCCGCGCCGGCGAGGTACACGGTCGAGCCGGGCTTGGCACCAGCCTCCATCGGGCCCGGCAGCTGCGGCAGCGCCCGCAGGCGACGTTGAACGGGACCGACACCAGGTCGCCCTCGGCGAGGAACTCGACGTCGGGACCGGCCTCGATCACCTCGCCGGTCATCTCGTGCCCCGTCACCATGCCCTTCGGCACCGGGAAGGACCCGCGGTAGACGTGCAGGTCGCTGTCGCAGATGGTGGTGGCGGCGATCCTGAGGACGACCCCGTGCGGGGCCTTCCGGCCGCTCGCCATGACGATCTCCTCTGCGGGTGGACGGAACGACGGGGACACGGACCGAATCGCGCACTCCGGTCCGTGTCCCGCGGCCATTCGCCTGCCCTGCTGGATGTTCCTCGACGGAAACCGGCGGGCAGGGTTCTCATCGGGCCGGGAACAGGACTGCCGCCGCGCGGGAGCAGCGGAGGAGAGTTCGGATGCGCGGGGCAGCGGTGAACCGGTAGGTGATCGCGACGTCCGGATACGAGGCCATCCACCCTGCCAGCTCGGCCACCACGGAACCGGCGAGGTCGGCCGCGCGGGGGAGATGCCACGTGCCGGCAGTGTGCAGGATCTTCAGATCTCCTCCGGCAGCGCGGGCGAGGTCGAAGGCAAGGGTCCACGCGTCGGTGCACACGCGCCGGGCACGCACCTCCACCGCCACCGGCCCGGCGGCGGGTCCCACGAAAGCGAGCGGCCGGTCGGCACCCCGCACAAGGGCTCGCCACGGAGCCTGGCTCCCTGCGGCCAGCACGATCAGCGAGGCGTCGAGTCCGGCCGCGCAAGCGAGCAGTTCGCCGACGCAGCCGGGCTCGACGCTGGACACGGTGTTCCCGGGCAGGCAAGCGATCGCCCGGTCGAGGCAACCGGGCGGGACCAAGGACGTGCTCGGCTGCATGGGTTCGAGCGTGACGGGCCACCAGGTCGTCGCGGCGACCACGAGGCGTGCGCCACGGCGGGCGGCCGCCGCGGCTGCCCACGACAGCGCGTGCTCCGCTGCCGGGGCACCGTCGAACGCGACGAGGACCGGTCCGTTCATTCCCGGGCCGGCCCCCGGTCGAGCAGCAGCGCGCGCCGGGCGGAACCGACGTGGTGGCGCATCGCCGCGGCCGCCGCCTCCGGGTTTCGGGTGACGATCGCCAGCAGGATCGCGCGGTGCTCGGTGAGGGAACCTGCTCGAGGGTGCTGCGCCGAGATGTTGCGATACTGGCGCATCACTAAGGGATAGAGCAGCGTGTCGTACGTCCGTGCCAGCGTCGCTTGGTGCGCGGCAGCTTTGACCTGCTGGTGGAACGCCCGGTTGCCCCTCGAATAGGCGGCCTGGTCGCTCTTTCCCTGCGCCGCTTCCATTCCCTCCAGCGTCGCGCGCAGTTCGGCGATTTCCAGGTCGGTCGCCCGTTCCGCGGCTTTGCCCGCCAGCGCCGCCTCCAGGGTTTCGCGGGCTTCGAGGATGTCCGCGGCCTCCGACAGGGTGAAGCTGCGCGTGCGGACCCCTCGGTTGGCCTCGCTGGTGACGTATCCCTCCTGCGCCAGCCGCACCAGCACCGAACGGATCGTGCCGCGGGAGACCTCGAACCTGGTGGTCAGATCCGCTTCCGTCAGCCGGGTGTTCGGCTCGTAGGCACCGGAGAGCAGCACGGTCCGCAGCTCCTCGTAGACCTGGCTGTAGCGCGTGGTGCGGCTGTCGCTGTCGACCATGCGGCGCCTAGCCCGGCAGTCCTGGATACAGCCGCCGCGCCGTGCCGCCGAAGATCTCCCGCTGTTCGGCCTCCGGGACTTCCCCGAGAACCTCGCGGGCGAGCGTGACGAGTTCGGGCAGGGATTGCTCCGCCGCGGGGAGATTCGAGCCCCACGCGATCCGCTGCGCGCCGAACGACGTCAGGACGGGGTCGAGAAACGCCGCCGCTTCCTTTCCGGCCGCGTGCAGGGGTTCGAGGTTGCGGTGGGTCAGCTTGAGGTGCAGGCCCGGGTGCACGGCCAGCTTCGCGACCGCCGAACCGGCGTCTCCCGGCGAGGCCGCGATGTCCGGGTAGCCGAGGTGGTCCAGCAAGACCTGGACCGAAGGGAATCGGTCCAGCAGTGCGTCCAGGTGCGCGGTCGCCGGGCCGAGCCGCATCTGCAGGCACACGGTCACGCCGAGTTCGGCGGCTTTTTCCCAGAACGGGAAGGTTTCCGGGGCGGCGAACCACTCGCCCTGAGTGGGAACAGTGCTGCCGCTGGTGAACAATCGCACGCCGGACAAGCCGCCGCTGGTGACCTTCTCAAGATGTTCGGCCGCGTCCGGTCGCAGCGGGTCCACGGTGCCGACCGCGAGGAACCGGTCCGGGCGCTGGGTGCGGCTGTCGAGGACGTAGGAGTTGTCGTAGCCGTACGCGGTCGTGGCTTGGACCAGCACTGCGTGCGCGATGCCCGCCTCGTCCATCCGCTGCGCCATCCCGTCGGCGGTGACCGGTCGGGTGGTGGCCCAGCCCGACTGCTTGCCGCCTAGCGGAGCGCGCGGATAGCGGGCGAGGTCGGCGGAGACGACGTGGCAATGGGTGTCGATGATGTCCATGAACAGCACCTTTCAGGCGTCCGGGTAGTCACCGTCGGCGAACAGATGCCGCGGTTCGGCGGGGAAGTCGGCGTCGAGCAGGCCCTGTGCCCGCGAGAACTCCACGAGCGCCCGCAGGCTCGCGTCGTTGGCGCCCAGGCCGTACGGGATCGGATCGGCGCCGAGCTGCCGGGCTTGCTTGCCCAGCCGGGGCAGTGCCGACCATTCCGGATCCGCTTCGACCTGGCGGCGCTTGCTCTCGGCGAAGGCGGCGTACAGCGCGGTCGGCAGGTCCGGGTCGCGTTCGACCAGCTCGCTGCGTACCGCGATCACCGAGTGCAGGGGGTAGATCCCGGTGCGCAGATGCCAATCCAGTGCGAGCACCTCGTGATCGGGGAACAGCGGATAAGGACCGTCCTCTGTGGACTCTGACGGTGCCGACCACCCGGCTCGCGGCGCACCGG
This sequence comes from Amycolatopsis sp. NPDC004079, assembly GCF_040610415.1. Lineage (NCBI taxonomy): Bacteria > Bacillati > Actinomycetota > Actinomycetes > Pseudonocardiales > Pseudonocardiaceae > Amycolatopsis > Amycolatopsis sp. NPDC004079. The sequence goes on along the minus strand of NZ_JBEXMH010000020.1, from coordinate 81,879 downwards.
CCCGGCCCGTGCCCGCGTTTCCGCTCAGCGCGGCGTCGATGTCCCCAGCGCGCAGCAGTTCGCTGAGCGACCGGCCGTCGGTGAGGTGCTCGACGTTCGACGGCGCGCGGCGCTCGATGTGGTCCTCGTCGTCGACGACCCAGGTCACCGAGCCGAGGTCGAGGCCGTATTCGTCGTGGAGGATCCCGCGCACCCAGACGCCGGTGGTGACGGTGTAGGCGCGCACGCCGATCCGGGTGCCCGCCAGATCGGCGGGGAAACGGATTCCGGACGCCGCGCCGCACTGCACGTCGGCGTGGTGGAAGCGGCGGTTGAGGAAGACCGGGATCGCGGTCAGCGCGACGCCTGCCTGCCGGGCCATCAGGTAGGAGGTGGGCGCGAGTTCGCACACGTCGAACTCGAGGTCGCGGATCATCCGGCGGTACGCGCCGATCACCGGCGTCACCTCGACCGGTTCCACCGCGTGACCGGGAATCTCGACGTCGCCGTTCAGCAGCGCGCGTCCGTGCGCGTAGTCCCCGAGGACCACCGAAAGCTTTTCCATGTCGTGCCTTTCCTTCCTGGGTTCAGCCGAGCCGCGACGCGGACACGCCCAGCGCTTCGCACGTCCGGTCCACGAGTTCGTCGAACGAGACGGCGCGGGGGAGCACCTGTTGCTCGAAGGCGTATCGGGCGACCTCGGTGACCGGTCCGCGCAGCCCCTCGAACCCGACGGGATTGAGTCCGGCCGGGCCGGTGCGCACTTGCGCGGCCAGCGCGTCGTAGATCGCGAGGACAGCCTTGGCGTCGGCCGCCGGATCGAATGCGACGACGTGGTTGATCGGGGCGAAACCCTTGCGCTCGGCCCACTTCTCGGCCACCGCCAGCGCGTCCGGGATCGCGGTGCGGATGCGGTCGTCAGACGGCAGTTCGTTGCCCATGATCCCGTAGTCGAGCTTGCCGTCGAGGAAGTCGGCGGGCAGTTTCGAGCCTTCGGGAGCCCGCTTCGTCCACGCCGGATCGGAGTACTCGGGCACGTGGCCGTCCTCGTAGGCGATCCAGTCCGCTTCGGACAGCTCGAGGCCGTAGTCGTCGGCGAGGAACCCGCGCAGCCACACGCCGGTGGTCTGGCTCCACGACCGCACGCCGACGGTTTTCCCGCGCACGGCGGCCAATCCGGGCTCGCCGAGCGTCACCAGGGTCTGGTGCTGGTGGCGGCCGAGCGCGGTGATCGGCAGCAGCGCCACCGGCTTGCCGTACGCGACCGCCTGCAGAAGCGTCACGATGGCCAGCTCGCACACGTCGGCCGCACCGTCGTTGACGAATGCTCGCGAGGCTTTGTGCACGGGACGGATGTCGAGCCGTTCGGAAGACACTCCGGAGACCTCGGCGGCTTCCAGCGCGGCGGCCGCGAGGTCGTCGCGGCCGAGCACGATCTTCATGTCGGGCTTCCTTTCCTGGTGAGGCACGCTCACACGTCCTCGCCGTACTGGATCCGGCGGTATGGCACGCTCAGCACGTCACGGGTGATCCGGACGTCGATCACGGTCGGCCGCGGTTCGCGGACGTATTCGCCCAGCGCGGCGCGAAGTTCCTCGACGTTGCGGACGGTCGCGCCGCCACCGCCCAGTGCCCGGGCTACCGCGCCCAGTTCGGGCGTCGGGATGACGGCGAGTGCGGGATCGAGTCCCTTGGCGCTCGCCTTGTGGTACTCGGCGCCGAGTCCTTCGTCGTTCATCACCACGACGAGCACCGGCAGCTCGTAGCGGCAGGCGGTCTCGAATTCGGGCAGGTGCATGAGGAAACTCGCGTCGCCCTCGACGACGAACACCGGTTCGCGCTTGGCGACCGCGGCGCCGATGGTCAGCAGCGGGGCTTGTCCGATTGCGCCGAACATCCCGTAGTTGGACGTGACCTCGCGCGAACGCTGGAACAGCATGGTGCCGAAGTCCGTCTGGTGCCCGCTGCCGAGCACGAGGCCGATCTCGCCGGGCAGTTCGGCGTCGATGACCGCGATCGCCTCGCGCGGGTCGAGGAGGCCGGGTTCGCGGCGGTATTCGGCCGGGTCCACGAGCGGGGCGGTGAGCCGGGCGTGCACCTCGGCGGTGTGGAAGCCTTCGAGTTCGACGCCGCGTCGTTCCAGCGCGGTGGTCAGTGCGTCCAGCCCGGTCACCGCGTCGGCCTGGACGTAGCTGTCCGCGACGCGGCCGTTGCCCATCACGACGTGCGGCGCGGTGTCGATCTGCACGAACTTCGCGTCCGGGAAGAGATAGCCGCTCTCGATCGTGTAGTGGTTCAGGCTCGCGCCGACCGCGACCACGCAATCGGCTTCCTGCAGCAGTTCCATCGCGACCTTGCTGCCGAACAGCCCGGCGATCCCGACGTGGTACTCGGTCTGCCCGTACAGCCAGTTCTTCGCCTGCAGCGTAGTCGCCAAGAGCGCACCGGTTTGCCGTTGCAGCGCAAGGACCTGCGCCGCTGCGTCTGCGCTCCGGGCGCCGCGGCCGGCGATGAGCACCGGCCGTTTGCTCGCCGCGAGCAGTTCCGCTGCCTGCTCGATGCTCGCCGGATTCGGCAGCAGCGCCGGGGTTCGCAGCAGTTCAGTGGACGGCGAATACGGCAGGACGTCCTCGAATTCCTGCAGTTGCACGTCGATCGGCGCGCTGATCATGACCGGCCGTGACTCGGTGCGGGCGAGGTAGAACGCGCGCCGCACGATCTCTTCGGCCGAGTCCGGCTTCGCGACCTGCAGGAACTCGCATTCGATCGCGGCGGCGAACCGGCGCTGGTCCAGATACTGCACCGCGCTTTCGTCCCCGAGCGGGGTTTCGCCGCAGAACGCGACCAGCGGAATGCGGGCGCGGCTCGCCACCAGCATCGAGGTGGCCAGCTGCGCGGTGCCCGGCCCGCTCGTCGTGGTGACGACGCCGGGACGGCCCGACGCGCGGGCGAACCCGTGCGCCATGCTGAGCCCCGAGCCCTCGTGACGCACCTCGTAGAGCCGGGTTCCGTGCCCGGCCAACGCGTTCATCCAGTGCATGTTGGCGTCGCCCATCATGCCGAACACGTCCGTGACGCCTTCGGCGGCGAACGCCGCGGCCAGTGCTTCGTAGACCTTCACCGCGCGGCCTCCTGCTTCGCGAAGCGGCGGGCGAGGCGCGGGAATACCCGCAGCGCGTTGCCGCCGTAGATGGCTTCCCGTTCGGCGGGGCCGAGGGAATCGAGGGAATTCAGCAGTGCCAGGGTGTCGTCGAACCGGTGCCCGGTCTCGGGATCGACCGAACGGACGGCGCCGATCATCTCCGAGGCGAACAGGACGTTCGCGGAGGGCACGATGTCGGTGAGCAGTTCCAGTCCGCGCCGGTGGTACACGCAGGTGTCGAAGAAAACGTTGCCCAGCAAGGCTTCTTCGAGCGGCGGGCGGCCGCGGTCGAGCATCATGCCCCGGTAGCGGCCCCAGTGGTACGGGACCGCGCCGCCGCCGTGCGGCAGGATCAGCCGCAGCGTCGGGAAATCGGTGAACAGATCGGATTCGCACAGCTGCATGAACGCCGCGGTGTCGCCATTGAGGTAGTGCGCGCAGGTGCCTTGCACAGCGGGGTTGCGCGACATCGCGACGTGCACCATCGCGGGCACGTCCAGCTCCGCCATCTTCTCGTACAGCGGGTAATAGACGCGGTCGGTCAGCGGCGGCGCCTGCCAGTACCCGTCGGACGGGTCGGGGTTGAGCAGGCAGCCGACGAATCCGAGTTCCGTCACGCAGCGCTCCAGCTCGGCGGCCGACGCGCGGACGGACTCGGCGAGCGCGTCCCCGGACGACTGCGGCAGCTGGCACACGCCGACGAAGTTGTCCGGGAACAGGCCGCAGACACGGGCGATGAGGTCGTTGCTCACCCGCGACCACACCCGGCTGGTCTCGGCGTCGCCGTAATGGTGCGCCATCTTCCCGGCACCGGGCGAGAACAGCGCGACGTCGGTGCCGCGCTCGCGTTGCAGCTTGAGCTGGCCGTTCTCGATGGCGGCGCGGATCTCCTCGTCTTCGATGCGCAACTCGTCGGGGGAGTGGCGCGCACCGGTGGCTTCGAACTTTGCGATCTGCCGATCGCGCCATCGGCCGAGCGCGGCCGGAGCGGTCGTGAAGTGACCGTGGCAGTCGATGATCACGGGATTCCTCCTGGGTAGGGTCAGCGACCGGCCAGCTCGCGGGCCCGGTCGAGGCCGGGATAGCTGCGGACCGGTGCGGTCATGAGGAAGCGGTAGCCCTCGTCGAGGACCTGTTCGGCGTTGCGGGCGGTGACGTGCGGATGCCCGACGACGACGTCGTGCTCCCGGCAGATCGCGACGATCCGCTGCCGGGCCTCGACCATCAGCGGGTGCTCCAGCTGCCGCGGCACGCCGAGTTCCTGGCTGAGGTCGCCCTCGCCGATGAGCACGAGCCCGATGCCCGGCACCTCGCCGAGAATCGCGGGCAGGTTCTCGATGCCGAGCTGGTCCTCGATCTGGATCACGACGAGGATCTCGCCGTCCGGGTCGAGCGGCCAGACGCCGGCCTTCGCGTAGTAGTCCTGCGTGGACAGTCCCCAGTAGCGCGCGGCGGCGGCCGGCGCGTCGCCGCGCAGACCCGCCGGTTCGAAGCGTTCGGTTCCGGGCAGGCTCGGGTAGCGGCAGGCCGCCACCGCGTTGCGGGCTTCCTCGACGCGGGAGACATGCGGCCAGACGATGCCGTACGCGCCCAGGTCGAGCGCCTGTTTCGCGTGCCACTGGCCCTGTTCCGCGCCGTTGACCGGCACCCGGACGAACGGGGTCGGAGACGGCGCGAGGGTCCCGGACTCGAAGATGCGCCGCCGGTCCAGCAGGTACTGCAGGCTGTCGCGCAGGTTCGCCGCGTCCCACGGTTTGTGCTCGGCCTCGAAGACCAGCCCGTCGTAGGCCGAGCCGGCGAAGTCGAGCGCCGCCGACGGCTCGGGCGGGGCGAACGCCGCGAAGGCGGGTTTCCCCGACTCCAGGGCTCCGATCACGCTATTCAGCCTGGCCACTGCGCACCTCGCTCCGCTCGTTCTGTCGCTTGTGGACAATCCGCTGCCACCAATCCCGGAGCCGGGCCCACAGCGAGGGACGGGCGGGCGGTTCGGTCGCGGTCCCGCCTGTGCACTTGCGCACCAGTTCGGCGGAAAAGTCTTTGGTCATCCGGGAAACCACCGCGCCGGCCCCCGCCTCGATGAGCGACGCGAGCTTCCCCGCGAGGCTCACCTGGCCGGTCACGCGGACGCGCGAACCGCCCGCCGCCGGATCCGGGACGACCCGGAAGGTCGCGTTCGCGGAGAAGCGGGTGGCCCCCTGCCCGTCGCGGCCCTTCGCCGACAGCCGTCCTTCGCGCTCGGGCTCGTCCAGGTCCAGCGCGACGCGGGCACCGAACCGCACGCGCACCGCGCCGAACTTGACGACCAGCGTCCCGTCGAACGATCCGTCCTCGTGCGAGGCGCCGAGTTCGGCTCCGTTGATGCACGACACCACCGCTTCGGGGTCGGACACGACCGCCCACACCCGCTCCGGCGGTGCGGGAACGGGGATCTCCTCGTCGATCTCGATCACAGCTCTGCCCTCGCTCGGCGGCTCCGTCCCGCAGGGGAGGCGGCCACCAAATTGTTTAACAACTTTGCGGCGGACCGTAGCAGGCGGTCGTGACAGACCGCAAGAAGTCATTGTTGTACAAGGATCTTTCTCAGTCACCCGGAAAGCTCTGAATAATCTTGTAGGACAAGAGTCGAAACCGAGCCTTCCGCAGGTGGAAGGCATGATCGCGGCGAGCCGAGTGGAGTCAGTGCATCACGAGGTGGGCCGGATTGTTAGACGATTTGAGTCCGGAGAGGTTGAAACACCGAAGTTCGGCGCGTACGGTCGCTGACACTGTTCGACATTTCGGGTGTCCGCCCGGTCGCTGCGCCCGCCGCCGACACCCTCCGCTCCAGCGCGCCAAAGGAGTCGTCCCCCATGTCCAGGACCTTGTCCGTCGCGGTGAAGGCCTACCCGCACACGGAGTTCCTCGCCTCCGGATTCGCCGCCGGCGGCCGTCCCGTCGAGGTCTCGCACGTCAATCCGATCTACCGGGCGTTCGCGCCGATGGTGCGGGAACTCCGTTACGACGTCAGCGAACTCGCCCTCGCCACGTTCCTGCAGGCGCGCGAAGCGGGCGTGCCGATCGCTCTGCTTCCCGTCGTGCTCAGCGGCGACTTCCACCACCACTCGCTGACCCGCTGGCCCGGCTCGGCCGAATTCGCCCCCGCCGACCTGGCCGGGAAGCGGGTCGGGGTCCGCGCCTACAGCCAGACCACCGGCCTGTGGGTGCGCGGCATCCTGCACGAGGAGTACGGCCTCGACGCCAAGGACGTCACCTGGGTGACCACCGAGGGCCCGCACGTCGCCGAGTACGCCGAGCCGGCGAACGTCGAGCGGACCGAAGGAAAGGTGCTCGACGTCCTGCGTCGCGGCGAGGTCTCCGCCGCCGTCCTGGGCCCGCCCGCGCTCGACGGCGCGGAAGGCCCGCTGGTGCCGGTCATCCCGGACTGGCGTGCGGCCGAAGAAGCCTGGGGCGCCCGGCACGGGACGGTGCCGATCAACCACCTGCTCACAGTCCGCCGAGATCTGCTTGAAGCCGAGCCCGGCACCGTCGCCGAACTCTACGAGGCGTTCGGCGCCCGGATCGCGGAGCGCAAGGTCGCGGACCCCGATCCCGGCCCGCGCGTGCGCGCGTTGCGTTTCGGCGTCACCGACGAACTCGTCGCCGGACTGCAGGTCGCGATCGACTACGCGCTGCAGCAGAACGTCATCCGCACCCCGGTGACGGTCGCCGAACTCCTCGACGACTTTTCCCGCCTCGCCTGAGCCGACCGAAAGCAGAGCCATGTTCCGCGTCGACACGCACACGCACATCATTTCCCCGGACCCCGCCGCGTATCCCGCCGCGCCGCTCGGCGGACACCGCTCCGACTGGTCCCGCGAACGCCCGACTGACATCGACGGCTTGCTGCGCGAGGCGGACGCCGCCGGGGTGGAGCACCTCGTGGTCGTGCAGGCCTCGACGGTCTACGGCTTCGACAACAGCTACGTCGCCGACCAGCTTGCCCAGCACCCCGACCGGCTCAGCGGCGTCTGCTCGGTCGACTTCCTCTCGCCCAAGGCTGTCGACGACCTCTCGCACTGGGTCGACGAACGCGGTTTCTCCGGCGTCCGCATCCGAGCCGCCGACGGGACGACCGCCGTGCCGACGCCCGGCCGCGGCCTCGACGACGAGCGGATGGCGCCGGTGTGGCAGTTCCTCTCCGACCGCCGCGTCCCGGTCTGCGTCCAGATGCACGCCAAGCACACCCCGATCCTGGCCGGACTGCTCGACCAGCACCCGGGCCTGACCGTCGTGCTCGACCACGCGGCCCGCCCCGACCTCGGCGACGGGACACCGCCGTATCCGGCGCTCGCGAGGCTGCGCGACAGCGGACGGGTCTTCGTGAAGCTCACCCCGCCCGCCGTCCTGCGAGCTCAGCGCGAAGCCGGGTCCGCCGCGCCGGTCATCCGCACGCTGGTCGAGGAATTCGGCGCCGACCACGTCCTGTGGGGGTCGAACTTCCCTGCCTCGGCGGGCTCGCTCGGCGAGTTGGCGAACCTCGTGCTGGCGCAGCTTCCAGCACTCGACGACGCACAGCAAGCCCTGGTCACGGGCGGTACCGCCGCCCGGTTGTACGGCGTGACGGCCGCGGCGGGGGGAGAGTGAGGACCGTGCGTACCCGTCGGAAACCCGTGCTGGCCGCCTTGGCGGCCGTGCTCACGCTGCTCGGCGCGGCGTGCAGCAAACCGCCGCCCGCGCCGGACGCGCACAACCTCGCCGACCTTTACCAGGCGGCGAAGAAAGAGGGCCAGGTCATCTGGTTCGCGCCGAAACCGGAAGCCCAGATGCGGCCCGCGATCAAGGCGTTCGAGAAAAAGTATCCCGGCATCACGGTCAAATACACCAACAAGAAAGCCCCGGACCTCGTCACCCAGCTCAACGTCGAACAGGCCGCGCGACGCGTCAGCTTCGACGTGTCCAACGCGGGCGGGCTCACTGTGCTGCCCTCGGTGGACATGGCCGCGAAGGTCGACTGGGCGCAGTACCACGTGCCAGGGAACCAGATCTTCGACGGCAACTTCGTCTATGTGTGGGCCGTGCCGAAGGTCTGGGCGTACAACACGACCGCTGTGCCCGCCGCCGCGGCACCGCACAGCTGGAATGACGTGCTTGACCCGAGGTGGGGCGGCGGCAAGCTGACGATCGAGTCGCGCGGTTCGTTCATGACGGTGTGGGCGCAGGACAAGACGCTCGGCACCGGTCCCGGGCTGGCGTTCTCCGCGAAGCTGGCCAAGCAGAGCCCGCACTACACCGACAACACCACGCAGGCGCACACCAACATCGTCTCCGGGCAGACCCCGCTCGGCACCGATCTGATCAACCTCGTGCTGGCCGACAAGGCCAAGGGCGCACCGGTCGCGGTCGCCCCGATCGGGCCGACCAACGCCAACAAGGCCTACCTGTTCGTGCCCGAGGGTTCGCCGCACCCGGCGGCCGGGCGGCTGCTCACGGCTTTCCTCGCCTCCGCCGAAGGGCAGAAGGCGCTCGCCGGCAGCTACAACTCGATCATCCCGACCGAAACCGACTGCTCGAAGACGGCCACCGCCAACCGCGTCGTCCGCGCGCTCTGCGCCGCCGGGGTCCAGTGGCGCAGCGAGACCGATGTCCGGCAGTACCAGCGGTTCGCCGATTTCTTCCCCCAGGTCGAGAAGGCCCTGGGCACCGACGTGCACTGAAATCCCCTTGGAGACTCCGACGATGCAGTCCGCCACCAGGGCCGCCCCCGCCGCACCCCCGCGCCCGCCAGCCGATCCCGTCCGCCCGCGCCGCCGCGGCCGCGTCCGCACCGGCGTCAACATCGCCGTCGGCGTGTTCCTCGCCTACCTCGTGGTGTTCCCGCTCGGCATGCTGGTCTACAGCAGCCTCAAGAGCAGCGAACTGAAGCTGCCCTTCGACATCCCCGGGTTCACGTTCGACAACTTCGTCAAGATCTTCTCCTCGCCGCGCGTGCTCGAAGTCGCCCTCAACTCGGCGATCTTCGTGGTCGGCACCGTCGCGGTGGCGCTCGCGATCAGCGTCAGCCTGGCCTATCTCTTCGAACGCACCGACATGCCGGGCCGCCGCGTGCTGGCACCGAGCGCGCTGGCGCCGATGGGCGTGCCCGCCACCGTGATGGCGGTGGCGTGGGTGCTCGCGGCCAACCCCGCCAACGGTCCGCTCGCGCTGCTCGTCGAGCGCGTGTTCGGGCTCTCAGTCGACATCTACTCGCTGCCCGGCATGATCCTGGTGGCCGGGATCTTCGGCGTCCCCAGCATGTACCTGATGCTCGCGCCGACCTTCGCCCGCCTCAACCTCGAATTCGAGGAGGCCGCGGCGACTTCGGGAGCCGGCTGGCTGACCCGCACCCGCAAGATCGTTCTCCCGCTCACGCTGCCGGGGATGAGCGCGGCCGCGATGCTCCTGTCGGTCATCGCGCTCGAAGAGTTCGCGATCCCGTCGATCCTCGGCACCCCGCACCAGATCTTCGTGTTCAGCAGTCTCGTGCAGGCGGCGCTGCAACCGCCGTCGGGCATGTCGGACTACGGGCTGGCGAGCGCCTACGGCGTCCTGCTGGTGCTGCTGTCCCTGGTGATGATCGCGCTCTACCGGCGTCAGACGCGGGAATCGCACCGCTTCAAGGTGGTCACCGGCAAGGGATACCGGTCAGCTCCGGTGCGGCTGGGCCGCTGGCGCTACCCGGCGGCCGCGATCGTGGCGCTCTACGTGCTCGTCGCGATCGTCGTCCCGATCCTCACTCTCGTGTGGACGAGCCTCACGCCGTTCCTGCAGCCGATCAGCCTGCACAGCATCGGCAGTCTCGGCCTCGCGAACTACGGGACGATCTTCACCGACCCGAACCTGACCCATGCGGTGGTCAACACTCTGGTCATCAGCCTCGTCACGGCGACGCTCACCGCCGCGTTCGGCCTGTGGCTCGCGCTGGCGTCGTCGCGGGGCGGCCGCGCCGGAAGGGCGTTGTTCGACCTGTCGTTCCTCGTGTTCGCCGTGCCGAGCGTCGTGCTCGGCGTCGCGGTGCTGTTCCTCTACCTGTTCCTGCCGATCCCGGTCTACGGCACGATCTGGATCATCGTCATCGCGCTCACCACGCGCTACATCCCGCGCGCGTCGCGGATGCTGCAGACCTCCCTGCTGCAGCTCGACGGCGGGCTCGAAGAGGTGGGCCGGGTTTCCGGCGCACGCCACGGAACCGTGCTGCGCCGGGTGGTGCTCCCGCTCGTCGCGCCGTCGGTGACGCGCACCTGGCTCTGGGTTTTCGCGAACGCGCTGGGAGAACTGCCGATCGCGCTGCTGCTGTCCAATTCGGACAACCGCACTGTCGTCGTGCTGCTGTGGGACATGATCGGCGAAAGCGCGAACTACCCCGAGGCCAGCGCGCTGGCCGTGCTCCTGCTCGCCGTTTCCGCCGGTTCCGTGTGGTGGGTCAACCGCCGCGGCTTCCAACAACACATCTGAGGTGTCGTGACCATGCAGAACACCGAGCACGCCGTGGCGATCTCCGGCCTCGAAAAGCGGTTCGCCCGGAAGCAGTCCGACGAGGTGAGCCTCGCCGTCGACAACGTCGGTTTCACCGTGCCCCGCGGCGGTTTCTTCACGATGCTCGGCCCGAGCGGCTGCGGCAAGACCACCACCCTGCGCTGCCTCGCCGGCCTCGAAAGCGCCGACCGCGGCGAAATCTCCATGAACGGCAAGGCCGTCTTCTCCTCGGCGGCCCGCCGCGACGTCGCGCCCGAGGACCGTCCGATCGCGATGGTGCCGCAGTCCTACGGGATCTGGCCGCACATGAAGGTATTCGACAACGCGGCTTTCCCGCTCCGCTACGGCCGCAAGACCTGCTCGCGCGGCGAGGCGCGGACCCGAGTGCTGGCGATGCTCGAGCAGGTGGGCCTGTCCGAATACGCGGACCGCTGGTCGACCCAGTTGAGCGGCGGGCAACAACAGCGCCTGGCACTGGCGCGCGCCCTGCTGTGCGAACCGGAAGTCCTGCTGCTGGACGAGCCACTGTCCAATCTGGACGCCAAACTCCGTGCCCAGCTGCGCGCCGAGCTGCGGTCGTTCCAGCAGAAGTTCGGCGTCACGACCATCTACGTCACGCACGACCAGGGCGAAGCACTCGCCATGTCGGACACGATCGTGGTGATGAACCGCGGCCGCGTCGAGCAGATCGGCACGCCCGACGAAATCTACGACTCGCCCGCCTCGCGGTTCGTGGCCGATTTCGTCGGCAGCGCGAACCTCGTCCCCGGAGTCGTCGCCAGCACGCCGCGTGCCGGAGACCGGGTGGTCGAAGTGAAAACCGCCCTCGGAGTCCTGCGCTGTGCGCGCTTCGCGACGCCGCCCGCGCGGACCGGGGACGTGCACGTGTGCATCCGCCCCGAGCACGTCCGGATCGTCCCCGCGACCCCGGACACCAACGAGGCCAACCGGTTCCCAGCACGCGTCATCTCAACCGAATACCTCGGCGACCGGCGCGAAGTGGTCGCCGCCGTAGGAGACGTCGAATTCCGCGCCCACGCCGACGCGCACCTGCGGATCCACCCCGGCGACGACGTCGGCGTGGTGCTGGATCCCGAGTGGACAGTGGCGCTCTGGTCCTGACCTACTCGCCGGAGAACGTCAACTGGAGAGCGCGGCGGACCGCGGACAGGTGATGACGCATCGCCGCGGCCGCCGCCTCCGGATTATGCGTGACCACGGCGGCGAGGATCGCTTCGTGCTCGTGGACGACTGTCGCCCGCGGCCGCGAGCGGTCCATGTCGCGGTACTGCCGCAGCACCAGCGGATACAGCAGGCTGTCGACGAACCGGGTGAGCGTCGACTGCCGTGCCGCCTCGCGCACCTGCTCGTGGAAGGAACGGTTGAGCGCGGAGTACTCGTCCCGGCCGTCGGATTCCCGGCCCGCCCACATCCGCTCGCAGGTCGCGGTCATCGCGGCGATGTCCTCGTCCGTGGCCCGCTCGGCCGCCTTCGCCGCGAGCGCCGCCTCCAGGATCTCGCGCGTCTCGAGGATCTCGATCGCCTCGTCCTCGGAAAACGACCGCGTCCGCGCACTGCGGTTCGCCTCGGCCGTGACGTACCCCTCCTGCGCGAGCCGGGCCAGCACCGACCGGATAGTGCCCCGCGAAACCTCGAGCCGGCTGGTCAGCTCGGACTCGGTCAACCGCGCGTCGGGCGCGTACTGCCCGGAAAGAATCAGCTCGCGAAGATCACGGTAGGCCCGCGCGGTCCGGGTGGCACCCGGATCCGCGCCGTCCGCGCGCGGGTCCTGTGCGCTGTCCGCCGTCATGGCAGGCATCCCTCCGTCGCCGTCCGTCCGATCGCAAGATCCTACGACGTGCGGTCTCTGTTCGGTTACGTCGTCCGGTTCCGGCGGTCGGATCCGGGCACCGTGGTCTGGTCGGGGCGGCAGTCTGATCCGGAGATCGTGTCGGTGGAGACGTTCGCTCAGACGCGGTTGCTGCGGCGGTCGCGCGGTGCTGGCGGGATGCGCGGGATTGCGAAGCTGGAGCGGGACCGTCCCGCGGTGAAGAACGTCTACCTGCTGGAGGGGCTGATTCGCTGCGAGATCTGCGGTCGGAAGATGCAGGGTGCGCCGATCCGGAAGACGGTGTACTACCGGTGCATGGCCCGGACGTTGACACCTGGATCGCCTGCGTTGGAGAGCCATCCGAAGACGGTCAATCTGCGGGAAGACGTCGTGAACGGCTGGCTGTGTCAGGTGTTCGACCCAGCGAACCGGGACGATACGGTCGCCGCGCAGGTGGCTTCGCAGGGCGGGACACGCTCGACCGGTAGGGAGTCTGCGGAGAAGCGGTTGGCTGATGCGGAGTCGCGGTTGCGCCGACATCAGGCGGCGATCGAGGCAAGCATGGATCCGGCCGCGGTGGTCGAGGCGATCAACACGGCGCAGGCGGCTCGCGCCGAGTTGCAGCACTTGCCTAAGTCGACCGTGATCGAGGCGGCGGAGGTGTACGCGCGGCCGGATTCGATGGACGATGTGGCCCGGGCGTTGAACTCGCGGACCCCGGAGCGGATCACGCGGGTCTACCAGGACCTTGGCGTGCAACTCCGCTATGACAATGAAAAAGAGGCGGTCGTTGTGACCGCCTCTCCCCGTGTGTCTAACGTGTGTGTCCGAGGGGCGAGTTGCACACTATCCACACGCTTGGATTGCCGAGTTGATCACGGGTCAGGCTGTTAGCGTCGTGTCCTGGCTGCCGGTCCAGGAACGAGGTCTTCGGGATTTCCCGTTGTGTGCGTCGAAAGCTTCTTGAGCCCAGGGGCGCAGTGGTTGGGACTCCCTTCGATCTCGCTAGTTAAGGGCCTTCGGGGAGATGCCACCGAGCCCGGAAGGCAGGGCGGTGTGGTTGCGATGCGGCTCAGGTTGGCTTGATCAAGGCGGTCAGTTGGCCATCCTGTGCACCGACGTTGGCTGGCGGTATGCGGCGTGGTGTACTCCTCGTACCCCGTTCGGTGCGAACGCAGGGAGGGCATTAAACTGTCAGTGCTGGTCAGGGATCTGTTAACGATCGCGCTGTGAGTGCCTCTCGGTAATGGCGGTCGGTTGGTGTCTTGGTCGATCGTGTAAATGGAAGTGCCGGGCCCGGCAAGCCTGGCTGTCGCGCTCGTCCGAAGTAGCGCGACAGCTTCAGCGAGGTGTGCACTTGACGCCTGGGCGGCGTCATCGCTGTCATCGGTGTCCTGAACGGGCTCGCTTAGGCCGATTGCCGTACGAACTCGCTGTACATCCGCCAGCCGTACCTCTCGGCTGCCGCTTCGGTACCGGCGTGGCCCACCGAGCGGTAGGACCGGTGGTGGGCAATCTCGTGATAGATGGTCACCACCGCGGTCTCAAGGTCGGCGAGTGCCAAATCGGACAGCAGAATGAGCGGGCGGCCTCGATTGCCGGGGAGCGGACGACCGCATCCGTCGTGCGGGCTGGCACCGTAGGCGGGCTGGCCATCGGCACCGTGCAGTGCGGCAACGTATTCGATGTCGTAGTCGCTCACGCTCATGCCGCATCGTCCGAGCAACGCTCGTAATTCCCGGATATTGAGTTTTCGTGCCGAGCGGATCGAAGTTTCCCGGATTTCCTTCTGATTTCGCATCGTGAGTCCCTCCTCGCCGTGTGATTCGGTGGTGTCGGGACTCAGCTCATCAAGATCGCGAATATCCAGTCGATGGATCCGGTCGCTCGCGGATGAAGCCGGATGAGGCGAACGAGTGATCGGCCCAGCGAACGTAGCGCTCATCGCCCGATTCTTCGTAGGCTGTCCGGGAAAGTCCGGTGGCTCCTCCGGAAGGTGATCACACTGACGTCCGGCGGCCCTTCCAAACTGTCAGCGGTTCAGGCGTGGTCCGACTTCGCGCTGTACCTCAAGAGCGTCCACCAGCGGAGCGGCATGTCCTTGGGGGACCTCCAGAAGGTCGGCAAGAGGCTCCCCTCGGCCGACGGTCGGCTGCGGGATCTGCCGACCAGTACTGTCAGCGACGCGTTGAGCGGCAAGCGGCCGGTGAAGAAGGACTTGCTGGAGAGCCTGCTCACCGCGTGGCGGGTACCCGCGAGGGAACGCGGCGAGGTCATCGACGCTTGGCAGAGGATCAACGCGTTGGTGGGTCAAGGACCCGTCAACGCGCGCCGCGTCGATGAGGCGTCGCTGCGTGATCTGGGGGTCCATCCGGCGATTTCCCCTGACGGCGTGCGCGACGATCTACCCGCGTACGTACCGCGGGACTTCGACGACCAACTTCGCGATTTGCTGTCAGCGGGGGTCGACAACGGTTGTTTCGTAGTGTTGGTCGGAGGATCTGCTCAGGGCAAGACCCGTTCGCTCGCCGAGGCGGTACGTATCGTGGTACCCGGCTGGTGGCTGGTGCAGCCGGCGAAAACTCAGGAGATCCACGACCTGCTCGAGGCGCAGACGGAGCGTACGGTGCTGTGGCTGGACGACCTCCAGCGCTATTTGGGCGCCGATCCGCCTTTGTTGAGGGAACACGTGGTGACGTTGGTCCGCGCGACCGGGATGATCGTTGTCGGAACCCTGTGGACGAATTCTTACTTCAGATTCAAACGGTTTTCGGCAGACGACGGCGACGTGGGCGCGGAGGGGCGTTTGATCGATTTTGCCGATTTGATTCCCGTGCCGGATACCTTCTCGGGAAACGAACGGCGGCGCGCTGTCAAGGTGGCGAATGCCGACAGCAGGATCAAAGCCGCCCTCGCGGTGTCCGACGCCGGGGTCACCCAAGTGCTCGCCGCGGCACCCGACCTGGTGATTTCGTGGGAACAGGCACCCGATCCGTACGGCAAAGCCGTCGTCTCGGCTGCGGCGGACGCGCGCCGTCTCGGCGTCCTGTGCCCGCTCTCATCGGAGCTGCTAGCCGACGCGCTGGCGGACTACCTCACGCCTGCGCAGCGGGCGGCCCCGGTTGACATGTGGCTGGACCGTGCGCTGGCCTATGCCACCACCCCGCTGCACGGTTTGGTTTCGGCGCTCAGTTTGGTTGCTCATGAGCAAGCGGGCAGAGCGACAGGCTACGTGGTCGCCGACTACCTCACTCAGCATATCGGCAAAGTCCGCCGCGCCGTGTGCCCGCCGGAGAGCTTGTGGGCGGCGGTCGTCGCGCACGCGCGGGATGCGGATGACCTGCGCCGGCTGGCCGGAACCGCCCTCGCCCGAATGCGCTACCAGCACGCGGAGCAGGCGCTCCGCCGACTGCACCAGCTTGGCGACCGGGCCGCGACGGCGCAGCTGATCGCATTGTTGCGTCGCCAAGACCGGTGGGGAGAGGCGATCGCGACGGCGGACGGATGGCTGGCGGCTGACCCGGTTGACCAGCAGCGGCGGATTCTCCGCGCCGACCTCGTCCGGATTCAAGCGCGTGCCGAGCAGTTTCGGCGGGAGGCGGCGGTAGATCCCGGCGCGGAAGAGCTGCTGGTGGAGCTGCTCGCGGACGGCGGCCGGGCGGACGCTCTGCGGCGGCGCGTCGCGGACGGCGACGCGGTCGCGGCCGAAGATTTGGCTGTGTTGCTGGCCGATCGTGGTTGCTTGGGGGAGCTGCGCGAACTGGCGGACCGCACTGCGTTCGCCACGGACCGGTTCGCCGAACTGTTGGCGAGTCTAGGCCGCGAGGAGGAGCTCGATCGTCGCGCGAGGGCCGGTGACCGGGTTGCCGGCCTGTACCTGGAGCGGCTTCGCGAAGTCGATCCAGGGCAGAGGAAACACGATGCGGAAGGGCTCCGGGTGCGGGTCGCGGCGGGCGATCAGGGCGCTGCCGCGGAGCTGAGCGTGATGCTGTTCGACGCCGGTGACCGGAAGGCCCTGTTGGCAGAGGTGAACGCGGGTACTCAAGACGCTGCGGAGCGCTACCTAGCGTTGCTCACCGCCAAGCAGTCGGCTGACCGCGGCGAGATCCGCCGTATTCGACAGTTCGGCTTCCTTGCGGACGGAACCCCTGGCGGGCATGGAGCGGATCGATGACCGCAACGTCAATCGGCGAAAGGCACAGCGTGGCCGAAGACAATCTGACCCCGTCCGACAGCGCGATACTGATTGTTCTGATGGCGGAGGCTCGCCCGATGCTCAATACCGAACTCAAGTCGCGGTATCGAATCGATGTTGTTAAGCAGCGCCGGGAGAAGCTCAACCGACTCCAGCTTGTTCACAGTGAGCGATCGGGCCCGACGTACGTGCACGAGTTGGATGACAAGGGCTGGATGCGGGTTCACGAAGACTTAGACGTCAGCAGCCCGAAGGCCCGAGCGATCGGCGGCGCACTGGCGGCGGTTCACCTCAATCTGCGGGACCGTGTATTGCCCCGTACCGAGTATCACAACCTTGCCGAGATGTTTTCACGCACGGATATCGCCCCTCCCGAGCCGCGCTCCAGCTTGGAACTGCGCCTCCGCAATGCCTATGCGGCGCTCGCGACCGGCCCGCGAGCTTGGGTCGCGCTGGCCCGGTTGCGACCGTTCTTCGAGGACGTGCCGAGGGCGGAGGCGGACGGGGCGCTGCGTCGGTTGGCCCGGGCACCGGATGTCAATCTCGCCCCCGAGGACAACCAGAAGGCGCTTACCGATGCCGATCGTGCGGCGGCGATTCACTTGGGTGGTCAGGACAAGCACCTGCTGGCGATCGGGGTGTGATGGACGACGCGGAGCGAGCCGCTCTGGCAGCCCTCAGGTTCAACTGGGCGGCGGGGCCGGACGATGTGTGGCAGCCCCTGCCGTTCCATGTGGACGGACTGCACGAAGGGGTTGTCCAAGTGGTGCTCGGCGGCCTCGGCGAAGCGGTTGCCAGCGACGGCGCCAGCCCGATCGGCTTGGTACTCGAAGGATCGCGCGGCTCGGGCAAAACCCATCTGCTCGGCTGGCTGCGCCAGCAAGTGCACGCCCGCGGCGGGTACTTTTTCTTGGTCAGCCTGCTCAGCGCGCGGGACTTCTGGTTCAGCGTGCTGGCTTCGATGCTGGACGGCCTGGCCCGCCCTGTACCCGGCAGCGAATCCCAGCTCGCACTCCTGATGCGGCGGCTGTCGGCGCGGGTGGGCGCTCCCCGCGCTGTCCGCCGCGCCTTCACGGGCGAGAGCGTGCTGACGAAGGAAGCGCTGGACACGTTTGTCGAAGGGCTTGCCGCGGTCGACGGGTACGTCGTTCGCACCAGCCAGGAGACGCTACGTGCCCTGGCGCTCAGCGCGTCGGTCGATGCGGCCAATCGGGGGATCGCTGACAGTTACTTCGCGTGCGACGACGAGGGGGTACCCGGTGAACGCGCGGCGTGGGGAATGCGCCGGGCCGCGCGTAGCGCCGAGGAGATCGTCCAGGAGCTTTCCCGGCTCCTCGCTCTGACTGGCCCGACGGTTGTGGCAGTCGACCAGATCGACATTCTGCTGGCGCGGTCGGAACTGGGGGCCGACGAAGCGCACCAAGCCGAAGCGGACGCGCCTGTCTGGCATCATGCGATGATCGTCGAAGGGGTAGCGGGCGGATTGATGTCGCTCCGCGAGCGCACTCGTCGGACGTTGACCGTGGTGGCTTGCATTCCTGCCACCTGGGCTCTGGTCAAAGCGAAGGCGACGGCTACCGTGAGCGACCGGTTCCGGGAGGCGCCGCAGCTGAAGACCATCAAAAGCCGGGCAGTCGCGCGGGAGATCATCGCCCGGCGCTTCGGCGTCTATTTCGACCAGTTGGGCTTCGAACCGCCGTACCCCACGTGGCCGGTTCAGCCCGGAGCATTCGCAGACGCGGGCGAGTTCACGCCTCGGCAACTGCTCGTCGCCATCGACGCGCACATTCGCGGCTGCCTGCTGTCGGATTCCGCAGCGGAGCTCACCAAGCTCGGTAATCCGTCGAGCGGCGTGGTTCTGCCGTCCGGCGAGGCGCCGGTATCCACTGTGGACTCTGAAACGCTGGCGACATACGACGCAAGGTTCGAAGCGTTGAAGGATGCCGCCGACGTCGCGACACCGCTGGAAGCCGACACCGAGGACACGGCGGTACCGAAGCTGCTGGCAGCCGGCCTCACCGCTTGGATTCTGGAGCAGGGAGAGCGAGGGACGGCGTTCAGCGTTGACCCGCTGCCCAGCGCGAAGCCGGGCCTCCATGCCCGGTTGCGCTTGAATATCGACGAAAACACCGAAGACGAGGTGCACTGGTGCTTCCGCGCGATCAGCGCCCGGCACCACGGGAATGCGGCGCTCCACCGACTGCGCCGTGCCGACAGCGCTGCCGGTCTGGACCGCTTGGTGACCAAGCGGAAGCTCTTCCTGCTCCGGAACGATCCCTGGTCGGGTGCCAAGACCGAGCAAGAGCTCAGGGCAGTCGCGAAGCGGGGCGGGCGAACGCTGCCACTGGATCACGAGGATCTGCGGATCCTCACGGCGCTGCGCAGATTGCTGGACGAGGACCCGATCGGGACGCAGCAGTGGCTGGTCGCGCGGCACCCCACAAAGGACATCACAGTGTTGCAAGAGGCACTGGCGGACGTCGAGTCGTGGCTTCCGGCCGGTCCGGGACCCGAACCGCCGCACGCGGGAACGGGCGATTCGGTGCCTGCTGCGTCGTCCCGGAACGGATCGGATGTACTAGAGCCTCTGCGAGACGGAGACAAACCAGCCTTGGTCGTGGGACACGACTACGAAACCGAGCAGCCGGCCCAGCTTGAACTCGAAGCACTGCGTAAACACCTCACGATCTTCGCCGGATCCGGTTCGGGCAAGACGGTGCTGATCCGCCGGCTGGTCGAAGAGTGCGCGCTGAGAGGCGTCTCCTCGATCGTGCTGGATCCGAACAACGATCTGGCGCGGCTCGGGGACGCTTGGCCGGAGCCGCCGGCGCAATGGGGTGAGGGCGACGCGGACAAGGCCGCCGAATACCTGGAACACACCGACGTCGTGGTGTGGACACCCCGCCGGGAAGCCGGTCGTCCGCTGAGCTTCCAGCCTTTGCCCGACTTCGGATCCGTTCTTGAGGACCCGGACGAGTTTTCCGAAGCCGTGGAGGCAGCTGTCGCCGCGCTCGCCCCGCGTGCGATGCTGACCGGGCGGGCCGTCAAGACGCACTTGGGACAGGCTGTCCTGCGTCGCGCTGTCGAACACTATGGTCGGCGCGGCGGCATTCGGTTGCAGGGACTTGTCGACACGCTTGCCAACCTGCCGGACGGGATCATCGACTTGGCCGACGCGGACAAGATCGGCGCGGGATTGGCGCAAGCGCTCACCGCCACGATGGTCAACGACCCGCTGTTCGGCGGTTCCGGCGCCCCGGTTGACCCCGGCCTGTTGCTGACCCCGGTTCCGGGCAAGCGCGCCAGGGTCTCCGTCATCAGCTTGATCGGGCTGCCCTCCGAGCAAGCACGCCAGAGCTTTGCCAACCAGTTGCAGATGGCACTGTTCGCGTGGATCAAGAAGCACCCGGCCAGCGAGAGCCCATTGCTGGGCTTGCTGGTCATGGACGAAGCGCAAACGTTGGTGCCCTCAGGGCAGGTTACCGCCTGCACGCAGAGCACCTTGGCTCTTGCCTCGCAAGCCCGCAAGTACGGACTGGGCCTGGTCTTCGCCACCCAGGCGCCCAAAGGCCTGCACAACCGCATCCCCGGCAACGCGGCGACCCAACTCTACGGCTTGCTCAACAGCCCGACCCAGGTCGAGGCGGCCCGGGCTATGGCGAAGTCCAAGGGCGGTGACGTGCCGGACGTCTCCCGGCTGAGCAGCGGGGAATTTTATCTGGCTGCTGAAGGCGCTGCGCCACGCAAACTGCGTGTTCCCCTCTCCCTTAGCCATCATCCCCGCAGCCCGCTGACCGTCGAAGAGGTCATCATGCGCGCCGGAAGCGGACAGCATTGACCCGGCGACGGGCTTCACGCTGCTGGCGTTCTTGCCAAGGCTGCAGCCTGTCGCAGCGTGTGCGTCACGGACCGCCTTCTCTGCTGTAGATGAAGTCGCTCAGATTTGCGGTGCCAGGACGGCTGCTCGCCCTGTTCCAGGTTTTCGTCCCGGACGACAGTTCTCGCTATTGTGGACTGGTGACGGTGATCTTGATTTGGCAGCAGGGCGCCGAGACCGAAACCACACGCATCTCCATACGTTAGATTCACAAGATGTCATCCACTTGCGCGAGCTTGCTAGTTCAGACGCCGCCAAGGACACACCGCGCGTGGCCAGGTCCTGCAGCCCTCGTCTGAAGGCGGCGTTACCCGCGCACGGAGCTTCTGGCGAACAGGTGTGTATGATCACACTCCAGGTTGAGATTTACCGGGAGTGCGAGCGTGGATCCTCAGGTATACGGCCTTAACTGGCGCACGCGGTTTGCGCAACTTGATGAGATGCAGTGGCAGCGCGAGGATATAGACCCGCAACAGCGTGGGCGCGTGTTCGAACAGGTCATACACGACATGTTCGCTGAAGCTGAAATGAGTCCTCGAACTAGCTTCCGTCCAAAAGGGGAAGAGATCGACGGATCTTTCCTGTTTCGTGGACGCCCGGTGCTATTTGAGGCTAAGTGGCTTAGCAAGTCTGTAGCCGCTTCATCTGTATATCAATTCAAGGGAAAACTGGATGGAAAACTTATTGGAACAATAGGAATATTCATCAGTATGAGCGGATACTCGCCGGACGTAATGAGTTCCCTTGCTTCTGGAAAGTCATTGAATGTCATCCTGCTTGACGGTGACGATATAAAACTTCTTGCCCGGTCAAAGGCGCCTAGTATCGAGGAAGCGCTTGCCTATAAGATTCGAGCTGCGGCAGAGGAGGGAATTGCATTTGCTCCACTGAGGCGGCTTGCTAAAATGCATCCATCGCGTCCCGGTCGCTCACTTGACTTGCATCCGTCGTTTTTGTCCAGGATTCTTCTCAACCCCTCACGTCTCGTAACCCGGCAAGCTATGCAGAATCCTCACATAATGCGCAGCATGCTGCTTCCTGGAGTTGCTGCGAGTCCAAGGAGTGAGCGTGTGCTTTGGCGTTTAGATAGCACTAGGCTGCATCAACCTGCATTGCTTGTACTAACTCGAACCAGGCCCGACTGGGATCATTTCGTTCAACAGGTTGGGTGGCCCCTTGGTGAAGAAAATCAGCTTGTCGTTCGAGACTATAGTTCAATGCTTTCTCGTGTGAGCAACGATCGTGAATTCCGGTTTCGTGTCACTGTAAATCCAGTGCAGGCAAAGGTTAGGCCAGATGTACTCTCTGAGACTCAGCGGAAAAAATTGGAAGAGGGGTGGACGCGTAGTTTTCGGGTCGCTCGCCGTGATGCGCCAGATCAGCTAAATTGGTTTTTAGAACGCGCTAGTTCCTGGGGGTTTGAGGTGCCTGAGATTCGCTCAAAGCCAGAGGTGCTCGGCCTGGAGGAAGGCGAGGGGTCGAATAAAGATGTCCGTATTATTGGCCGGGAAGTGCGGAAGTTTCGATCTTTCGACAGTAATTCGAAAGTAGTAATATCTACCGCAACTTTCGAGGGTAGACTGCGTGTTAGTGATTCTGAAGTTATTCGCCAAAAGCTGATCAGCGGCCTGGGTCCCGCAAAAGCGTTTGGATGCGGCTTGCTCATTCTTGCAGGGTCATAAATTCCACTGGGTCAACAAAGTTCGGCGATGTTGGCTGACCATCCCAAGGCGGTAAATCTGCGTGAGAGCACCGTGGTCTAGGCACTCAACACTTGGATTGGGCGGCTGTTCGATCCTGGGCTCACAGGTGGCGGTGCCAGCGAGAGATTGACCATTGGCTGGCGTGGACGGCGTGGTTGTTCGGTTCACGCTGCCTGTTGCGCGCCGGATCCGGATGTCCTGTCATGTCGATGCGCGGACGTTCGGCTCGACGTCAGTCGAGCCGAACAGGAGCACGGCGCGAACGCGGCGTTGAGGATTACTAGAGGCATCGGTCTGATACGCCCGGAACCGTCGTGCGCCCCGGCTCCTCGCGTCGTCGCCTTGGTCTTGCCCGCGAGTTTTGTCGGACCGGTCCGCTAGCGTTGACGTCCGTGAGCACCTCAGCAGCGCGAGCAGCCCGACACCGCACCAAGCAACGCACCTTGGATTCTGCACCGGGTCACTTGTACGTGATCCAGTTCGACAACGGCGTGATCAAAGTAGGCCGCACCTCCGATGCCGCTGCCCGCCACGCGGACCACGCGCGCGATGCATCTCGGTTCGGTCTGACCATCACTAACCAGTGGTCCACGCCCGTACAGAACGCCGTCGCCGCCGAAGATCGCCTGCTCCGACAGCTCGAAACGCTCGGCCATCATACGTCCGGCAGGGAATACTTTCGCGGAATCCCGTTCACCGTGGCACGCCACGTCGCCGAAGGCACCGGGATCCGAATCGAAGAGGTATCATGCTGCTGCGGTCGGTGCGTCGGCACGATCGACTTCACGCTCGCCGCAGTCGCCCTCACTCCCGCAACCCTCACCGAAGACGGCAAGGAGCTGAGAGCTGAATTCCGCCTCGCTGACGGTGACCAGATCACCGGGGTTCTTGCTGATCCCGACTTCGGCGAGTCAGGGCGCTATCCACTACGCCCCGGCCGACGGGTCGAGATCGAATTCCAACGATGGGGCCTCGACGATGACACCTGGAAAGTCTGGGATCTCACCGAGCAGCCAGCGGACAGATGAAAGGCGGCCCGCACGAACCTGCGGGCCGCGCACCTCGGCAGCAGTACCCGCTGCGGCAGCATCGCCTCGCCTTCTACCTCCAGACGCTCGGCATCCACATCAAAGTCGTGGTGGCCTGACAACACGCCGCCTCTCAAACGTGACAATTCTGGGCGTTTCTGGCTAAGGCGGCGGATTGCGTTTATGCGCCACTCGTTTGACTGCTGCAACTGCTTGAACCGTGACACGGTCGCCCTGGGTTCACCGAGGGCCGGTGGCGAGCCGTCAAGAACCCCTGGGGCTGCTCCTCCCGGGGGCCTCGGCCGTCGGAGCCGAACATCTCGGCGACCCCCGAATTCGCCGAGCAGAAGCTAGTGGTTAGCGGGGTGGGCTGCGATGGCAGAGAGCGCATGCCACGTGCCGGTTGGGTCTGGCTCTCGAACGGGTGGGGTTGCGAGGCGTTAAGTCCAGACCGGAGGCGTCTCCTGCGGCCGCCATCGGTGGCGGAAGTAGGCTTCGTCGGCGGCTTCGAGCTGTGCTCGACGCTGAGCCCATTGCGCTTGTTCGTGCTGAAGTCGAGCAGCCTCGGCTGCTGCCGCTGAGATGGCGTCGGCGACCCGCTTGGTCCCGTCGTCAATGGTGACTACGGGGATCCCCAGTTCGTGAGCCTTGAGGAGCTGGGGCGTGGCCGCGGAAGGGTCGTGTGCCGCGATGAAACGGACTGTCTTGGTGAGACGTTTGGCGATCGAGCCGCTATTGCTCTCTACGAGGGTGCGTAGATCCGAGGTCGTGCCGTCCGGGCCGTCGAGACCGACCCGCCAGCTCCGCAGGTGGCGCGGCACGTCGTCTTCAGGTGGAATCTCGAGACATTCCGCGAGTTCCGGATGGCCGATGTCGTGTGCGAGGCTGCGGAGCTTTCGACGTTGGGCGACGGTCAGCAGTGCGGGGTCGTCGAGCGGCAGTTCACGGACGGCGCGGTCCCAGGCAGCGCGGTGCGCGATGGTAAGCGCCTGCTGAGACAGACCCGCATGCCGGGCTAGATGTTCAAGCCGCCAGGCTTCGTCCCCGGTGATTTGGTGATCGCGCAGGACATCGTCGAGCGCGTCGGCGTAGTTTGCGGCTGCTTCTTCGCCGACCGGGTGATCCTCGGCGGTGCGGGGAAATCGCTGGGCGAGTGCGCCGAGGTAGCCGAACTCGGTGCGGTGGAGCCGTTCCGCACGCGGAAAGATCCGGGCCGGCCGGTCCGAACGCGGCGGTGCGGGCACAGGATCCGGGCCGCGGTAGCGCAGGCCGCCGGGGCAGTTGCCTGCCAGCCACGGAACCAGAGCGGCCAGCGCGCGGGCGTCGCCGAGCGCTGTGTGTGCGCCATCGATCCATCTGCCTGCGACAGTCCGGTACAGCGACTGGAGCTTGTAGCTAGGGCCGTCGAGTTGTGCTCTGCAAGCGACCATGCTGCACACGCCTGTCAACTGAGGCGGGGCCGCGCCGAGCCGGCCGATCTCGGCGGCCAAGAACTTGTCCTCGAACACGAGGTTGTGCGCCACGACAACAGTGCCCTGCAGCATCCGCAGCAAGTCCGGATAGACCTCGCCGAAGACGGGGGCTCCGTCGAGCTCGGCGAGCGTGAGGTTGTTGCATTCGGCCGCATCGTGGGTGATGCCGCGTCGAGGATGGACGAGCGTTGAGTACTCGTCGAGCACGGTGCCGTCAGCACGGAACCGAACGACGCCGATCTCGCAGATCCGTTGGCGGAGCGGATCGAGACCGGTGGTTTCCAGGTCGAGCGCGGCGAAGGTCAGGTGTTCCGGCGAGGCACCGTGCGGGTGCCGCGAGAGATATCCGGGCGTGAACAGCTTGAGTGGAGACCGCGGCACAGCCGGGCTCGACCGGTGGCGCGGTGCCTGAGGGCTGAACGGGGTCGCGTGCGCCGTCGGAACGGGACGGCTTGTACTCCGCCGGCTGAACAGCCGCCTGAACAAGCCCACTAGGCCCTCCTGCTCGTGAAGTTTTGATCAGTCACGAGCAGATCGGACTATTCCCTCGGAACGTTACGAACTGCCACGCTCTTGCCCGGACTCAGCCAGCCGGACGCGGGTCGAGCCGCCTTCGTGCGCCGAGCGCCGTCGTTGCGGTCCGCAGGTTCCGCGGGCCGCCGTTGCCGCGTATCGAGCCGATCAACCGGTGGACCGGCCTGGCTGACCCTGACCGCGTAGGCCTTCTCAGAGCGGCCTGGCGCGGCCGTCGCACTCAACCTTCGGTTCTGGTGTGTGGGATGGCCGTTGCTGGAACCGTCGGATGGAGCGGCGGGGCTCTGAAGCGAAGTCAGTGCTGACTGATCGCGGGGACGCGGTCTTTATACTTGCGGCGTGCAGAGGTGTGCTGGCGGTTCAACTGCGGCCGAGACGATCGAGCGAGCGGACGATGGCCGACCTCCGTGCGGTTGGCCAATGAAGTCGCTGATCGTCGCCCCTGAGACTGCGATCGCTGTGTCGTTCGTTATCAGCGCGAACGGCTAGCCGATCAGCCATGGTCGAGCCACCTGCCGAGTCCCGCGGGCCGTTGTACTTCGACGTCCGCGGCAACAAGGGCGTGCTTATCGGCGACCACAACACGGTCAACTTCGTGGACAAGCAGATCTTGGCCGTCGTATCCGGTCCGGTGGCCGAAAACGAGGCTTGGTTGGCGGCGTTGGAGGCGCTGATCGGTGCCGAGGCGGACGTCAATGCGGCGAAAGCTGCCTTTGATGCGACTCGAGGCGATTTCAGGGTTCGCTTCTCTGCCGCGGTCGAAGCGCTGATCAAGCCGTTGGTCAAACCTGAGGTGTTCATCGACATTCCGCAGGAGCCTGAACGGCTGACCAGAAGCGAGCTGGAGGAGCTGGTGCGGCCGGCGGAGGTCGTGTTTTCCCGATCTCGGCCGTCGAAGAGCGAGTTGTTGTCGCATCTGGACGGGGTCAAGCGACGGCAGGAGAACCGGCCGGCGTGGGTGCCCAGGGTCCATCCGGACGGGTCGGCAGCGGTGCCGGCACCGGCCGCCAGTTCGACGGAGGAGGACGACTGGGCTCTGCGAACTGACGTGGTGACGAGCTTCCCGGAACTCGATGAGGTCGCTGTCGAGGTGCTCGACTGTTACGAGGGACGCCCTGAGTGCGAGAGGATGCCGGGCGGCGTGGGCGAATTGGAACTCGTTCTGCACTCCTTGCTTGGCGTGGGCGGCGGCGAAGCGCCAAGCGGCGACGTGCTGATCGACGACTTGGCGAACGAGGCGTTGGTTCCGGAAGACTTGTGCTGGTGGCCCCGCGACCCTCAGCACCGTCGGCGCGCGTCGGAAGATCCCGGTGTGGCGGCCGAGCTGCTCGCGACGGTAGCGACGATCGGGGGCGTCGCGATAGAGGACAACTCGCCAGACGGGATGGAACTTGCCGCAGAGGCCTTGGCTGCCGCGGGCGATTGGCGGTACAGCAGGAGATGGCGGCTGGATGGATGGGATTCCGGCGACATGGGTCCGTTCTTGGCGACTGCTCAGGCGGCCGTGGCCGGGTGGGCGACACTGGGGGAGAGCGGTCTGCTGGTGTACGTCTACGGCGGTGGCTTCAACGGCGTTGAGGGCCTGAGCGGGGCACCGCTGCCCCTGCACAGTTACTTGCTGTGCATCACGCGGTCGTCCGCCTCCGACGACGCAATCGGCATTGTGCATCGGCTCGGCTTCGCGTGTCCCGGCGAGTACTGGTGTCACCGAGGGGGCTGTGGAGAACCAGCGTCGATGGAACTGGACGGTGACTTGCTCCCCGTCGTCACGGCCGGCCAAACCGCCGATCTCGCGATCGGCGATTCCGGTCGGGTGTGGGACGACTACCGGCGGCTCTACGGCACCGGCAGCGTGTTCGTCGACGAGGCCGAGACTGTTCTCGACTGTGCGCGGAACTTTCTATCTCGCATGGGTTGGGAGGATCTGGGGCGGTCGGAGTGGGAAGGCGGAATGGAGGAGATTCTAGTGCGCCACAAGCGGACTTGCCTGCTTGTGGATTATGATCCGGTCACCCGCCAAGTACGGCTGCGCGATGGCAAGCAGGAATTCGAGTTGCTCGTCGAGATGGCCGAAGAGTATGAGGAGATTCCGGTTCCGGAGGACGTAGACGTCGATTCCTGGCCTGGAGAGCCGCGCCAGATTAGCCTGGTCGGCTTGCACCCGCACGCCGACGGCCGCCTGCACGGGCCGCAGTCGCATGACCTTGTCGAGAGACAGCTTTTGATGTTCTTGTGCGGGGCAGGTGTTTCAGTGGCGCAAGCCTGACTCGCCGGGCCGAGGGCGGCGCTTGCTGACGATCCTGTCAGTCGCGAAAGGTGATTGTCATGGTGTTGCCGTCGCCGATCTGAACGCCCTTGTTGTCGTGCACATTGACAACGTACTTGCCCGTCCCCGCGGTGGGCGGGCCGACCAGTCGCAGCAGCTCTCGCGCCGCACGGGCCAACTCGAGACCATGTCCGGCATCCGCGGCGCTCAGCGCCGCCACCAACTCCGCACGGTGGTCTTCCGGTGCGTCAAGCGCCGCAGCTGACGTCTCCACGTTCCGTGAGCCGCGTAGTGCCTTGACAGTTAGTGCCTTCAAGCCTGCGTAAGCGTCCTTGATCGCGACGCTCGCGGTGTCTTTTGCGCCGACTGCGGCACCTGCGGTCAGCGCGGTCACGACCAGTTCGGCGACTTCGATCATCGCTTTATCCTCCTCGCGGCGGCAAGGGTGCCAATATATCCGACTGTATTTTCCGGTGGGGCTTGCCAGCGGTGTTTCGCTGAGGGAGATGTATGCGGATTCGCACGCAGCTCTCCCTGTCAGTGAGCTGGCAGGCTCTCGGTGGTGTCATCTCTGATTCGGTAAAGCAAGGAGTTCGCTTGTTCATTCCTGTGCATGGAGGACAGGCTACGTACTAGCTGGTGGTGGATTTCGTACCGCTCGCGTTGGTCGAGATCCGGTGCCAGAGCGTCGAGAGCGGTGATCAGCAAGTCCGCCGGCCCTGGATCGTCTCCGCCAGTGACGATTTTTACCGTGTCGTTCAGATTCTGGACTACCGTGCTCAGCTTGGCGACGTCGTAGTCGTTGCGATGCAGCCACCAAAGCGCTGCCGATGCTGTGTCCTTGAAGACGGTTTCCTTCAGGTACTCAAGTTCTGCGCGTTCGACCTCGTGCTTCGCAGCAGCGACTTCTCGCTCCCGAAGGTGTAGCGCGCGTTGCTGCGCCAGTTCGAGTTGATCCGGGTCGACGGTGACGACGACATTCCGCGCGCACACGCGGGCTGGGGGATTGTCGAAAAGCGGGATGCCTGCGGCGAGGTCTGCCGCCAGCCGGGTTCCGGCAAGGTCAGCGTGGACAGGGGAGTAGCCGCGCAACAGGCTGGTGGCACGGCTCGCGACTTTGTCGCAGGCTTCGCCGCTCCAGGCGGGCGATCCGTTCCAGGCCACCGTGCAGCACACCTCGAAGTCGAAGCCGGTCAGCTTGCTGGGAATCGTGCCCGTGAACGCGGCGTGCCGGTCGGGGTCGTCAGGTGCGGACCCGACCGGCGCTGTACGGCGCTGCCTTCGCATTCTCAGGAATCCCCGTCCCGCATGGGCTGTGAGGTGAACGGGTGCCTGGGCAACAGCTCCTCTGCCAATGCCTGGTGTACCGCGAGACGGGCGTCCGTGCGGTCGTGGTTCTCCCAGTAGCGAGGGACGAACCCGAGCCACGCGTCGGCAGCCATGCGCACGGTGCCGATCCGCAGGACCGGCGCGTCGGAGGTCGCCGAGGCTTCGCCCAGGACGCCGAGCAGGCAGGCTTGCTGGTCCGAACCGGTCGCCAAGTCCAGCCAGGACCCGATCGCCTCTTGGACGAGGGCGGAGTCCTCCAAGGCCAGCAAAGCGCGCCAAACCCGGACCAGTGCGGGCTGATGCGCCCCGACGAACTCGTTGGCATCGGTGGCGAGCAGCTCGCACAGGATCCGTACCGCGACGGCTCGCTGTCGTTCCTTTCCGCTGCGCAACCACTCGTCGAGTTTGGCCAACGCCTGTGGGAACGCGCCGTTACGGCGGACGAGATCGAGCACGGCCGCGAGAACGTCGTCGCTGATCCGCCGGCTCTGGTGCATGGCGAGATTGCCCAGCCGGGTCAGTGCCTTGTCCGTATACCTGCGCCCGAACTCGGACCGGCACACTGCCAACACAAGGCCGGCAAGCGCGGGAGGAAGATCGGTTTTGCCGGCCCACCGATTCAGCTGGCGTTGCACTGCCGCGGCACTGCGCTTGTCAAGCGCACCCGCCGTGGCCAGGGTGGCGGCCATGCGGGCGTGCGCTGGCTTTCCGGAATTGGCCCAGCTTTCCGCCACCTGGGTGATGTAATTGGCAGCATCCTGCGACGCACACAGCTCGAGGAAGCGGTTCACCATGCCAGCCGCGGCGTCGTCGTCCAGCCGCGGCCGTTGCCCAAGGCCGAGCTTGGTCACCCAGCTCACCAGCTTTTCGCGGAGTTCGGGATATCCGCGCCATACGTGCCGGAGGACTGAACGGTCGTAGTCGAGGCGTTCGAATCGCGCGCGGTCGTCGTCGGCTCGGATGCCTTTGAGTTCAGTCAGCCGCCCGGCGAAGCCTCGGCCCTCCAAGAGATTCCCGGTGGGAGGCGCGTAGCCGGCGGTGGTGATCAGTTCGCGTTCCGCCCAGTATTGGGTTTCAGTCGAGCAGCCGCCGAGCATGGCGACGGTGAGCATCAAGCTGCGCCGGTTCCGGTCCTCCTCTTTGTCGTAGAGGGAGATCAGCTCGACCGACCAATTGCCGTAGGCGAGCACCGCCTGGCCGACCACGGCGTCGACCGTGGGTCCTTTTTCCGCGACGCGGTGCTCGTACGTGATGAGGTCGGCCAGCCGGGCAGCATCGGCGGGATGGGCTGATGCCAGCGTCTCGGTGACTTCCTGTTTGGACAGCACCTCCTCTGTCGGGACATCGGTAGTGCGCAAGTGGGCGCGCAGCACGTCTTGGGCGGTCGGCTCTGCCAGCAATTCGGTCCGCCCCTGATAGACCGGCTGCAGTCCGAGCGGCAATGGTTCGGGCAGAAGGACGACGAGATGGGCTTTCTCGGTCGCGATGGTGCCGAGGAAGCTCCTGATCTCGTCTTCAGCGTTGTCGAGCACTTCGTTGTCGACCTTGGTCAGGTCTAGCAGGACGTGCGCTTCCGGCGCGACGCGGCGCAACTCGAGCTGAGTTCCTTCGTCGAAGTCGATGACGTTGATCGTCGGCGTTTCAGCGCCGGCCACGGCTTTGAGAGCACAGATGCCAGTCGTCCACCGGCCGCTGTGCGGACGGCCGTGGAGGAAGAGAACCTTGTTGTCTCGCAACGAGCCCACGATCTCATCGAACCTGTCTGGCTCGGCGAAGCGGTCTTTGAGCCAGGCGACGTGGTGAGGATCGATCTCGTCGCGAATGATCAGGTCTCGGTACCCGGTGCCGTCGCCGAGGAGATGAATCGTTTGTTTCTGAACGTTGACTGAAGCGTCGCCGCCGATGCTGCCGCGTACGACTAGGTTGCCGTCTCCCTCGACTGCCAGGCTGTCCGTCGTGGTCATGAGTCCGCCTCTCCGTTTTTGCGGACGTTCTGCCGGACACCGCCGCGTACGCTGCCGCCGGTGATGACGTTTCCGTCGCCGACGGCGTTCTGGTGCGAGTGCCGGGACTTGTCGGTCCATTGGTACCGATCCCGCATTTGGATCGCATTTCCGCGTACGGTGCGGGTGATCATGTTGGCAACGGAGCCTTCGGCTTCGGGGGCTTCTTCCGGCGGAGCCGGGTTGTCGTGAACCGGATCGTCAGGTGTGGTGATTCCTCGGGACAGCAATTCGCCTGACGGTTTCGGCACGTGGAGGTAAGCGTCGCCCACATAGCTCTTGACGGAGACCGGCACACGGACGAACTCGCCCGGCGCTTTCGCGGCGTAGCCGGAGAGCACGACGTCCTCGTAGACGCGAGCGGAGAGTACTGCGGCGACGAAAGTTACTTCGGGGTCGGAACTCTCGAGCAGGTCGCGAACCGGTCCGCAGTCCAGGAGCCGGTGCGTTTCGACCATGGCCGCGCCCGAGCCGTCCCCGAGGCGAGCATCCCCGGAATCGGAGAGGGGACCGACCGCGATGCTCGCTCGCAGGCGCGTCGGCTCGCTGTTCCGTCCGAGGCGCATGCGGTGGTGATAGGCCAGTTCGTCTTGCAGCGCGTCGAGAAACGGCCCCACGACGATCGGCAGGCTCTCCGGGGGGAAGCCGACGACGAATCCGTCGCCACGACCGGCTGGGAACCGGCGGTCTTCCCAGACCGTGGTCTGGCCCGCGCGTTCAAACGCACGCTCGAGGATGGTCGGAATCAGTTCGGTCAGCGCCCGGTGGTCGGCGGGGGTGACGCCGCTGAAGTTCTTGACATCCACCGAGAGCACCGCGTGGTAGGGAGGCAGTTCATGGGCTGGCGAGTCAGTGTTTGCGGTCATGGAGAGCACTGTGGCCTGAGGGCTCGCTCGGCGATGTCCACTAGAAGACGATGAAAAGTGAGCTGAGTCACACCCGAGTGGGATATGCGTGTCGACGGAGCCTGTCGAACCGCGCGACAGTCAGCGTGCGATCCACGCTGAGAACGCCCTCCTCGCGAAGCTGGCCAACTAGGTCGGCCACGAGGCTGCGGGACATCCCGAGGACTTGTCCGAGCCTCGTCTGCGACAGCGGAATCCGACGGGGGTCGTGGTCCGGGTCGGCCAGTTCGGCCAGCTGGACCATCAGCTTCGCGATTCGTCGCAACGGAGGCAGGCTCAACATGTCCACCGAGTCATGACCCGCCCGCTGCAGCTTGGCTGCGACGTACCTCCCAACTTCCCGGTGGACGCCGTCGCCCACGAGCACTCGCTCAAAGGTTCCGGACGGAACCGAGAAAGCCGCACAAGGTTCCAATGCGAAGACGTCCGCCGTGCGGATCCCTCCGATCTCGGAGGCCACTTCTCCGATTACATCACCGGCACCGCGCAGGGCGATGAGGCGATAGTCGCCCTCCTCGGTGTGGCACCCTACTTCGACCCGCCCGGACGTGAGCATGAGAACCGAGGTCGCGGGTGCACCGCGTACGAAGATGGGCTCGCCCTTGCTGAACGTCCTGGGAAGCCCGAGGTCGCGCAGCGTTGACCAGGTGCGGTCGGGGACAAGAGCACGAAACCCGCGGTGTGTGTCATTTTCTGGCACGAAAGATCACGATAACCGGTCACGCCCTGAACGCAGACAGAATCACCCGTTTAGCCTGGCCTTCGTCTCCTGCGTGCCAGCGCCGGGATGACGTGACCACAGGCGTGTGGCCGAAGGATTACGTCACCTGAACCGGCAGCTCGTACTTTTCGGCAGTGGGTTCCGGTATGCGAAGCCAGATTTCGGAGCTGGCCGATTCTTGAGCCTGGTGAGCGGGTATGTACGCCGGTCAAGGAAGAACTCCCGCTCCGTGCAGGCGGAGTGCAAGGGCCACGAGGCCGCCGCTGCCCATCGGAACCCAGAGGAGCTTGAGAACCTTGAACGCGTCCGCTCGTCGTTGTTTGTTGTGACATGAGATGGCGACATGTGCCGAATACGCGATGAGCACTGCGATGAGCACCGCGTAGCCGCCGACGAACCAAGCCCACATGGGCTTCCTTATGGCTGCGCATGCCGGGTTGGTGGCTGCCGATGACCTGCGCGTGTCGGGTTCGCGAGGGTCATCGGAGACTCAGGCGTGGACCAACTCGCGGAACTTGGCCTGGGTTTCGGGGTCAGCGGAGTACCGGATGGTGCCGCGCATGCCGTGGGTGAGCAGGACCTTGTAGGTGTGCTTGATCAGCTGGTCGAACTCGCCGGGTTCGGCGCGGGCGACGACGGTGTCTTTGCTGGCTGCGGGGTCGGCGATCCAGTGGTCGGTGCGCGAGACGAGGTCGGGGCCGAAGATGACGCCGTTCCAGTCGTATTCGAAGCCTTGGGCGGTGTAGATGCAGCCGACCTGGCCGAATCCGGCGGGGTCGGTGGCCCAGAGCTGGGAGGGGGGTGCGCCGTTGATTCCGCGGTCGCCCTTGACGTTCCAGGGGCGTTGCCAGTCGCCGATGACGACGTCGTCGGCCAGGCCGTCGTGGGGGTCGGCGTCGCTCCATTTCCAGCAGAAACCGGCGGGCATGCGTGCGCCGTATCCGTCGGCCAGTTTCGCGGCGAGCCGCGTTTCGAGGTCGGCGGGGCTGTCGGCGACCTCGACGTCGAAGCGGTCGTTGCCTTGCCAGGAGGCTGCGGCACTGTCGCTCAGGCCCAGCAGGTTCAGGACCCATTGTTCGTAGGCGCGGCTGCCGCCGCAGCGCAATTGGCCGTTGAGGTCGATCAGACGGACGGTAAAGCCTTTTTCGTTCGCTTTGGCGGCGATTTCGGCGTAGGAGCCGAGTTCTCCGGGGCGGACGACTTGGTGTTCGTCGTGGAGGAAGACGAGCATGCGGGCGGCGTCGATGAGTTCTTCGACCTGTGGCTTGGCGCTGCGTTTCGCGGCTGGGGTGTAGCGGTTGTTGGAGGTTTCGCGGATGCGGTGGGCCTCGTCGCAGATGAGGACGTCGAGCCCGTTGCGGCTGGCTTGGGCGAAACTGTTGAAGTACTGGAACAGTTTCTGGACCCGTGTGGTGCCCTTGCCCGCAGTTTTGCGCAGGGTGGTGGTGAAGGACTTGGACCCGGTTGCGTCGATCGCACTGTGCCCGTTGCGGTAAAGCTCTCCCAGCAGTTCGAGCGCGATGACGCTTTTGCCGGAGCCGGGCCGGTGCCGGTCAGCTCGGCGAAGCGGGCGCGCTCGGCGTTACCGACTTGTTCGTATGCGCGGTCGAGCACCTGTTGCATCTCCGACCGTGGGCGCAGGTCCGGCTTCTGGTGCCACGACGCGACCGTGCGGACGCCGATGCCGAGGTGCGCGGCGAAACCCTCGTTGCTCATTCGGAGAGCGGCTTGCAGTGCTGATGCGGTGCGGCCAGTCCATTCGTCGGCCGGATTCATCGGCGCGCGCATTCCGAATTCGAAGCTGCATTAGTCGTGCACTGCTTATGCACTGCTGGTGCATGGGAACGGTCGCCGTTTCGGCCTTAAATTCGGGGTATGGAAATCACCTAGTTCATCAGCCCAGCGCGCAAGCCGTCAGCGCTTCTTCTGCACGTGGTCGACGACGGTCGCCAGACTGGTCTGAACGTCGTCCAGCCGGTCGAAGATCTCGTCCAGGCGCTGTTCGAGCGCGTCGAGACGAGTCGAGAGTTCGCCCCCATCGTCGGCTGGCTCGTCGGGGTGCGGCGGCGTGCGGTTCTGCAGCACGGCCTGCAGATGCT
Source organism: Amycolatopsis sp. NPDC004079 (assembly GCF_040610415.1). NCBI lineage: Bacteria > Bacillati > Actinomycetota > Actinomycetes > Pseudonocardiales > Pseudonocardiaceae > Amycolatopsis > Amycolatopsis sp. NPDC004079. The sequence goes on along the minus strand of NZ_JBEXMH010000020.1, from coordinate 47,304 downwards.
GCGGGTGCCAGCCGAGCGTGATGGACAGTGCTTCGAGCGTGCGCGCGCTCCGTCGGCGCTCGACTGTGTGGTGCTGCAGCTCGCGCACGATCGCTTGAGACACGTGCGACCTCTCGGCAAGCTCTCGCTGCCGCCAGCCGAGTTCGTGCACGCGCATGTCGATCGCCTTCGCGACCGCCGCCCAATCCTCCGACACCTATTCCTCCGCGCTCCGCCTCAGCGCCGAGATTAGCGCGTCATTGCACTTTTCTCGGCGCGTATGGCGGGTGTGCCGCGGCGCGTCGGATACCTACGTCCTTCAGGCCTGGTCAGGCGGTCTGGGCTCCCGATGCGATGCCTTGCTGGTCGCGCCGGGTGGGGAGAGACTTCACGCCCGTACGCCTCCGGGACGTGCCGGGAGCAGCTCGCTTGGAAGCTGAGTTTTCGAAGGTGCTGTGCATGCTCGCAGTGGGCAGCCAACGTCTGGAATGTTGCTCGGTCGAGCGGGGCGGGAGGCGTCAGCAACGAAGGTTCCTCCGAATGATCTGCTGGCCAGAAGATGCCCGGTAAGGCAGGAGTTCTCGTGGTCTTCTGGAGGGGCTTGGCAGAGTTTGGCTGCGTACCAGATCTCGAGGACCTGCGGATATGCAGAGTTGAATCCAAATGTCGATAACATATGAGAATATCATGCGAGGTCTTGCTGATGTTTCGGACCCCCCTGAAAATGGGGGTCCGACCGTCGTATACTCTCTTCATCAGCAAGTCCGAGTGGCGGAATGGCAGACGCGCTAGCTTGAGGTGCTAGTGTCCTTAACGGACGTGGGGGTTCAAGTCCCCCCTCGGACACCACAACTGGTGAGATTTACCCAAGTCTCGCAGCAGCCGATCACCCAGTATGAGGGTGGTCGGCTTTCCTCATTGAACACCCTGCTCAGGACGTCCGGGCGGTGGTCAGCATGGCCTCCGTCGCCCCGCCGCTCACCCCCCGAACCTGGCCTGTCGGGCCTCTCTCCTCCTTGGCACCGGATGCCGGACGGCTCCCCTGCCCACTCTCCCGTCTCCCGCTCGGCAGACGGAGTTGGCGTACGCGCTGTCCCGCCTCGACGCCTCCGGATGGCTGTCCGTGACCACGGTCCTTGCCCGGCTCCGGTGGCGGACCTCGGTCCGGCTCGCCGCCACCGTCGTCGAAACCTCCGTCGTGCTCCGCCCCGACCGGCACGGCCTGTTCGTCCTCGATCTGAAACGCAAAGTCGTCCTCCCGCTGCTGCTGCGACGCCCCTGCCGCCTGCGCACCGGCGACCAAGCCCTCCTCGTTGCCGACAGCCGCGAGAACCCCTGGTCATCCACCCCATGGCCGCCCTGGACAAGATCGTCCTCGCGCGGCACGCCTCCTTGATCGGAGGTACCGGCGATGACCACTAGCCAAGCCGAAATCGACGCCGCCCAGCTCCTGATCTCGAAAATGGGCCTCACTCCGGCCGACCTGCTCGACCAACCGGCACCGGCGGCCGAGGTGCCGACGTTCTCCGCCTACATCCCGGTCGTCGCCCGCTCGGCCACTCCCTCCGCCGCACGCGCGCACGGAAGCTATTGGGCCAAGGTCGAGGCAGCGTGGGGCGTTCGGCGGATCGACGAACCTACGCCGTCGGAGATCAAGGCGCTCGCCGAACAATCCCGCGCCAATGCGCTGGTGCGCCGCAACTCCCGCAGCGGGCGTTACGCGGTGGAAAACCTCATCGCCGCGCTCCGCTGTCTCTACGTGCACGCCGTCGGCGACGGGCTCATCACTGAACTCCAGAACCCCGCGCTCCAGGTCACGAAACCCCGGCGCTTGCCCTCGCCGCGACGTGCACTGACCTCCGAAGATCTGACCGAGATCAACACTGCGGCCGCCGAGACTGGCGACGATCCCGATCTCAAGACTCTCCTGCTCCGGCTGCATACCGAGACCGCGTGCCGCCGCGCCGGCACGCTCAGTCTCCGCCGCCGAGACCTCGACCCGGCGGAGTGTCTCGTCTATCTGCGCGAGAAAGAAGGCACCAGCCGGTCTCCCCGACGCTGATCCGGCTGCTTCTCGACCACGCCGCCGACCGTGGCTCCACTCATCCTTACGGACAGCTCCTGCGCTGCCGCAGCGGCGAGCCCATCACCAAACGCCGCTACGACCACCTCTGGAAACGCCTGTCGTTCGTGCGCAACCAGAACATCTCCACTCACTGGCTCCGCCACACCACCCTCACCTGGGTCGAACGACGCTTCGGCTGCGGCACCGCGCACGCCTACGCCGGACACTTCGACTCCGGGGACAACGCCACCGTCACCTACATCAGAGCCTCGATCCACGGCGTCGCCACCGCATTGGCCGCTCTGACGAGCGAACCACACTCGCTGGCCCGAGCCCAGCAACCCCTGATGCGTGCTTACCCGGGCGCGCGTGTTCAAGCTGGTGTCGCACGCCGCGTTGACGCGGTGACGGTGAAGGTTCACCTGCTGTGGGCCGCCAGAAGCGTAGGTGGCGAGGACCTCGAACGCCAAACCGCGATCGTCCGGCAGCGGTACGTCGGGCAGTCGTGGATGCCGATCCGATCATGAGCACGCCTCGCACGGGGTCCCCGACGACTGGGAAAGAGCCACGCTGGTGGCGCAATGTCTTCGCAGTGCTGTCGTAAACGCGTCGGACACCGCAAGTAATTGCGAAATCAGCTTTCGGAGGCATGTGGCACTGCTCAGCCTGCCGAGCTGCCTGTTGAACGCGTTCGCGGCCGAGCTGGGCCTTCTGGCTCTGATCTCGTTGCCTGCACGCAGGATCAGGGTAGTGTGACGACCCGGATGTGCGACATGGCTGAGGGGGCCGAATGTCGGAGACACCAGAGCCGGACGTGAACAATTGGTCCAATCGGTCGGAATCAGCCCGAGATTTCGTCCAGGCGCGAGACGTCTGCGGCGGGGTGCATCTACATCAGGCCAGTCACCGGGCCGCCCAGGTGCCGCGGCAGCTGCCGATAGACGTGCGGGGTTTCGTCAACCGGAACAACGAACTGGAGAGGCTGGACCGCTGGCTGTCCAGCGACGAAGAAGTGGACACAGCCGCCGTCGCGGTGATCGCGGGCACGGCGGGGGTGGGCAAGACAGCTTTGGCGATCCGCTGCGCGCATCGTGCCAGTCATCGCTTTCCCGACGGCCAGCTCTACGTGAACCTGCGCGGCTACGATCCAGGCGCTCCGCTGACCGCAGACGACGCACTCGGCCATTTCCTGCGGGCGTTGGATGTGCCGGCGAGCCGGATTTCAGCCGACGTCGACGCCAAGGCCGGGCTGTACCGCTCGCTGGTCGCCGACAAGCGAATGCTGATCGTTCTGGACAACGCCGCGACCGTCGGCCAGGTCCGGCCCCTGTTGCCAGGTACGTCCGGCTGCCGTGCCTTGATCACCAGCCGCAGCCGCCTTCCAGGCCTAGTGGCACGCGAGGGTGCGCGCCGGGTTGCCCTGGAGTTGCTCTCCGACACAGAGTCCGTCGCCTTGTTGCGTGCGGTCACTGTTGGCTATCGGACTACGGACAACCCCGGAGACCTGGCGGAGCTGGCCCGGCTCTGCGCTCGGTTGCCGTTGGCGCTGCGCGTCGCCGCGGAGCGGGCCGCCGGTCGACCGGCGATGCCGCTGGCCGATCTGATCCAGGATCTGCGCGACGAGTCCTCACTGTGGGAGGCCTTGTCCACTGAGGACGACGACGACGCCGACGCGGTTCGCGCCGTGTTCGCGTGGTCGTACCGGGCTCTCCCACCGGCTGCCGCTCGGTCATTCCGCCTGCTGGGGTTGCATCCTGGTGCTGATTTCGGCCTCGACGCTGCGACAGCGCTGATCGGGACCACCCGACGTCACGCCCGCCGCCTCCTGGACACGCTGGTCGGGGCGCACCTCTTGGAAGACATGGGGTCGAGCCGATATCAGTTCCACGACTTGATGCGTGCCTACGCGGCCGACCAGGCCCGCCACGAGGAGCCGGCGGCCGAGCAAGACGCAGCCCTGCGCCGCGTCCTTGAGTGGTATCTGCGTGCGTCGATCGCCTCGGTGGATGCCACCGGATCCCGAGGAGGAGCTTTCCGTGTCTCCTTGGATCCGTTCGACGGTGAAATTCCGCGGACGGAGTTCATCGACGATCGCGATGCGGCACGGTGGTATGAGCGTGAGCGCGCGAACCTCATGGCAGCGACTCGGACTGCCGCGGCTGTCGGACTGGACCGGCTCGCGTGGCGAATTCCCGCGGTCCTGATGGAAATCAACGGCAGTCGAGATCCGCTAGGTGGGTGGCTGGAGGTCGACTCGATCGCCCTTGACGCTGCCCGACGCTGTGGTGACCGCAGAGGCGAGGCCGTCATCCATTGGGGCCTCGGTGTGCGTAACAGACTGGGACAGCATCTGCATGAAGCCGAGGACCATTACAGGAACGCGCAGGAGCTCTTCGATGAGTTAGGCGATCAGCGGGGTGTTGCGGAGTCACTGAACGGTCTTGGCCTCACATATTTGCGATCTTATCGGTTTGATGCGGCACGGACCGAGTTCGAGCGTGGCCTGGCCATTACGCGTCAGCTGGACGCTCCCTTGCTCGTCGCCTTCCTGACCGGCAATATTGGCGGCCTCCACCTTCGCCGCGGTGACCTTCCCGAGGCTGAACGCGAGACCCGGAAGGCCGTTGCCACCTACCGACAGCTTGGTAATGACAGCGAGGAGGCGTTCTGCTTGGCACGCTTGGCCGAGGTGCTGATAGAGCAGCGCCAGTTCGTGGAAGCACGGGAGTCGCTGCAGCACGCTATGGCGTATGCCGAAGCGAATGACAACAAGCTGCTGGAGGGGCTTCTGCTGCTGCACCAAGGCCATCTGGAACTCGAGGAGAACTCCCTGGATACTGCTCTGATCTCGAGCCAGCATGCTGTGGTTCTGTTGCGTCAGTTCGGCTATGAAGTCGCCGCGGCTGAGGCTTTGCAGGTCGTGGGGAAGGCTTACCGGCAGCTGGATCGTTTGGCCGACGCAGCCAACTTCTTCCGGCAGTCCGCGGAGGCCCAGCGTCAGTACGGTGATCGCTTGCACCATGCGACCGCGCTCGACAGCCTTGCGGAAGTGCTCAGCCTGCTCGGCAAACCTGATCAGGCACGGCAGGCTTGGAACGAGGCCCAGCCGCTGCTCACCGGTATCGACGGCTCGCGAGCAGCCCGGCTGCGCGTCCAACTGGAGCAGCGGCTATCGCAAGGGTGATGAATTAGGTACGGCACGGCGTGCGGAATTCTCCCGCGGGCGAGCCTTGACCGTCGTGCATCGGATCGCGATCTGCTTCGACGTGTCTGCAGGGTCTGCTCGAGAAGGGAAGCCCTGTGCTGATCTTTGCCGTTGGATCCTGCCTTGGCCTGGCGGTTGGCCGTTCGCTCGCGTTCATCGCCAGATCAGGGAAATCCGCTGGTCAGCGGCGATGGGAGAGGCTTGCGCCTAACGCCGACGTGTTCTCCCGTAAGCATGGCCGTCAGGCCGTGCAGGAGAACGGCGCGCCGCAGGCGCTCGACACGGACCACCTGCTCACGAGCGCCGGGTTGTGGTGGGTGACCGCAGCGGTGGTCGCGATCTTTATCGAGGTCTTTGCCTCCATCGACACATCCGTTCCCGCCGCCTCCGCTCTCGTGTTCGCTACGACCTGCTGCCGACGACCGCCTTCGACCCGTCGCTGCCCGCGGTTCTGGCGTTCGCGCACCAGTTGGGCCGCGCGCGTCCGGTGCACGGCTGGGTGCCCCGCTCGGTCGTCGGCGTCCGGGTTCGTTTCGGCACCGACCCGGACTTCGGGAAGATGGTCATGAGCATCGAAGGACGGGAGTCCATTGCCGGTGTTCTGAACAAGCCCGACTACCCGCAGGTGGAAATCCGCCGCGCGACGCCGCCCGGTCGCGGAGAAACCACCCCTGCCAACGGAGGAGAGACCACCCCGGGCGACGCGGCGGAGTAATGACCTCGGCGGCCGCCGCCCGGGGGGCGTTGAGGGGCTATTTCGCCGCGGATTTTTTTGCCGTGCGCGCCCGGTGGGGTTTCACGTCCTGCTTCAGGCTTTCTTCGTAGATCCAGACCAAATCCTGGTGCTACTCCGGGAAAAGACTATCGCGACGGGAAGCCGATCACCCGCCGTTGCTACGGCGGCCTCTGGAACCGCATCGGCCACACGCACCTCTGGGTCGCGCGCCACGGCATCACCACCCACTGGCTCCGCCGCACCACCCTCACCTGGGTCGAACGCAACTACGGCTGCGCCACTGCCCAGGCCTACGCCGGACACTCCGCTCAGTCCAGCCCGGCCCACGCCACCAGCACCGCCACCTATGTCAAAGCCACTATCCGCGACGTCGCCACAGCCCTCGCCGCATTATCCGGCGAACCGCACCCGCTTGCGCATCGCGGCAATGCATTCCCATTCGAACCGAAAGAATCTGATAGGCTCGCAGCATGACGAATTCCCTTTCGCAGGGAATTCTCGCCCGTGACCGTGTTCGAGTCCCGCCTCGGACACGCGTTAGCCCTACGGGGCAGGCGGATGGTCGTAGAGACCATCCGCTTTTTGCGTTATAGAGCAGTTCCAGGCTGGTCTCCTCGTGCAATCCCTGCGACTGGGCCGGGCTCGCGCTCGTCGCCGGTGGCTCGGGATCTGCCAGTGAGCCGCTGGCATGCTCGGCGAACATCGATCGCACTTAGTGCTGAGTACCCGGCTCAAGTACAGGCGAACGCTGACCGCCGCGCACGGGCCAGTCGGGGTGTGGCGTTAAGCAGCCCAAAGCAGAGGGGTGCAGCCTGGGTCAGGCGCTGATTATCGTCACCACGCCGGACGCCACGATCAGGCCGACGATCGCTCGGTCGAACACTGTGCGCGGGACGCGGCCGATGAGACGGCCGCCGAGGATGTTTCCGGCTAGGGCGGCTGCGACCAGGATCGGCAGCTGGGTGCCTAGGGCGGTGGTGTCGAATTGGCCTGCGGTGACCAGGAGCAGCAGGGACAGGCAGTTGGTCACCACGAAATAGCCTGCGAGGTCGCCGACGAAGGTTCTTGGGGGGACTTTGGCGGAGGCCAGCAGGACGGCTGGTGGTGCGCCGTTCAAGGAAGTGGTGGTGGAGAGGTAGCCGCCTAGTAGACCGGCGAGGGCTTGCTTCGTGGTGGTCGCGGGGTGCGGTTCGGCAGTCGGGCGGAGCAGCAGGCGCAGGCCGGAGAGTACGACCACGGTGCCTGCCAGGATGCGGAGGGCTTGGGGCGGCAGCAGGTGCAGCGTGAGTGCGCCGGCGGCGGCGCCGGGGAGGCTTGCGGCGCCTAGAACTGCTACGCGGCGCCAGGCGATGTGGGCTCGTTCGCGGTGGAGCACTGCGAGCCTGGTGATCATGGTGGCGATCAGGTTGATCACGACCACTTGCGGCAGCGGGAATCCGATGAGCAGCAGCAGGGGAGTGCCGACCAGGGACGCGCCGAATCCCGTCAGGCCGCCGATGAAGCCTGCGAAGGCGATGGCCAGTGCGCCGAGGATCATGGGGCCGCCTGGCGGGTGGAGGGGAGAGGTGCACGGGGGTCGGCAGATGGTGACGTTGCTTGGTAAGTGGAGGAGGGAATCCCGCGCTGTCGGGGAGGGGGCGTCGTGGCGAGGCGCGGGACGGTGCCTGGTGGGGGAAGGAGACGCGCAGGCGGGGTTGTGGCGGCGCGGTGAGGATCGGGAGATGCGGTCTGGTTGGTGAGGGTCACGTGACCACCGCTTGTCCGACCAAAGCCAGGGACAGTACGGCGAGGATGCCGAGCACGATCCGGCGGGCGTCGCCGCGGGCGTGGCGGTACAGCCAGGTTCCGGCGGCGACTCCGGCCAGGGCGATGGGGAGGAAGAGGGCGGTTTGCCGGAGGACGTCGCCCGTGAGCAGGCCGCCGGTGGCGGCGGTGGCGACGGTCATCGAGTCGGCGGCCAGGAAGAAGACGACCAGGCTCGCGCGGTTCACTGCCATCGGGAGCGGGGACGCCAGGTACATCAGCACGACTGGCGGGCCGCCCATTCCGCAGGCGCCGTTCAGGACTCCGAAGGCGGTTCCCATGCCTGCGCAGGCGGCGCGGCCGGGCATGCGCCGGGTTTGGTGGCTGAAGGCCAGGGCCAGCGCGGAGAGTCCGACTACCAGTCCGACGGTCAGTCTTGTCGCGCGTTCGGGCAGCGCTGCCAGGAACCAGATGCCGGTCGGCAGTCCGAGGAGCGCACCGGTCAGGAGCCAGCGGACGGACGGGCGGTGGGCGTCGGGCCAGGACTTCGGCAGCAGGGTCACGCTGGAGGCTACTTCCAGCAGGAGCGTGCTCGGGACCACCGCGGGCGGCGGGAGCACCAGGCAGAGGCAGCTCACCCAGACCAAGGACGCGCCGAAACCGGAGTAGCCGCGGATCAGGCCGCCGGCCAGCAGGGCGGCGACGGCAAAGGCCATCGCCGCCGGGGACAGCTGCCAGAAGGTCATCGGTGCGCTGGGGGAGCGGGGACCCTGGGCGGGTGCGGCATCTGACCTCCACGACGCGGGCGGATCGGTTTACCTTGCGGGACGTCTGGTCGCGGCGGTAGGTCCAGAATCGTGGCATCGCTAGGTGCCAGCTGGACGGGCTGGGCTGACCTCGGCGAGGCGTGACCGGCTCGTCGGCGGTCTGGGGAACCTGGGTGCGGGCCAGTCGCGTGCCGAGCACGGGGTGACGAGTGGCCGCGAACGACTCGTGCGCGGGCCGGACCCGCGTGGTCGCGGGAACCCGGGTGCGGTCCAGCCGGGCGAAGGATCTGCTCGGGAACCGGCAGACCGGACGCCCGGCTGGACAGACCGGATCAGGGCGAAGCGATCCCGGCCTCGCCTCGTGAAGCGTCCTTCTCCGTGGTGGCCGCGGGACCGGCCGGACGGCGTTTCCGGACCTGGTACGCGATCAGGATCAGCACCAGGGTCACCGCGCTCAGCCAGAACTGCGAGCGGGTCGACGGGAGGAACGCCATGGCCAGAATGACCGCCGCCATCAGGGCGATTGTCGCGTAGCTCAGCCACGGGAAGAGCCACATTTTCAGCGAGAGTGCGCCCGGATCGGTGTTCTGCAGGCGTTTCCGCAGCCGGACTTGGGCCAGGGCGATGGCCAGGTACACGAACAGCGCGACCGCGCCGTAGGAGTTCACCAGGAACTGGAAGATCAGGTTCGGCGAGGTGTAGGCCGCGATGACCGAGACGTACCCGACAACCGTCCCGGCGATGATGGCTCGGCGGGGGACGCCGCTGCGGGACAGTTTCGTGAACATCTTCGGGGCGTCGCCGTTGCGGGTCAGGGCGAACAGCATCCGCGAGGACGTGTACAGGGCCGAGTTCAGGCAGGAGAGCACCGCTGTCAGGACGATGGCGTTCATGATCGTCGCGACGGCGGGGATGCCCAGGACGTCCAGGACCGCGGCATAGGGGCTGACGGCGGTGTCGGGGGCGTTCCAGGCCTTCACCGCGACCACCACGAAGACCGAGCCGACGTAGAACAGTACGACGCGGAACACGATGGAGCGCATGGCTTTCGCGATCGCGCGGCGCGGTTCGGCGGATTCGGCGGCGGCGATGGTGACGATTTCCGCGCCGGTGTAGAAGCCGACGCAGGGGACTACCGCGGCTAGCACCGCGCCGATGCCCATGGGGGCGAAACCGCCATGGGAGACCAGGTTGCCCAAGCCGCCGTGGGCTCCGGGCCAGACGCCGAACAGGTACAGGGCGCCGACCACCAGGAACACCAGGATCGCGATGACCTTGATGGAGGAGAACCAGTACTCGAACTCGCCGTAGGACCGCGCGGAGACCAGGTTCGTGAGAGTCAGCAGCAGGAGCAATCCCAGACTGAGCACCCACAGGGGCACGCTCGGCAGCCACAGCTGCAGGATCCGGCCGCCGGCCACCGCTTCCACGGCTACGACGATCACGAAGAAGTACCAGTACATCCAGCCGACGGTGAAGCCCGCCCGGTTGCCCATCGCCTCCCTGGCGTACACGTAGAACGAGCCGAGCGCGGGCCGCGCGACGGTCATTTCGGCCAGCATCCGCATGATGAGCACGGTGATCAGGCCGGCGATGAAGAACGAGACCACCGCCGCGGGCCCGGCCGACTGGATGACCACGCCGCTTCCGACGAACAGGCCGGCGCCGATCACGCCGCCCAGTGCGATCAGATTCATGTGGCGTTGCTTGAGGCCCGGTTTGAGACCGCTCTGGGCGGCTGTTTCCGGTGCAGAACCCACGTCTCCTCCTTCCGGCGGCGCCGGGGGACCTCGGTGTCCCCGCGCCGACTGCCGCCGCGATGTCGCTGAGAGCTGCTGTGTGGTTCCCGTCACCGTAGGAAGGAACAGGTCCCTCCGCGAGAGCCAGATGCTAGCGATGCTCCGGTACCAGAACGACCCGATTCCGGACAGCAGGACGGGCGCCGGGCACCTTTGGAACAAAGAGGTACCCAGCGCCCGTCCCGGCTATCCGTCAGGGCTGGATCGCCTTCTCCACGTCGGTGAGCATGCCGTCGACGCCGTGCAGGAGCTCGTCCAGCACGTCCGTGTCGGCCACCAGCGGCGGCGAGATCATGAGCATGGTCGCTCCCCGGTCGTCGCCGCGGAGGATGACTCCGGTGCGGCGGAACGACTCCGGCAGGACCTCCCGCAGGACCGTCAACGACTCCTCGTTGGTCAGCTCGCGGCCGCCGTCGCGGTCGGCCATCAGCTCGATCGCGTAGAAGAAACCGGTGCCGCGGACGTCCTTGACGCACCGGTGCGCGTCCTTCAGCGACTCCAACGCCGCGTGCAGCTTCGGGCCCTCCTCCAGGACGTGCTCGGGCACCTTCTCGTCGCGCATCGCGCTGATGTTGGCGACCGCGATGGCCGTCGACACCGGGTGGCCGCCCCAGGTCGCGCCGTGGGTGAAGACGCCGCCCTTCGGGGAGTCGTACAGCTCGGTGACCAGCTGCTCGCGCACGATCACGCCGCCGAGCGGGGCGTAGCCCGAGGTGGAGCCCTTGGCGAAGGTGATCAGGTCCGGTACGACCCCGGTCAGGCCGTGGCCGAAGAAGTGGCCGAGGCGGCCGAACGAGCAGATGACCTCGTCGGACACCAGCAGGATGCCGTACTTGTCGCACAGCGCCCGCAGCGCCGGCCAGTAGCCCTCCGGCGGGACCAGCGCGCCCCGGCCGTTCTGGACCGGCTCGGCGAAGACCGCGGCGACCGTCTCGGGGCCTTCCTCGAGGATGACCGCCTCGATGGCGCGGACGCAGTCGAGCTGGTCGGCCGGGCCGCAGTCGCCGGTGAGGCCGAGGGTGTTCGGGACGTGCCGGATGCCCGGCAGCAGCGGGCCGAACGGCTCCTTGATCTTGGGCAGGCCGGTGACCGACAGCGCGCCCATTGTCGTTCCGTGGTAAGCCATTTCGCGGCTGATGATCTTCGTCCGCTCCGGGGCGCCCTGGCTGCGGTGGTACTGCCGGACGAACTTCAGCGCGGTCTCGACCGCCTCCGAACCGGAGTTCACGAAGAACGTGGTGCCGAGGTCGCCGGGGGCGAGGTCGGCGATGATCCGGGCGGCCTCGATCGACGGCGGGTGCGCCGAGCCCCAGTTGCTGGCGTAGGCGAGGGTGCCGACCTGCTCGGCCGCGGCCTTGGCGATGTCCGCGCGGCCGTGGCCCATGTTGACGCAGAACAGCCCGGCGAGACCGTCGAGGTGGCGGCGGCCCTCGGTGTCGATGAGATAGCTGCCCTCGCCGCGGACGAACACCGGGAATTCGCTTTGCCAGGTGTCCTTGCGCGTGAAGTGCGGCCCGAGGTGTCGGCGGGCAGTGGCCCGCAGCTCCGTGACGTTCACCTGGCGACCTCCTGTGTGTGCGAGAACGGGAATGTGTCGACGATCGCAATCTTTCTGGTCCACGCCCAGAGCCAGAAAGAGGCCGATCACTGGGGCCAGATCCGGTGTCCGGACGCGAAAAACCGGCCGGGCGCGAAGGCCCGGCCGGTTCAGTTGTTCGCGAAGCGGGGGATCAGACGTAGTCCTGGTACTTCTCCAGGAACCGCACCGGCTTCGACAGGGCGTCGCGGCGGAACGGGTCGCCCAGCTCGCGGGTGCACATGATCTCGATGACCGTCGTGCGGCCCTCGTTCATCTGCGCGTCCACGGCCTTCTGCAGCGCCGGGCCGACGTCCTCGAGCTTGTCCACGACGATGCCGTCCGCGCCCATCGCCTGCGCGATTCCGGCGAAGCTCTCGCTTTCCAGTTCGCCTGCCACGAAACGGCGGTCGTAGAAGTCGACCTGGTTCTTCTTCTCCGCGCCCCACTGGCGGTTGTGGAACACGACGGCGGTGACCGGGATGTCGTGCCGCACCGCGGTCATGACCTCGCCCATGCTCATGCCCCACGCGCCGTCACCGGCGTACGCGATCGCCGGGCGGTCCATCGCGGCGGCCTTGGCGCCGATGATGGTCGGCAGGGCGTAACCGCAGTTGCCGAAGGACATCGGCGCGAAGAACGACCGCGGCTCCTCGAAGCGCAGATAGCTGTGCGCGACCGAGTTGATGTTGCCGATGTCGGTGGACACCATCACCCGCGCGGGCATGGCCTTCTCCAGTTCGCGCAGGACCTGGCGCGGGTGCAGCCAGTTGCCCTCCTCGCCCTCCTGCTCGGCGATCATGTCGAGGGAGTACGGGTCCTTCTCGTGGGTCCACTCGGTGAGTTCTTCCTCCCACGCGTCCTTCTCGGCCTTGATGCGCCCGGCGCGTTCGTCGCGGGTGGCGTCGCTGGCGAGGGTGCGGTCGACGAGGCGCTCGGTCAGCGCGGCGGCGGCGGCCTTCGCGTCGCCGCAGATGCCGACGGTGATCTTCTTGACCAGGCCGAGCATCTTGTGGTCGGCGTCGATCTGGATGATCTTCGCGTCCCTGGGCCAGTAGTCCATGCCGTGCTGCGGCAGGGTGCCGAACGGGCCGAGCCGGGTGCCGAGCGCGATCACCACGTCCGCCTGCGAGATCAGCTTCATCGCGGCCTTGGAGCCCTGGTAGCCGAGCGGGCCGCACCACTGCGGGTGGCTGGCCGGGAAGCTGTCGTTGTGCTGGTAGCTGTTGACGACCGGCGCGCCGAGGCGTTCGGCGAGCGCCTTGCACTCCTCGACGCCGTCGGACATGACGACGCCGCCGCCGGAGATGATGACCGGGAATTCCGCGGTGGCCAGCAGTTCGGCGGCCTGGGCGAGGGTCCTCTCGCCGCCGGGGCCGCGGTCGAGCCGCTGCGGTTCCGGGATCTCGGTCTCGATCTCGCCGTAGAAGTAGTCGCGCGGGATGTTCAGCTGGGTCGGGCCGAGTTCCGCGTGCGCCCGGTCGAAGGCCCGCGCGGTGTACTCGGCCATCCGCTTCGGGTTGTTGACGTGCGCCTGGTACTTGGTGAACTCCTGGAACATGGGCAGCTGGTTGGCTTCCTGGAAGCCGCCGAGGCCGGAGCCCATCGTGCCCGCCTCGGGCGTGATCATCACGACCGGGCTGTGCGCCCAGAACGCCGCCGCGATCGCGGTGACGCAGTTGCTGATGCCGGGGCCGTTCTGCCCGATGACCACGCCGTGCCGTCCGCTCACCCGGGCGTAGCCGTCGGCCATGTGCGCGGCGCCCTGCTCGTGCACGACCGGGACGAGCCGGATGCCGGCCGGCGCGAAGATGTCCATCGCGTCCATGAACGCCGAGCCCATGATGCCGAAGATGTCGGTGACGCCGTTGGCCACCATCGTCTCGACGAAGGCCTCCGACGGGGTCATCTTCGCCGGCCCGCTGACGACGGTGCGGCCGTCGCCCGTCTTCCTCTCCGCCATGGTTGAACTCCTTCGACGCTGAAAGTCTTGGTTTTCGGTACGTGAGGTTCGTGAAAGCTGAACGCGATGGACGATAAGACGCCACGCGCGGGAGGTCAACCGGCAGTTGATGGAAAACGAGACAGGATGTGCTAGTTTTCGGAACGTGAGTGAGTTGCGGAAGACCAGCGCCGTGGAACTCGTGCGCGAGCCGGACGGCGCGGGCCTCGACGGAGACACCCCGACCATGCGGCTGTTCGCGCTGCTCGAGCTGATCGCGGCGAAGGATCAGCTGGTGACGCTGCAGGGCCTGGTCGAGGAGACCGGCCTGCCGAAGCCGACGCTGCACCGGATGCTGCAACAGCTGGAAGGCGCGGGACTGCTCGTGCGCCAGGCCGACGGGCGGCATTACGGCACCGGCGACCGGCTGCGCCGCCTCGCGGAGAACCTGCTGCTCAACGCCACGCATCACGGCGCGCGCCGCGCGGTGCTCAACCACCTGGTCGACGAACTGGGGGAGAGCTGCAACATCACCGCGCTGTCCGGCAGCGAGATCGTCTACCTCGACCGCGTCGAAACGCCCGAGCCGCTGCGGTTCTACCTGCGGCCCGGTTCGCGCGTGCCGATCCACTGCTCGGCCAGCGGCAAGATCATCCTGTCCCAGATGAGCCCGGCGCAGCGGCGCAAGCTTCTCGCACACGCTCCGCTCAAGCAGTACACCGCCAAGACCGTCACCGATCTCGACGCGCTGGAGGAGGAGTTCGCCCGCATCCGGCGCGACGGTTTCGCGCTGGACGACGAGGAATTCCTGCCCGGGCTCGTGTGCGTGGCGGTGCTGGTGCCCAGCCGCACCGGCCGGTCCAACCTGGCGGTGGCGGTGCAGGCCCCGGTCATGCGGCTCACCGCCGACAAGGCCTTGCAGGCGCTTCCCGCGTTGCAGCGGGCCGCCGAAGCGATCAAGGAGGTCGAGGCCGAGGGGTCGGCCGACGACGCCGACAGCATCCCGTCCTGACGGAGGTCCCCCGATGAACCCGTTGAGCGGCAACGGTCCCGACGCCCGGATCGCCGTGCGCGACGCGTTCGGTCTTGATTCGTCCATGACAGTCCCGTGCTTTTCCGAACCCGACGAGCACGTGCCCGAGATCGATCCGGCGTACCGCTTCAACCCGGACGTGACGCTCGCGTTGCTGGCCGGGTTCGCGCACAACCGGCGGGTGCTCGTGCAGGGATTGCACGGCACCGGCAAGTCCACGCACGTCGAACAGGTCGCCGCGCGGCTGAATTGGCCTTGTCTGCGGGTGAATCTCGACGGCCATATCAGCCGTCTCGACCTCGTCGGCAAGGACGCGGTGGTGCTGCGCGAAGGCAAGCAGGTCACCGAATTCCGCGAGGGAATCCTGCCGTGGTCGCTGCGGCGGCCGACCGCGCTGATCCTCGACGAGTACGACGCGGGACGGCCGGACGTCATGTTCGTCATCCAGCGGCTGCTCGAACGGGACGGCAAATTCACGCTGATCGACAGCAACACCGTGCTGCGTCCGCATCCGGGTTTCCGGCTTTTCGCCACGGCCAACACGGTGGGGCTGGGCAATCTCAACGGGCTTTACCACGGCGTGCAGCGGCTGAACCACGCGCAGATTGACCGGTGGAACATCGTCGCGGCGCTGGATTATCTTGCCCCTGAAGAGGAAACCGCGATCGTGCGGGCGCGCGTGCCGGGGTTGTCCGCGCAGCTGATCGAGGCGATGGTGGCCGTCGCCGGGCTGACCCGCGAAGGGTTCCGGGCCGGTGACCTGTCCGCGCTGATGTCGCCGCGCACGGTCATCACGTGGGCGGAGAACTGCGAGATCTTCACCGACCCGGCGCTGGCGTTTCGGTTGACGTTCCTGAACAAATGCGACGAGGCCGAACGCCCGGTCGTCGCCGAGTACTTCCAGCGGTGCTTCGACCAGGAGCTGGCCGCGGCGTGAGCACGCCCGAGACGCGGCGGCGCCAGCAGGTCGAGGAGCTGTCCGCGGCGGTGATCCGGGCGGTCAGCGGGTCGCCGGACGCGCATTTCCGGGGCGGGCGCCTGCATCGCGGGATCCGTCCGGTGCCGATGCCCGCGCCGCATCTGCTGGCCGACGACGAGGATCTGCGGTCCTTCCGCGGCGCGGCGGACGGGATGGCGTTGCACCTGAGCCGGTCCGATCGGGCGCTGCACAAGCGGTTGCGGCCCGACGGCGGCGTCGAGCGGCTGCTGTTCGAGCTGCTGGAGCAGTTCCGGGTTGAGTCCTTGGTTCCGGCCGGTTTTCCCGGTGTCACGGCGAATGTGCGGCGGCGGCACGAACGCTGGTCGCTGTCGGCGCACCACAGTGGACTGACCGAGACGGCGCGCGGCGTGCTGATCTACACCGTCGCGCAGGTCGCGCGGGCTCGGATCACTGGCGAGCCGGTCGTGGAAGAGACTGAGGATCTGATCGAGGCGACTCGGGCGGCCATCGCGCCGATGCTTGGTGTGCAGTTGGCTGGGCTTCGGCGGCATCGCGCTGATCAGGCTGCGTTCGCCGAACACGCGCGGGCGCTGGCTGAAGCGGTCGCCGCGTTGCTGGAGCCGGAGAAGTCCGAAGAGGACGAGGACGAAGCGGAAGCCGCGGCATACGCGTTGCTGCTGGATTTCGACGACGAAACCGGTAGCGAGGAAGGCGGTATCGCGGGCCTCGGCGACCACAAAGGACCGGTGGCGGCCGGGCAGTATCGGGTTTTCACCACCGCATACGACCGCGAGGATCGGGCGGGACCGTTGGTGCGGCCGGAATTGCTGCGGGAGCTGCGCGAACGGCTCGACGCTCGGGTTGCGAAGCAGGGCGTCAACGTGGCTCGGCTCGCGCGGGAGCTCACCGCGGTGCTCGCTGAGCCGGAGCGGTCCGGATGGGACGGCGCGCAGGAGGAAGGCCAGATCGACGGCCGTGCCCTCGCGCGGTTGATCGCGACGCCTGCGGACCATCGCGTGTTCCGGGTCGAGCGGACGGAACCGGTCGCGGACGTGCTGGTGACGTTCCTGATCGACTGCTCGGGTTCGATGAAGGCGCACCGGGAAACCGTTGCGGTGCTGGTTGATCTCTTCGCTCGCGCGCTCGATCTCGCGGGTGCCAGTTGCGAGATTCTCGGCTTCACCACGGGTGCCTGGCACGGCGGACGGGCGCGGCGGGACTGGATGCGCGCCGGACGGCCGAAACAGCCGGGGCGGCTCAACGAGCGTCGGCATCTGGTGTTCAAGGACGCTGCGACGCCGTGGCGGCGCGCTCGGCGGGACGTCGCGGCGTTGCTCAAAGCCGACCTGTTCCGCGAGGGCATCGACGGCGAGGCGTTGACGTGGGCGGCCGAACGGGCGCGGGCGTGCGAGGCGCGGCGGCGGCTGGTTTTCGTGCTGTCGGACGGAAGCCCGATGGACGGCGCGACCGTGCTGGCCAACGAGGAGCGTTACCTCGATCGCCATCTCGTGCGGGTGGCCGATGGGCTGGAGCGGAGCGAGACGGAGGTGTACGGCATCGGCGTCGGGCTGGATCTCAGTGCGTATTACCGCCGCAGCGTGGCGCTGGACGCCGCGGAAGGCACGGGGTTCCGTGCCTTCCGCGAGATCCTCGATCTGATGGCGCGCCGCTAGCCCGCCGGCTGTGCGACCGGCGAGACCGCGGCCGGTTCGTTGCGCTCCAAGGCGATCGGAGCGCGGCGCTTGCCCGGGGCGAGCAGGCTCCAGCCGAAGACGATCACCATGTTGACGCCCATCGACACCAATCCGGTGTTGAGACCGCCGAGCGTGACGCCGGTCGCGTAGAGGACGACCGCGGTCACCACGCCGACCACCATGCCGGTCGCGATGGCGGCGGTGCGGACCCGACGGGCGAACAGGATCGCCAGCCAGCCCGGCACGACCTGGGCGAGCAGGTTGTAGGTCAGGTTCAGCACGGTGAGCATGAGCGTCGAGGCGGTCAGCGTGAGCACGGCGGCGAGCACCAGGAACACCGCCACCGCCACGACCGTCCAGCGCCGTTGTGCGGCGGGGCGGACGTTCGGGGCCAGGTTGCGGCTGACCATGCCGCCGATCGCCAATGCTGTCGCGGACAGCACCAGCACGCCGGACAAGGCGGCACCGGCGGCCACGAGGCCCAGAACCGGTTCCGGCAGAAGACCTTTTGCCGTCACCATGAAGACGGTGTTCGGATTCTTCAGGCCCGGGTGCTGTTTCAGCCCGTAGTAGGCGGCGAAGACGAGGAACGGGTAGATCAGCATGTACAGCGGCATCCACACCGTCGAACTCTTCACCGCCCGCTCCGAACGCGCCGGGAACACGTACGCGCCGCCGAAACCGAGGTAGAAGACCACGCTCTGGAACAGGATCGTGGTCATCGCGAACCACAGGTCCTGGCCGCCCATCGTGGTTTGCGCCCTGGCCAGCGCCTCCGGCCCGGTCACCCCGGACGTCCCGCCGGCGGCCAGCACCGCGGCGAGCCCGACGAGCACGACGCCGAGCAGCATGAACGCGTCCTTGAGGATCGACACGAACGCGGGGGAGCGGATGCCGGACACGGCGATGTAGGCGAACGCGATGATCCCGGCCAGCAGGACGCACTGCACGGGCGTGAGTTTCAGCCCGAGGTTGCTCAGCACCACTTGCAGGCCGATGAACTGGTACTGGCCCCACGGCACGAGCGCGATCAGCATCGTGACGCAGGTGATCAGCTCCAGGGTCCGGCTGCCGTAGTGGCGGCCGAAGACGTCCGGGACGGTCATCGCGTCGTGCTTGCGCGCCGCGCGCCAGACCAGCGGGGCGAGGAAATAGCCGAGCGAATAGGCGAGCAGGATGTAGCCGAGGAACCAGATTCCGTAGCTCGCGCCGTGGGCGTAGATCCCGCTCGGGAAGCCGATCATCGTGCCGATGCTGTACACCTCGCCGACGGCCAGGAAGTACAGCAGCCACGGCGGGAACGAGCGTCCGCCGACCAGGAATTCGGAGATCCCGCCGCCGCGCGACGAGCGGCCCGCCCAGAGCGCGAGCAGGATCGACAGGCCCATGACGACGGCGACAATGAGAATCAGCATTACTGGTCCTCCTTCGCCGCGGGCTTGTCTGCCGGGTAGTGCTGACGGTCGAAGAACCGCCAGCTGATCCACAGGCACAGGGTGGTCAGCGGGAAGCAGAGGAACATCCAGAAGAACACCAGCGGGAACCCGGCGACGGTCGCGGGAGACCCCGCCACCAGCGGGATTCCGCCGAGGATCGCGACCGCGGGGATGCCGAGCCCGATGCACAGGCTCGGCCAGCTGCGGATCATCGGGCATCTCCCGTCGGGATCGGATCGCGTTGCCAGACCAGCTGGCCGCCGATCACCGTGGCGTCGACGGTCAGGTCCCGGATCCGGCTCGGGTCCACTGTGGTCGGATCCTCGGACAGCATGATGAGATCCGCGAGCTTGCCGATTTCGAGGCTGCCCTTGAGCTCTTCCTCGCCGGCCAGATAGGCCGCGTCGATCGTGTACCCGCGCAGGGCGGCTTCGACGTCGATCGCCTGTTCCGGGCCTAGCAGCTGGCCGCTGCTGGTCTGCCGGGCGACGGCACACCAGATGCCCTCGAGCGGCGGCACCGGCGTGACCGGGGTGTCGGAGTGGAGTCCGAAGTGGATTCCGCGCGAGCGGGCCGACGCGAGCGGGCTGATCCGGCGGGCGCGTTCCGGGCCGAGGAAAACGTCCCGGTGCCGGTCGCCCCAGTAGTAGACGTGCTTGATGAAGAAGGACGCGGCGATGCCGTTTTCGGCCATCCGGTCGAGCTGGTCCTCGCGGGCGGTCTGGCAGTGTTCGATCCGATGCCGACGGCCGGTGCCTTCAGGCGCGCCGAGGCGGGCGTAACCGTCGATGATGGCGTCGATCGCGGCGTCGCCGTTGCCGTGCACGGCGACCTGCCAGCCCGCGGCGTCGAGCGCGGCGATGCGGCGGGACAGGTCGTCCGGTTCGAGCAGCATCATGCCGTGCTCGTCGGGGGCGCAGGTGTAGCCCTCGGCCAGGCAGCCGGTGCGGCCCTGGATCGAGCCGTCCGCGACGATCTTGACGCCGTTCATGGTGAATCCGTCCGGCTGGGACTTGTCCGGCGGTTCGGGCGTGCCTTCGGCGAGGCCGGGCAGGATGGTGTGGAAGAGGTAGCCGTGGATGCGGGTGTGCAGCTTTCCGGCGCGGGTCAGCATCCGGTACGCGGCGAATTCCTGCCCGCCGCCAATCAGGCCGACCCCGGTGTCGTGCACCGAAGTGACGCCGTTCCGCAGGTACTCGGCGTCGGCCAGCTGGAGTGCTTCGGCCAGTTCGTCGAGGCCCTGCGAGGGCATCGCGGAGTTGACGAGAAACGCCGCGGTCTCGACGAGGAGTCCGGTCGGTTCGCCGCGTTCGTCGCGGGCGATGACGCCGCCGGGCGGGTCGGGAGTGGCCGCGGTGATGCCGACGGCGTTCAGGGCGGCGGAATTCGCCACGCTGAAGTGACCGGTCACGTGGGTGAGCAGGACCGGGTTGCGCGGCGAAGCCGGGTCCAGGTCGTGCCGGGTGGGGTGCCGGTTGTCGGCGAGAAGCGTGTCGTCGTAACGGAAACCCTTGATCCATTCGCCGGGTCCGAAGTCGCGCGCCGCCTGCCGGACGCGGCCGGCGATGTCGCTGATCCGGTCGTTGGGCGGGCTTCCGGCGTCGACCGGGGCGGCCAGTGTCATGCCGAAGAACGACGGGTGGTTGTGCGACTCCACGAAACCCGGGACGACGGTGCGCCCGGCCAGGTCGAGCACTGTCGTTCCGGGACCGGCGAGGGCGGCGATCGAGCGGTCGTCGCCGATTTCGGTGATCCGGCCGTCGCGGGCGGCGAGCGCGGACGCCCGCGTCCCGCCCCGGTCCAGGGTCAGCACCGTGCCCCCGAGCACCACCAGGTCGGGAGCCGGACGAGCGGATACAGCGGGTTCGCCCACGATGGGACCTCCTTGTCCACGTGTCCTGCCCCCACGACAGTGCCGGGGGAGCCGGCCCGCGAACAGGTCCAGAAAGCGACGCGCGCGTGGGTCCAGTCAGCTGTCCAGCAGCTCCCGGCAGAGGTCGCCGAGCAGCCGGATCCCGGGGTCGATCGCCGACGGCGGGGTGGCGGAGAAGCCGATGCGGAAGTGGTTGCGCGGCGGGTCGTCGCCGAGGAAGAAGATGTCGCCGGGTTCGATGAGGATGCCCAGTTCTTCCGCGCGCTCCACGAGGAGGCGGCAGTCCAGTTCGGACGGTCCGGTCATCCAGAGGCTGACGCCGCCGGGCGGGTACGGGCCTTGCGTCCACGGCAGGTACTCGGTGACCGCGGCGCAGGTGGCGGTCCATTTGCGCATCAGTTTCGTGCGGTAGCGGCGCAGGGACCGGTGGTACTCGCCGCTTTCTATCAGCAGCGCCAGCGCGCGTTGCAGCTGGCCGGGCGGGTGGCGCAGGACGTACCGGCGGGCTTCGCGCAGCGCGCGCACCAGCTCGCGGGGGCCGACCAGGTAACCGAGGCGGAGCCCGGGGGAGAGGAATTTGGAGAAGGTGCCGAGGTAGACGGCGTCGCCGGTGTTGTCGAGCGCCTTCAACGCCGGGGTGGGGCTGCCCTGGTAGCGGAATTCGCTGTCGTAGTCGTCTTCGACGACGACCGTGCCGGACGCGGCGGCCTGGGCGAGGAGCTGGCGGCGGCGGCCGATGCTGAGGGTCGCGTTGGTCGGGTGCTGGTGGCTGGGGGTGAGGTAGAGAAGGTCGACGCCGTCGAGGGACTCCGGCGGTTGGAGGCCGCGGGCGTCGACGTCGATCCCGGTCACGCGGGCGCCGGTGCGGAGGAAGATGTGCCGGGCGTCGAGGTAGCCGGGGTTTTCGATGGCTACGACCTGATCCGGTCCCAGCAGGACCCGGCCGAGGAGGTCGAGGCCCTGCTGCGAGCCGACGGTGATCAGGACTTCGTCTGGGTCGGCCTCGATGCCTCGGGTGGTCAGCAGCTGGCGGCACACCATCTCGACGAGCATCGGGTCGTCGGAGCCGACGCTGTCCTGCAGGCTGTGGAAGACGTGCGGCCGGTAGAGGGCGTCGCGCAGGCAGCGTGTCCAGGAGCGGGCCGGGAACGCGGTGATGTCGACCTGCCCGGCGAGGAACGGGTACGGATAACTCGCCCAGTCGGTGCGCTTCTCGATGTGCGGGATGTCAGCGTCCGGGAACCGGCGCACCCGCGCCGCCCAGTCGATGCGCGATTCGGTGTCCCGTTCCTCCACCGCGCAGTGCGGGCGCATCTCGCCGTTGACGAACAGTCCGCTGCGCTCGCGGCTTTCCACGTACCCCTCGGCGACCAGCTCCTGGTAGGCGAGGTTGATCGTGTTGCGGGAAACGCCCAGTTCGACGGCCAGTTCCCGCGAGCTCGGCAGCCGGCGGGCCGGGTCGAACGTGCCGATGGCGATCCCGTGCTCGATCGCCCGCCGGACCTGGCGGTACAGCGGTTCGTCCGACGAGCGGTCGATCTCGATCAACGTGCGTGGCAAGTGCGCTCTCCCAAGTGGCCGGCGTGGAGCGGGGCGGGCTGAAACGTAACTCGCAGTGGCCGGTTTTCCCACCCCGCGCCACGCCGGCCGGGCTCAGGCCAGCGCGTCGGCGACGTCGGTGACGGGCAGGCCGTGCGCGAGCGCGACCGGCTCGTAGGTCAGCGCCCCGGCCACCGTGTTCACGCCGCCGCGGAGTTCCGGCGTGTCCCGCACCGCGGTACGGAGGCCCTTGTTCGCGATCTCCAGCGCGTAGGGGAGCGTGACGTTGGTGAGCGCGTGCGTGGAGGTGTGCGGGACCGCGCCCGGCATGTTGGCCACGCAGTAGAAGACGGACTCGTGGACCCGGAAGGTCGGGTCGGCGTGGGTCGTCGGGCGCGAGTCCTCGAAGCAGCCGCCCTGGTCGATCGAGATGTCCACCAGCACGCTGCCCGGCTTCATCCGGGAGACCGTCTCGTTGGACACCAGGCTCGGGGCCTTCGCGCCCGGGACGAGCACCGCGCCGATCACCAGGTCGGCCTCGAGCACCGCCTGCTCGATCGCGTACGAGTTCGCGGCGGCGGTGCGGATGCGGCCCTGGTACATCCGGTCGGCGGCGCGGAGCTTGTCGACGTTCTTGTCGAACAGCACGACGTCGCCCCAGGTCCCGGCCGCGACGGCGACCGCGTTCATCCCGGCGACGCCCGCGCCGAGCACGACCACGCGGGCCGGCGGCACTCCGGAGACGCCGCCGATCAGCACGCCGCGCCCGCCGTTGACGCGCATCAGCGTCTGCGCGCCGACCTGCGGGGCCAGCCGTCCGGCTACCTCGCTCATCGGGAAGAGCAGCGGGAGGGAGCCGTTGGGCAGCTGGACCGTCTCGTAGGCCACCGAGGTCGTGCCCGCGTCGAGCAGGGCCTTCGTGCAGGGCTCGCTCGCGGCGAGGTGCAGGTAGGTGAAGAGCAGCTGGTCGGAACGCAGCCGGTGGTACTCCTCGGCGACCGGCTCCTTGACCTTCAGCACCATGTCCGCGGTGCCCCACACGTCGTCCGCGTGGTCGAGCAGCTTCGCGCCGGCGGCCGTGTAGTCCTCGTCGCGGATGGACGAGCCCTCGCCCGCGCCGCGCTCCACGAAGACCTCGTGGCCCGCCGAGGTGAACTCGTGCACTCCGGCAGGCGTCGCCGCCACCCGGTATTCGTGGTTCTTGACCTCGCGAGGCACACCGATCTTCATCGCCTGCTCCCATCTGCCGTGTGTGGTCCGACCGAGACTGCGGGACGGCTGGCCACCACGAAAGTGCCAGAAACCGCTCGGTCGACGGGTCCAGTCACGGGGCCTTCTGGACCTGTCAACGGGCACTGTTCTGGCTCTGTCGCTTGGGGCCAGGGACCGCGATCCTGCTCGGGGAGCACTGCCGTCCGCGAGGGAGTTTGCGAGATGACCATGGCCCCTCTGGCCGAAACCTGGCGGGAGCGCGTCGGCGACGCCCGCCCGCGGATCGCGCTTGCCGACGGCGCCGATCCGCGTGCCGTCACGGCGGCTGCGCGTCTGGTTGAGCGCGGCGAGATCGAGCCGGTGCTGGTGGGGCCTGCGGCGGAGATCGCTAGTGTCGCGGCGGAGCTTCGGGTGGTTCTTCCGCCTTTGCTGGACACCGCCGAGCTGGCTGCCGACGAGGCTGTCCTCGCGCGGCTGGCTACTGCGTTTCCTAACCGGGTGGAAACGGTTCGCAATGATTCCGTTGCTCTCGCTGCCGCGCTTCTTGCGCTTGGGCGGGTGGATGCGTGCCTCGCCGGTGCGACGCGGCCGACGTCTGATGTCCTTCGAGCTGGGTTGCGGATTGTCGGCCTCTCGCCGGGTGTGCGGACCTTGAGCAGTTGCTTCCTGATGTTGTTGCAGGACGGCCGATCACTCACTTTCGCCGACTGTGCCGTGGTTCCGGAGCCGGATGCGGATGCTTTGGCGGATATCGCCGTCGGCGCGGCGTCGACGCACCGCGCTTTGACCGGAACTGAGCCGGTTGTGGCGATGCTGTCGTTCAGCACCCAAGGCAGCGCTAAGCATTCGGCGGTGGACAAGGTCCGCCGGGCGACTTCGCTGGTGCGGGAACGGCTGCCCGGTGTGGACGTGGACGGCGAATTGCAATTCGACGCCGCTGTCGTGGATGCGGTCGGGGTGGCCAAGGCGCCGCGGTCGACGGTGGCGGGGCGGGCGAATGTGTTGGTGTTCCCCAATCTTGACGCGGGGAACATCGCTTACAAGATCGCTGAACGGCTCGGCGGAGCGACCGCGCTGGGGCCGATTCTGCAAGGCGTGGCAGCGCCGCTGCACGACCTTTCGCGCGGCTGCAGCGCGGCCGACATCGAGACGATGGCCCTGATCAGCGCGGTGCACGCGGTGACCGGGCGGGAAGTGGAGGGGGTCCGATGACGCGAGGCGTGGAGCTGGTCGTGCTGGACATGGCCGGCACGACGGTCCGGGACGACGGTGCTGTCGAGGCGGCTTTTTCCGCCGCGCTGGAGGCGGTGGGGGTGCCTTCCGATTCTCCGGAGCGGGAGGATGTGGATGCCTACGTTCGCGACACTATGGGGCAGTCGAAGATCGAGGTGTTTCGGGCGCTGTTCCCTGCTGCGGGGGTTGCGGAGAAGGCTAATCGAGTTTTCGAGAGCACGTTCGCTTCGCAGGCGGTTGAGGTTGCCGCGCCGCTTCCTGGTGCGGAGGAAGCGATCGACAAGTTGCGTGCGCAGGGGCGTCGGGTGTGCCTGAGCACGGGGTTCTCGGCTCGGACGCGCGATGCCTTGCTGCGGCGGCTCGGGTGGACGGAACTGGCGGATCTGGTGGTGTGCCCGGCTGATGCGGGCGGTCGGGGTCGTCCGTTCCCGGACATGGTGCTGACTGCGGTGCTGCGGTTGGGGATCACGGACGTGCGCGCTGTCGCGGTGGCGGGGGACACCGGGTTCGACATGCTGACCGGGCGGCGGGCCGGCGCGTCGGTGGCGGCTGGGGTGTTGACGGGGGCGCATGACGAGGCGACGTTGCGGGCGCATGGGGCTACGCACGTGCTGGGGTCGGTGGCTGAGTTGCCTGCGGTGCTTGAAGGCTAGGAAATTGAGGGGTGGCGGCGTTCAGGCGGGCGGCGCCACCGCGGTAGCGATCAGCGCCCGGGCCGCGATCTCGATTCGCTCCTCGTCCCCCGTCACGATCCGGTCCAGGCACAGACCCCTCAGCCCCGAGATCAGCAGACTCGCCCGCGCCGATGCATCGGGCTCGGCGTAGCCCAGGCTGCGGTACACCGGCACCAAAGGATCCACCATCGCGGTGATCGTTTCCCTGGCGACTTCCAGATATCGCTCCGGTTGCGTCGGGGCCAGGGCCAGCACCTGGAACAGGATGTGGATCGGCCGTTGCTGGCGGCCCCGGGTGATCGCTTGCCACAGGGCGAGGGCCGCGGCGGCGAGGGACTCTTCGTCGTGCACGGAGCGGAACAGTTCGGTGACGTCCGGGCGGCTCGCGGCGATCGCTTCGGTGATCAGGTTTTCCCGGCTGCCGAAGTAGTACAGCAGCATCCGCTTGCTCGTCCCCAGCGCTTCGCCCATCGGCGCGAGCGACAGGTCCGCGATGCCGTGCGTCGCGAGGTAGCCCACGGCTTGCTGCAGCAGTTCGGCGCGGCGGCCGGTTCCGGAATCCACCCCTTGACTGTACCGATCGGTACGCCGTACCGTCCATCCATGTACCGATCGGTACATGGCGGAGGAGGGTCGATGGCGGGCAAAGCACTCTCGGTGGCGATCGTCGGCGGCGGGATCGGCGGGCTGACGCTCGCGCTCGCGTTGCGGCAACGCGGGATCGGGGCGGAAGTGTACGAGCGCTCGGCCGAATTGCGGGAGGTCGGGGCCGCGGTGGCGTTGGCTGCCAACGGGTCCCGGGTGATGCGGCGGCTGGGGTTGCGGGACCAGTTGGCGGCGTGTTCGGCGGTGCCGACGGAGCTGGTTTACCGGCATTGGCGGGACGGGCGGCGGGTGGTCGCGTTTCCGATCGGGAGAGCCTATGAAGAACGGTTCCACGGGCCGTATTTCGGGGTGCATCGGGCGGATTTGCAGCGGATTCTGGCTGACGCGTGGGGCAAGGTCCGTCTTGGCCGGCAGGTGACCGCAGTGGTCGCGGACGGGGCCGGGTATCGACTCGAATTTGCCGACGGGACAAGCGAAACCGCTGATGTCGTGGTGGGGGCGGACGGGGTCCATTCGGCCGTGCGCGCGTGGGTGGATGACGCGCCGCTTGCCCGGTACTCGGGTTCGAGCGGGTTTCGCGGGCTGGTGCCGGTGTCGCAGTTGCCGTCGCTGCCGGACGCGGGGGCGATGCAGTTCTGGCTGGGGCCGGGCGGGCATTTGCTGCATTACGCGATCGGCGACGGGTCGGTGGTGAATTTCCTTGCGGTGCTGGACGAACCGGCCCAGTGGGCGGGCGCGTCGTGGACCGACGACATTCCCCGGGAGCGGATCGAGACGGCCTTCGAGGGCTGGCATCCGGCAGTGCGCGAGATGGTCGGCGCGACGACGTTGTATCAGCGGTGGGGGCTGTTCAGCCAGAATCCGCTCAACCGCTGGCATCGCGGCGGCGTGGTGCTGCTCGGCGACGCGGCGCACGCGATGCTGCCGCACCACGGGCAGGGCGCGAACCAGACGATCGAGGACGCCGTGACGCTCGCCGAGTGTCTGGCGCGGGATTCACGCGAGACGGCGCTCGCCCGGTACGAGAAGCTGCGGCGGCCGCGGACTCGGGCGGTGCAGCGGAGTTCGTGGGTGGCGAACGCGCTGCTGCATCTGCCGGACGGTCCGGCGGCCGACGCTAGGGACGTCGCGCTGAGGCGGATTGACGAGACGGTGGAGTGGATTCACTCGCACGACGCTGTGGCTGTGGCTTTGGCGTCGGCTTCGCCGCCGCGTGCGGAGTCGCCGTGAGGTCGGCGTCTGGAGGGCAACGCGACCGCCTGGGGGCGGTCCCGTTGCCCTCCAGACGCCGACGCGACTCCGCGGGGTGGGGGGTCAGGGTTTCGTGGTGAGGGTGGTGAATTCGGCGCTGGTCAGGACGTCCGCGGTGGACTGGGCCAGTACGACCAGCGTGGCGGCGTGCACCTCGGCGGCGGACATCGCGCCGTGGCCCAGGTCGGGGTGGTCGTAGGTGGCGCAGGCGTCGGACAGCACCCCGGTGCGGAAGTCGCGGAACATCGCGTCGCGGATGGTGGCGTGGACGCAGTCCTCGGTGGTCACTCCGGCGGCGATCAGCGTGTCCACGCCGCGTCCGCGGAGCTGCATTGCGAAATCGGTGCCGTAGAAGGCGCTGTAGCGGTGCTTGGGGATCAGCGGTTCGTCGGGGCGGCGGTCCACTTCGGCATACAAGGCGGCGCCGGGGGTTCCCTCGATGAGTGCTTGGCCTTGAGCGATCGGCGGGTACAGGTCGGCGAACCGGCCCATGTCGGAGCCGTCGGGACGGTGGACGTGGGCGGTGAAGAACACGGCGATGCCCGCGTCGCGGCAGAAGCGGACGGTGTCGTTGAGGACGGGGATCATGGCGCGTCCGGCCGGGGATTCCAGCGGGGTGCCCGGAGCCAGGAAGTCGTGCTGCATGTCGATGACGACCAGCGCGGTGCGGGCCGGATCGACGGTGGACAAGCGGTAACCCATGGAACGCTCCCTCCGCGGCGGACCAATGAGGTATCACGGTTTGACGTCGGTCGTCAAGAAAGCGACAGAAAGCGTCAGGCGTCTTCGATCTGCGCGGCGACGGTGTGCAGGGACGTGATCAGCGCCTGGGTGGCCGGGTTCAGCCTGCGTCCGGCGGCGAGCGTCAGGCCGACGCTGTGGCCGATGTTCTCCAGCGGCGTCGGCAGGGTGACCAGCCGCGGGTCGTCCATGCCGAGCAGGCCGGGGAGCGCGGCGACCATGGCGGTCTCGGTGAGCAGCTGCCGGACGGTGAGGAACGACGTGGCCTCGACGCGGTTGGCGGGCAGATCGAGGCCGTGCTGCGCGAAGAGGCTTTCCAGTTCCTGGCGCAGCATCGTTTCGGTGCCGGGCACGATCCACGGGAAGTCGGCGAGATCCTCCAGCGAAACACTCTCGCGGGTGGCGAGCGGATGGTGTGCACCGGCGACGACGCGGATCGATTCCTGGTACAGCGCTTGCCGCCGGGTGCCTTCGGTGCCGGGGCCGCTCAGCCGGCCGACGATCACGTCCACTCGGCCCGCGGTCAGCTCTACGAGCAGCGACTCCGGCGTTCCCTCGCGGACGACGACAGTGACCAGCGGGTGGTCTTCCTTCAGGTGCGCGATGGCGCGCGGCAGCAGCAGGTTTGAGCCCGCGAGGTGGATGCCCGCGACGACCCGTCCTCGTGTCGCGTCGGCGATCTCGACGACGTGTCGCGCCGCGTGCGTGAGCTGGGCGAGGACAGCGCGCGCGTGTTCGGTGAAGGCGGTGCCGAACTCGGTGGGCGTGATGCCGCGCGGGCCGCGTTCGTAGAGCGGCACGCCGAGGATGGCTTCGAGGTCGTGCAGGCCGCGCGTGACGACCGGCTGGGTGACGTGCAGGGCGGCCGCCGCGCCGACGACGCTGCCCTGTTCGGTGAGGGTGTCCACCAGCACGAGGTGCCTGAGCTTGAGGCGGCCGTCGAGCAGGCGGGGCATCTCCATTCCGGCGACAGTACTGGCCGGGGCGGGCTCCACCGTCATGGGCGGACCAGCTCGATGAGGGCGCGGCTGAGTGCGGAGCCGGGGTCGGCCAGGTCGAGGAAGACGTCGAAGTGGTTCCTGGCGGGCACGACGGTCCAAGGCGAGGCGACGGGCCAGTGTGCGTGGAAGGCCTTGCTTTGGCGGTGGAATCCGGCGGCTTCGTGTTCGGCGACCGCGACGTGCAGGGGCGCGGTGCCCGGGGGCAGCAAGATCGGGCTGAGGGCTTCCGCGCGGGCCGGGTCGAGGGTCAGCCAGGCGTTGGCGAAGGACTCGACCAGCGGGCGGAGGTCGAAGAGGCCGCTGATCGCCATCGCGCCTTTGACGACGTCCTCGGGCAGCCGGGCGGCGCGGTGCCAGCCGCCGACGGCGGTCATCGCGGTCAGGTGGCCTCCGGCTGAGCTGCCGACGACGTGGATGCGGTCCGGGTCGAGGCCGTGTGCCGCGCCGTGGCGGTAGACCCAGGCGACTGCGGCGCGGACCTGGCGCACGATCTCTTCCAGGGTCGCAGTCGGAGCGAGCGTGTAGTCGGGCACGACGGTGGCGATTCCGGCGTCGGCCAGCACCCTTGCCATGAACGCGGTGTCCTGTCGCGAGAGCATGCGCCAGTAGCCGCCGTGGACGGCGATCACGACAGGGCGCGACTGGCCTGGCGAGGTGCCCCAGACGTCCAGCCGTTCATCGCTGAGCGGGTCGAAAGCCAGACCGGCGCGGCCGTCCAGACCGGCGACGGCCGATTCGGAGGCGGACCGGTAGCGGGCCATCACGGCATCGAACTCGGTCTCGGTCACCGTGGCCTGCGCGCTGTAGTCGCGATCGACGTTCGGATAGCTCACGGGACCCATCCTTCGCCGCCGCTGTCATGCCTGGCCAATGCTCATTCCGGCGAAAGCCATGCCGGGAGAGGCATGGCCGAGGCATGTCCGGACGGCTATGGCAGCGGCGGCAAAGAGCATTGGCCAGGCATTCCTGGCGTCCCTACGGTCAGTCCCATGGTTGCGGAACTCCACAACGTCGTCGGCGGGACCCGGGTCGCCGGGCGGCGGACCTTCGAGAAGCTCGACCCGGTCGACGGGTCGCTCGTCGCGCACGTCCACGAGGCTGGGCCGGAGGTGGTCGACGCCGCCGTCGCTGCGGCGCGCGCCGCGCTGGACGGGCCGTGGGGACGCGCTTCGGTGGCTGAGCGCACCGCCTTGCTGCGCCGGATCGCGGACCGGATCGAGGAGCGGTTCGAGGATTTCGTCGCCGCCGAGGTCCGCGACACCGGAAAGCCGGAGCACCTGGCTCGCGAGCTGGACGTCGCGCGGGCGGCGACGAACTTCCGGTCTTTCGCCGACACGGTCGCAGCGGCCGGTCTCGACTCCTTCCTGACCGACCTGCCGAACGGCCGGAAGGCGCTGAACTACGCGGTGCCCAAGCCGCTAGGCGTGGTCGCGGTGATCGTGCCGTGGAACCTGCCGCTGTTGCTGCTGACCTGGAAGGTCGCGCCCGCGCTCGCGTGCGGGAACGCGGTGGTGGTCAAGCCCTCGGAGGAGACGCCGTCGACCGCGACCCTGCTCGCCGAGGTGATCGCGGAGGCGGGCGCGCCGACCGGGGTGTATAACGTCGTTCACGGCTTCGGGCCGGATTCCGCCGGGGAGTACCTCACCGCGCACCGCGGCATCGACGGCGTGACCTTCACCGGCGAATCCCGGACTGGCTCGGCGATCATGCGGGCGGTCGCTCCGTCAGTACGGCCGGTTTCCTTTGAGCTGGGCGGGAAGAACGCGGCGGTGGTGTTCGCGGACTGCGACCTCGAGAAGACTCTCGACGGCCTCGCCCGGTCGGTTTTCCTGAACACCGGGCAAGTGTGTCTGTGCACGGAGCGGGTCTACGTCGAGCGCTCCGTCTTCGACGCGGTCGCGAACGGGCTCACCGAACGGGCAAAGGCGTTGCGGCTCGGCCGTCCGGATGCACCGGACACCACGACGGGGCCGCTGATCTCCCAGCAGCACCGGAAGAAGGTCCAGTCCTATTTGGACCTCGCGGTGGCCGAGGGGGCGACGGTGCTGACCGGCGGCTCGGTCCCCGAACTCGGGCCGGACCTGGCGGGCGGGTCGTGGATCGAGCCGACGTTGTGGACCGGGCTGGACAACTCCGCGCGGGTCGTGCGCGAGGAGGTCTTCGGGCCGGTCGCGGCGCTGATCCCGTTCGACACCGAGGACGAGGCGGTCCGGCTGGCGAACGACACCGACTACGGGCTCGCCGCCGCTGTCTGGACCACTGACCTGGAGCGAGGGCACCGCGTCGCGCAGCAAATGCGGGTCGGGATGGCCTGGGTCAACACCTGGTACCTGCGGGACCTGCGCTCGCCGTTCGGCGGTGTCGGGCTTTCCGGCATCGGCCGGGAGGGCGGCCTGCACTCGATGCACTTCTACACCCAGCCGACGAATGTGTGCGTGCAGCTGTGACCATCGAAGAACGTGCGGCGCTGCTTGACCAGGCGACCGCCACCGGAGAGGCGATTCCGCAGCTCACCAGCAGCGGACCGATGAGCCTGGAGACGGCGTACGCCGTGCAGCACAAAGGAATCGAGCTGCGTGAAGGGCGCGGGGAGACGCTGGCGGGCGTCAAACTGGGCTTCACGAGCAAGGCGAAGGCCGAGCAGATGGGCGTCTCGGACGTCATCATCGGCTCGCTGACCGACCGCATGCGGGTCGAGGACGGCGGAACGTTCGACGTCGGCCGCGGCGTGCATCCGCGGGTCGAACCCGAGGTCGCGTTCCGGCTCGGGCCGGACGCCGAGCTGGTCGCCGTCGCACCCGCGCTGGAGATCATCGACAGCCGGTACCGCGAGTTCCGGTTCAGCCTGGCCGACGTCGTCGCCGACAACACCTCGGCGTCGGCCTTCGTGCTCGGGCCGTGGACGAAGATCGGCCAGGTGGACGCGCTGGCCGTCGACCTGCTCTTCGACGGCGAGGTCGTCGCGACCGGCTCGACCGCCGACATCCTCGGCGACCCGCTGCGCGCACTTCCCGCGGCGCAGCGGATGGCCGCCGCGTACGGGCATCGCCTGCTCGGCGGATCGGTGCTCCTGGCTGGTGCGGCGACTGCGGCGGTGGCGCTGAAAGCGGGAACGCACGTCGAGGCGCGGGTCGCCGGGCTCGGTTCGGTTTCCGTGCGGACGAAGGAGGGATGAGCGTGGCGCAAGCCCATGTCGTCGCCGGGAAAGCGACGCCGCGCGGGCGGTTCCCGCACGTCAAGGTGGTCGGGGACCTCGTGTTCGTCTCCGGCACCAGCAGCAGGCGGCCGGACAACACGTTCGCGGGCGCGGAGGCCGACGAGTTCGGCGTGACCGCTTTGGACATCCGGGCGCAGACGCGCGCGGTGATCGAGAACATCCGCGACATCCTGGCCGCGGCCGGCGCGGGTCTCGAAGACCTCGCGCAAGTGACCGTGTTCCTGGTCAACATGAACGATTTCGGCGGCTACAACGAGGTCTACGGCGAGTTCTTCGACGAGACCGGCCCGGCCCGCACGACCGTCGCGGTGCACCAGCTGCCGCATCCGCACCTGCTCATCGAGATCCAGGCGATCGCCCGGATCCCCGGCAAGGAGGAACGATGACCGCCATCCCGCCCGTGTTCGATTTCGCCGCGTGGATCAAAGAGCACGAGGACGAGCTGAAGCCGCCGGTCAACAACAAGCAGATGTGGGCCCCGATGGGCGACTTCATCGTGCAGGTCGTCGGCGGGCCGAACCAGCGGACCGACTACCACCTCGACCCGTACGAGGAATGGTTCTACCAGTACAAGGGCGACATGCACGTCAACCTCATGACCGACGACGGCCCGCGGCGGGTCGACATCCGCGAGGGCGAGATGTGGATGCTGCCGCGCAACGTGCACCATTCGCCGCAGCGTCCGCAGGAGGGGTCGATCGGGATCGTGATCGAGCGGATCCGGGAGGAGGGGACGCTCGAGAAGTTCGTGTGGTTCTGCCTGGAGTGCGACGCGCAGGTGCACGAGGTCGAGCTGCAGGTGCGCGACATCGTTGACGACCTGCCGCCGGTGTTCGAGCAGTTCTACTCGTCCGAGGAAGCCCGGACCTGCGGGGCGTGCGGGACGCTGCACCCCGGGAAGGGCTGAGCGTGCGCGCGATCGACGTCCACAGCCATTTCGTTCCGCACGGCTGGCCCGACCTCGGCGAGGGAATGCCGTGGCTGCGCGCGGAAACCGAACGCGAGGCCATGATCATGGTCGGCTCGGAGGAGTTCCGCCGGATCCGGTCCGACTGCTGGGACGCCTCCGTGCGCCTGAGCGACATGACCGCCGACGGGGTCGAGGCGCAGGTCGTCTCGCCGACGCCGGTGTTCTTCGGCTACGACACGAGCCCCGGGCAGGGCGAGAAGATCGCGCGGGTCTTCAACGACCTCGCGCTGGAGATCTGCGCGCCCGCGCCGGACCGGCTGATCCCGTTCTGCCAGGTTCCGTTGCAGGACACCGACGCCGCCTGCCGCGAACTGGACCGCGCGGTCGCGGCCGGGCACCGGGGCGTGGAGATCGGCAACCACGTCGGCGACCGCGACCTCGACGACGCGGGAGTGGTGACGTTCCTGCAGCACGCGGCGTCGCTCGGCGTGCCGGTGTTCGTGCACCCGTGGGACATGCCGCTCGCGCCGCGCCTCGACCGCTGGATGGCGCGCTGGCTGACCGGGATGCCCGCGGAGACGCATCTGTCGATCATCGCGATGATCCTCGGCGGAGTGTTCGATCGGGTGCCGACGAGCTTGCGGATCTGCTTCGCGCATGGCGGCGGGTCGTTCGCGTTTTGGCTGGGGCGGTTGGAGAACGCTTGGCATCAGCGGGCGGACATCATTGCTACGTCGGAGAAGCCGCCGTCGGAGTATGTGGGGCGGTTCAGCGTTGATTCGGTCGTGTTCACCGAGGCGGCGCTGCGGAATCTGGTGGACACGCTGGGGGTGGGACAGGTGATGGTGGGGAGCGATTACCCGTATCCGCTGGGGGAGCGACCGGCTGGCGGGGTGGTGCGGCGGGCGGAGTTCCTTGACGAGGCCTCGCGGGAGTTGTTGTTGCGAGGGAACGCAAAGCGCTTCTTGGGCTAATTCAGGCCGAGGTGGTCCCGCAGAGTAGGCCCGCTGTAGTCCTCCCGGAACACCCCACGCTCCTGCAGCCTCGGCACCACCTCGTCGGCGAACCGGTCCAGTCCGCCCGGCGTCACATGCGGGACCAGGATGAACCCGTCCGACGCGTCCGCCTGCACGAGTTCGTTCATCGTCGACGCGACAGTCTCGGCAGAACCGATGAAGTTCTGCCGTCCGGTGACCTCGATGATCAGCTCCCGGCTCGACAGGTGCTTCGCCTCTGCCAGCTGGCGCCACTCATGAGCGGTCGCGATCGGGTCGCGGTGCATGCGGACGCTCGCGCGGCCCTTCGAGATCAGGTCGCCGACCGTCGGGTCGAAGGACGGGAGCGGGCCGTTCGGGTCGTGGTCGCTGAGGTCGGTGTTCCAGAGCTGTTCGAGGAACTTGATCGCGGTCTGCTCGCTGACCTGCTGCAGCCGCACCTCGTGGGCGAGTTCGTGTGCTTCGGCGTCGGTGTCGCCCAGCACGAACGTGGCGGCGGGCAGGATGACCAGCTCGTGCGGGGCGCGGCCGTATTTCGCCAGGCGGCCCTTGACGTCCTGGTAGAACGCTTGGCCCGCTTCGAGGGTGCCGTGGCGGGTGAAGATGGCGTCGGCGGTCGCGGCGGCGAATTCTCGGCCTTCTTCAGAATCGCCGGCTTGGATGGTGACTGG
The DNA here is from genome assembly GCF_040610415.1 of Amycolatopsis sp. NPDC004079. Classification (NCBI taxonomy): domain Bacteria; kingdom Bacillati; phylum Actinomycetota; class Actinomycetes; order Pseudonocardiales; family Pseudonocardiaceae; genus Amycolatopsis; species Amycolatopsis sp. NPDC004079. The sequence goes on along the minus strand of NZ_JBEXMH010000020.1, from coordinate 12,466 downwards.
ACGGCCTTGCGGGCTGCGCGGGACCGGGAAGCGGCCGGAGATGGCGAAGTGGTCGTCGTGGTGGGCGAAGTCGCCGCCGTCGGCCAGGAAGCGGCCGGATTCCTTGTCCGCGAGGAGTTCGTCGCCGCGCCAGGAGTCGAAGAGTTCCCACGCCGTGCGCAGGAAGGTTTCGGCGCGCGAGTAGCGCTGGTCTTGCGGCAGGAAGCCGCCGCGGCGGAAGTTTTCGCCGGTGAAGGCGTCCCAGGACGTGACGACGTTCCAGGCGGCCCGGCCGGCGGAAAGGTGGTCCAGGGAGGCGAATTGCCGGGCCACCTCGAACGGTTCGTTGAAGGTGGAGTTGATGGTTCCGGCCAGGCCCAGGCGGTCGGTGACGGCCGCCAAGGCCGACAGGACGGCGAAGGTGTCGGGGCGGCCGACGACGTCGAGGTCGTAGATTTCGCCGCCCTGTTCCCGCAGCCGCAGGCCTTCGGCGAGGAAGAAGAAGTCGAACTTCGCGCGCTCGGCGGTCTGGGCCAGCTTGACGAACGAGCTGAACTCGATGTGGCTGCCCGCTTCGGGATCGCTCCACACGGTCGTGTTGTTGACCCCGGGGAAGTGCGCGGCGAGGTGGATTTGCTTGGCAGTCATGGAGAATCTCCCGGGAATCAGGCGGCGTAGCGGTTGGCCGGGCGCGGCAGGCCGAGCAGTTCGCGCAGGGTCGAGGCCTCGTATCCGGAGCGGAACGCGCCCCGCTCGCGCAGTTCGGGGACCAGCGCGCGGGTGATGGCGGTGAGGTCGTGCGGCAGGGTGCCGGGGCGGAGCCGGAAACCGGTCAGCCCGGCGGCGTGCCAGTCGAGCAGGAGGTCGGCGAGCTGCGCCGGGGTGCCGGTGAAGACGTGCGCGTCGGAGGCGAACTCGGCGCGGTCGTCCAGCCGGGCCTTGCGGTCGGCGGCGGCCTGCGGGGTCTCGTCGAGGAAGACCACCAGGTCGGCGAAAACCTGAACGGGCGCACCGATTTCGTCGATGATCGACGCGGCGTGCGCGCGGTCGTTCGGGGTCACGTAGACGACGTCGGCCTGGCGGGCGGCGAGGCGGTAGGCGTCGGGACCGTGCGCGAGTGCGGCGACGATCGGCTGGCCTTGTGGCGGACGCGGCGTGATGGACGGGCCTTTGACGGAGAACCAGCGGCCCTCGAAGTCGATGTAGTGCAGTTTGTCCCGGTCGATGAAGCGGCCGGTGGCGACGTCGCGGATCTCGGCGTCGTCCTCCCAGCTGTCCCACAGCCGCCGCAGCACCTCGACGTAATCGGCGGCTTCCTCGAACAGGTCCGCGACCTCGGGCGGGGTGCGGCGGCCGAAGTGCTGGAATTCCTCCGGAGTTCCGGAAACCTGCACGCGGACGCCTGCGCGGCCGGTGCTCACGTAGTCGAGCGTCGCGATCGCCTTCGACAGGTGGAACGGCTCCGTGTGGGTGACCACGGCGGTCGGGATCAGGCCGATGTTCGACGTCAGCGGCGCGATCCGCGAGGCGAGCAGCACCGCGTCCAGCCGGGTTTGCGCACGGTCGGCGCGGGCGGCCGGTTCGGCGGGATCGCGCAGGGAGAGGAAGTCCTCGAAGGTGACGAAGTCCAGGTGCGCGGCTTCGGCTTCTTGGACCAGCTCAGCCCAGTATCCGGCGGTGAGCAGGTCGGCCGGGCGGGCGTCCGGTTCGCGCCACGCGGCCGGATGCCAGCCGGCGCCTTCCAGCGCGACGGCGAGCCGTGGTCCGGTGAGCCCTGTCATGCTGCGTCCTTTCCCCGTGGATGCCAGCAGTGTGGCGCGGGAGCCGGGACCGGGGCGACGGTAACCAGCGTCTGGGACAGTCGGCGGGAACGGGAATAAACCGGTTGCCTGCCGTCGCGCTGACGCGGTTTGCTCGATGCCGATGAATCGGATGCACAAGGACGAAGCGGAAATCGACGACGACCTCGTTCGTCGCCTCGTCGCGGCCCAGTTTCCCCAGTGGGCCGGGCTGGCGGTCTCGAGGGTCGCCTCGTCGGGGACGGAAAACGCGATGTTCCGGCTCGGCGCCGAGCTGGTGGTCCGGTTGCCCCGGCTGGAACGCGGGGCCGCCGAGATCGGCCACGAACAGCTCTGGCTGCGGTGGCTCGCGCCTCGGCTGCCGGTCGCGGTGCCGGAAGTGCTCGGCGAGGGACGGCCTGGCGAGGGCTTCGAGTGGGACTGGTCGGTGCTGCGCTGGCTGCCCGGCGTCAACCCGGATTTCGGCGACGCTCAGGTGGCGCGGGATCTGGGCGGGTTCGTGAAAGCGTTGCGCGGCCTGGATATTTCCGGTGCGCCGGAGGTCAGCCGGGGGCGTCCGCTGCGTACGCGCGACGCGCCGACCCGGGACGCGATCGCACAGCTCGGTGGTGACCCGGCGTATGTCGCGGCGTGGGAGAAGGCTCTTGCGGCACCGGAGTGGGCCGGGGGACCGGTGTGGCTGCACGCGGATCTGTCGCCGGGGAATGTGCTGGTCAACGACGGCGGGCTGACCGCGGTGCTGGACTTCGCGGGGGTCGGGACCGGCGATCCGGCGGTGGACGTGATCCCGGCGTGGAACACGTTCGCGGCGGCTGAGCGGGAGGTCTTCCGGGAGGCGGTGGAGGTGGATGACGCGACCTGGGAGCGAGGCCGGGGCTGGGCGTTGTCGATCGCGCTCATCCAGCTGCCGTACTACCGCGAGACTAATCCGGCGCTGGTGGCGAATTCGCGGCGCACCATCGAGGCCGTGTTGTCCGACGGCTAGCCGAGGTCGATCCGGATCGTCAGCAGGTCGGTGCCGAACGCCTGCACCGCGGTGCTGTTGAAGCGCGGCAACGACTTCAGCCGCGCCCGGGGGTCGTCCTCCGGAAGCAGGTGCGCGACCCCGCGCAGCCAGCGGCCGTGCAGGCGCAGCCGGACGTTCGGGTCGGCCTGGATGTTGCGCACGTACTGCGACCGCTCGCCGAATTCGGACACCAGCCAGAATTCCTGGCCGACCCGCCGGCCGCCGATCGGGGTCTGGCGGGGGAGACCCGAGGTGCGGCCGGTGGTTTCGAGCAGGGTCTGGCCGGGGAGCCGCGAGAGGACGGGGTTGCCGAGCCGTCGCTGGAAGGTCGTGACGAGCTGGTGCTGGAGGTCGCCGGGCCGCGAGGCACCGGCGGCGTGTCGTAACCGGGCCGGGATGACGAGTTCGTGGATCGGCACCGCCAACGCCCACAGGTGGCGGGCCGGGAACCGGTCGTAGCTGACTTCGGTGGTCCAGTACACCCGGTCCGCGTCGAGGTGCACGATGTTGCGCGTCGTCATCAGCGGCGACGGCGCTTCGAGCACGACCCGGTCCGGCGTGGCCGAAGCGACCGTCCAGCCCAGCACCCGTTCGGGAGCCAGGCGAGTGGTCAGGCCGAGGCCGAGCCATCCGGCGCGCAGGAACGTCCGCATCGGCGGCGGAGCTTCTTCCCAGACCGCGCGGGCCCACTGCAGTGCGTCGCGCTGGTCCCCGGCGGGACGGGCAATGTCCACTGTGGACGTGAAATCCGGCACCCTGCCACGCTAGCACTCGCCGCCGGTCAGGACGCCGGTTTCCAGCCCAGCTCCGGGCCCAGCCGGGTGGCCAGGTCGGTGAGGATCTGCACGTAGTCCTCGTGCTCGAAGGTGAACGGGAGCGCGAAGGCGACCTCGTCGATCTCCCGGAAGGCGGCGTGCTGGTACAGCTGCGAGGCGATTTCGGCAGAAGTGCCGACGTAATCGCGCGAGAACAGCAAACCGCCCGGTCCCTGCGGGGTTTTCGTGCGCGGCAGGCGTTTTGCCGCATAATCCTCGTACTTCGCGCGCTGCTCAGCCGTCGCGCTGTCGGTCGGAATCACCACCAGGCCTTGCGAAACCCGGGCTTGCGCCCCGGCCGGATGATGCGCCCGGAACGCCTGGACATGCGAGAGCTGGATCCTCTCGAAGTCCGTCGAGCCCTCCTCGGCGCGGACGACGCTGCTGGTCAGGTAGTTCATCCCGGCTTGCCCGGTCCAGACCGCCGACCGGGTGCTCGCGCCGCCGTACCAGAGGCGGCTGGCGAGGCCGGGCGAATGCGGCTGCACGCGGTCGGAGAACGTCTCGATGCCTTCGACCCCGCTGAACGTCGACGCGCGCTCGCCGCGGACCAGCGACAACAGCCGCGAGACCCGGTCGTAGCCGAAGTCTTCCTGGTCGCCGGTGTCCGGGTAGAGCGCGCCCCGCACGTCGTCGTAGTGCATCGGCGGGCTGACGCTGACGCCCGGGTTGAGCCGTCCGCCGGACAGCACGTCGACGGTCGCCAGGTCTTCGGCGAGGCGCAGCGGGTTTTCCCAGCCGAGCGGGATCACCGCGGTGCCGAGTTCGATCCGGCTGGTGCGCTGGGTGGCCGCGGCGAGCACCGCGACCGGCGACGAGATGCCGTACTGCAGGTGCCGGTGGCGTACCCAGGCGCTGTCGAACCCGAGCTGCTCGCCGAGTTCGAGCACCCGCAGCGTGGATTCGTGTCCCGGGCGCGGGTCGTCGCCGTCGAACAGGCCGATCGTCAGGAAACCCAGTTTTCGCAGCGATTGCGTTTCGGTCGGCACGGCGAGTCCTTCCTCGGGTGAACTAAGCCGGAATAACCGCCGCGTGGCGTAGGTTGTTCCGGCTCGCTGAAACAAACGCAGAACACTGGGGAGTACGCACGATGCGCGCTTTGTCCATCACTCGCTACGGCGGTCCCGAGGTCCTCGAGGAGATCGAGGTGCCCGAGCCCGTTCCGGGGCCGGGCGAAGTGACCATCACGGTCTCGCACGCATCCGTCGGGCTGATCGACGCGCTGATCCGCCGCGGCACGCTCGCCGAGTACGACTACGCGCCGAAGCCGCCGCTCGTGCCCGGGCTCGAGGTAGCGGGCACGATCCGCGCGGCCGGTCCGGACAGCGGCTTCTCGGTCGGGGACGAGGTCGTCACGCTCACGCTGCCCGGAATGGGCGGGTACGCCGACGTCAAGCTCGCGCCCGCCGCTCTCGTCGTGCCGCTGGCCGGCACCGGAGTGGAGCGCGCGCAGGCGGTCGCCGGACTGGCGAACACGGTGACGGCCTACCTTTCGCTCACCGAGGCGGTGCGGCTGCCGAAGGACGCGCGCGTGCTCGTGCACGGTGCGCTCGGCGGTCTCGCCTCGGTGTATCCCGAGGTGGCGCGACTGCTCGGCGCGCGCGAGGTCGTCGGCACGGTCCGGCGGCCCGAGCAGGTCGAGGCGGCGAAGCAACTCGGCTTCGACCGCGTCCTGCTGTCCGGGGAGCTCAGTGGCCTGGGCGAGGAGCGGTTCGAGGTCATCGTCGACCCGGTGGGCGGAGACCTGCGCATCGAGTCGCTGGACCTGCTCGCGCCGATGGGCCGGATGCTGGTCGTCGGCAGCGCGGGCAGCGAGACCGCGCCGCTGGTGGACTCGAACGCCGTGTGGGGCAAGAACATCGGCGTGATCGGCTTCAACGTGGGCGGTTTCCTGGCCGCCGGCCCCGCGCCCGCCCGTCCCGCCGCGGACGCCGTGCTCCCGCTGTACACCGAAGGCCGGATCCGGCTGCCGGTCACCGTCCTGCCGATGGCGCAGGCGCGCGAGGCGCACCGCCGGATGGACGCGGGCGAGGCCGTCGGACGGCTGGTGCTCGCCAACTAGCGTCACGCGCACACCTGCTCGCCGCCGGGGATCGCGGCCAGCAGGTCGCGGGTGTACTGCTCGCGCGGACGCAGCAGGACGTCGTCGGCCGGGCCGAGTTCGAGCAGCTTGCCCTGGCGCATCACCCCGACCTGGTCGGCGATCTCCCGCACCACGGCCAGGTCGTGGGTGATGAACAGGTACGTCAGGCCGAGTTCGTCCTGCAGTCGTACGAGCAGGTTCAGGATCTGCGCCTGCACCGAAACGTCCAGAGCGGACACCGGTTCGTCCAGCACGACGAGATCCGGGCGGAGCGCCAGTGCGCGAGCGATCGCCGCGCGCTGGCGCTGGCCGCCGGACAGTTCGGCCGGTTTCCGGTGCAGCACTGACGACGGCAGCGCGACCTGGTCCGCGAGTTCGGCCACGCGTTCGGCCCGGCCGCCGGCGCGGAACGCGCGCAGCGGTTCGCCGATCACGTCGGCGATGGAAAAGCGCGGGTTCAGCGAGGCGTACGGGTTCTGGTAGACGAGCTGGAACCGGCGGCGGAGCCTGCGCAGTTCGGCGGCCGGGAGCCGGGTGACGTCCTGGCCGTCGAAGCTGACCGTGCCCGCGGTCGGGGTTTCGAGGCCGACCGCCATCCGTGCGGTGGTCGTCTTGCCGGAACCGGATTCGCCGACCAGCGCCAGGGTTCGGCCGCGAGTGAGCTGGAACGACACGTCGTCCACGGCTCGCACCGAACCGGCCCGGGACGAGGCGAAGGTCTTCGAGACCGAGTCGACGGACAGCAGGACTTCCGGGCCTTCCGCGCGGCGAGGCCGGAGCGGTTCGCGGCTGAGGCTCGGTGCGGCGGCGAGAAGCCGTCGCGTGTAGTCCTGCGCCGGGGCGGCGAGGAGTTCGCGGGCCGGTCCTTCTTCGACCAGGCGTCCTTCGGACATGACGGCGATCCGCGCGGCCCGGTCGGCGGCCACGCCCAAATCGTGCGTGATGAGCAGGATCGCGGTGCCGTCGTCGGCGGCCAGTTCCGCCAGATGGTCGAGGATTTCCTTCTGCACGGTCACATCGAGCGCGCTGGTGGGCTCGTCGGCGATGATCAGCCGCGGTTCGCCCGCGAGCGCGATGGCGATCAGCACTCGTTGCCGGAGGCCGCCGGACAGCTCGTGCGGATACTGCCGCGCGCGCAGCTCCGGCCGGTCGACGCCGGCCCTTCGCAGCAGCTCCGCCGCGCGGGCGGCGACCTCGCTCCGGGCCGCGAGCCGGTGGATCAGCAGCACCTCGGCCACCTGCTCGCCGATCCGCCGGACCGGGTTGAGCGACACCGTCGGATCCTGCGGCACGAGGGCGATCCCGGTGCCGCGCACCCGCCGCCAGTCCTTTTCGGACAGTGCGGTCAGGTCGCGTCCGTCGAAGGCGATCCGCCCGCGCCGGACCAGCCCGCCGCGCGGCAGCAGCCCGATCGCGGCGTGCGCGGTGGTGCTCTTCCCAGAGCCGGATTCGCCGACCACCGCGACGATCTCGCCCGCCCCGACCCGCAGGCTCACGTCCCGGACGGCCGGCACCACGCCGCCCGAGGTGCGGTACGAGACCGCCAGTTCGCTGATCTCCAGCACTTGTCAGCTCCGTTCGCCGTCGAGAGCCCGGGACACGCGGTTCGCGGCCAGCACGACGGCCGCGACGGTCAAGCCCGGGAACGTGGTCATCCACCAAGCGGTGGCCAGGAAATTGCGTCCGCCCGCCACGAGCGCGCCCCATTCCGGCGTCGGCGGGCTCGCGCCGAACCCGAGGAAACTGAGCGCGGACACTTCGAGCACCGCGATCCCGACCGTCACCGTGGCCAGCACCAGCACCGGTCCGAGCGCGTTGGGCAGCACGTGCCGCCCGAGCACTCCGGCCCACCGCACGCCGGACGCCCGGGCCGCCTCGACGAACACGCCGGAGCGCACTCGCAGCACCTCCGCGCGCATCAGCCGGGCGAACGAGGCGAGGTGCGCGACCCCGACGGCGATCGCGACGTTCGTGGTGCCGAAGCCGAGCGCGGTCACCAGCGCCAGCGACAGCAGGATCGGCGGGACTGCCTGGAGGACGTCGACGATCCGCATCACGACCGAGTCGAGCCAGCCGCCGCGGAACCCGGCGAGCAGCCCCAACGCGGACCCGGCGACGAAGGCGACGAGCACCGCGAGCACTGTTGCGCGCAGGGACAACCCGGCTCCGTGCACGACGCGGGCGTAGACGTCGCGGCCGGTCTCGTCGGTGCCGAAGAGGTGTGCGAGCGAGGGGCCTTGGAGCCGTTCGGACGGGACGCCGGTGATGGGGTCTTGGCCGGTGAACAGGGTGGGTGCGAAGGCGGCGATCAGTACCGCGGTGAGTACGAGCACGGAGAGGAGCAGGCCCGGTCGGCGGATGAGGAACCGTTGGGGCAGAACAGCTTCAGACATGCGCGGGCACCTCCTTGCGCACGGAAACCCGCGGGTCGAGCAGCGGGTACACGAGGTCGACGGCCAGGTTGAGCACCACGAAGAAGAACGCGGCGAGCACGATCACCGCCTGCACCACCGGCACGTCCTGCGCGGTCACTGCCGACGCGGTGACCCGGCCGAGACCGTCGCGCGAGAACACGGTTTCGGTCACCACCGAGCCGGCCAGCAGGTTGCCCGCGACTACGCCTACCAGCGTGAGGGCGGGCAGTCCGGCGTTGCGCAGCGCGTGTCCGAAGTGGACTCGACGGCGGCTCGCGCCCTTCGCCCGCACCACCTCGATGTACGGCTCGGCGAGCTGCGTTTGCAGGCTCTTCGCCAGCACCTGCCCGATGATCGCGCCGGTCGGCAGGGCGAGCGTGACCGCCGGAAGGACCAGCGACGCGAAGCCGGTCGACCCGAGCGCGGGGAACAGTCGCAGCTGGAACGAGAACAACTGGATGAGCAGCAGTCCGACCCAGAACGTCGGCAGCGAAGTGCCCAGCGGCGGCAGGGAAAGCAGCAGTTGGCTCACCCAGCGGGTGCGGGTGAAGGTGCCCAGTACGGCGATCCCGCCGCCGAAGACGAGCGCGAGCACCAAGGCCAGTCCGGAGACGGCGAGCGTCGGCGGCAACGCGGTGAGGACCTGGTGCGTCGCGTCGTCGCCGGTGGCCACCGAGGTGCCGAAGTCGCCGTGCAGCGCGGCGAGGAGGTGCTTGCCGTACTGCACGATGACCGGATCGTTCAGCCCGTACTCGGCGCGCAGGGCGGCGATCTGCTCCGGCGAAGCGCTGGGACCGCCCTCGGCCGAGCCGAGTTTGGTCAGCACGGCGTCGCCGGGCAGCAGGTACAGGATGACGAACGACAGCGTGAACGCCGCCCACAGCACCACTACCGCCTGCAGGATGCGGCGAAGCAGCGGAAACCCTTTCACGAGCCCGAAACCCAGGCGTCGAACAGCTGCAGCCGCGAGGAAGCCTCGAAGCCGACGTCATGCGCGTTCGGGCCGACGCCGAGCACCTGCGTCAGCTCGAACACCGGGATCGAGTACGCCTGTTCCACGATGGTCCGCTGTGCTTTCTCCGCTGCGGGCTTGCGTTTCGCGGCATCGACGGTGGCCGACTGTTCGGTCAGCGACGCGTCGAGCGGGTTGTCCGCGGGCAGCTTGCTCCGGTTGTTCGTCTTCGTCGAGAACTGCTGGCGGAGGATGTCCGGGTCGGCGCGGGTGACGTTGTACCAGAGGAAGTCGTAGTCGCCGGCCTGCTGCAGGCGGGTGACCTCGGCGTTGGTGTGCAGCTCGATCTTCAGGTCGAACCCGATCTTGCGCAGCTGCTGCTGGAGCAGCTCCAGCACGCTCTGGTTCTGGTTGAACACCGCGGAGAACAGCACGGACGCCGACAGCCGCTGCCCGTTCTTCGTCCGGATGCCGTCCGGGCCGGGGACCCAGCCGTCGGACTGCAGCAGCGCCTGCGCGCCCGCCGGGTCGTAGGCGAGTTCCTTGGACAGATCGGTGTACAGCGGGGTCGCGGAGCCGAGGATGCTCGTGGCGGGCTTGTAGTTCGGGGTGAGCACGGTGCTGGTGACCTCGGGCCGGTTCACGCCCTTCGACACCGCCTGGCGCACCTTCTGGTCAGTGAGCACGCCGCGGGTCACGTTCGCGTGCAGGTTGAACACGATGCCGGGGTTCGGCCGCACCGGTTCGGCGAACCCGTTGCCGGAGAACTGCGGCTCGTCGACCGGCTGCACGTCGGTGATCGCGTCGAGCTGCCCGGACGTCAGGCTGCCGGACCGCACGCCCGGTTCCGGCACCACGCGGAAGTCGATCTTGTCGACGTACGCCTCGCCCTGGTGCCGCCACAACGGCGAACCCCAGCGGTAGCCGGTGCGCTTGCCGAGCACGATGTTCTGGTTCGGCTTCAGGCTGGCGAACACGAACGGACCGGAGCCGATGAGGCCGGTGCCCTGGCAGCGCTGCTCGGCGGTGTGCTTGAACGCGGCCGGCGCGAGCACGCCGAGCGACATCGTGGAGCTGGCCTGCAGGAACTGTGCGCTGGGCTGGCTGAAGTCGAGCCGGACGGTCGCCGGGTCGACGATCGTCGCGCCGCGGTAGGCGGCCAGGTAGCTGGACCCGAGCAGGGCCTTCGCGCCGAGCGCCTTGATGCCGTCGAAGCTGGTCTTCACCGCGGCGGCGTCCACGGGGGAGCCGTCGGAGAAGGTCGCGCCGGACCGGAGGTGGAAGGTGAAGCTCGTCGAATCGGGGCTGACCGTCCAGCGGTCGGCGAGCCACGGCGTGATCGCGCCGGTTTTCGGGTCCTGGTCGGTGAGCGAATCGACCAGCTGACGGCCGACGTTCACCGAGGCGTTCGTGCTGACCTGCTGCGGGTCGATGCAGTCCGGGTTGGACGAGATGCCGAGGCGCAGCGTGCCGCCCGGGCGCGGGGGACCGGCGTCCTGCGGGCTCGCGCCGCCCGCCGTGCCGCAGGCGGCGAGCAGCAGCGGAAGGGCCAGCGCGAAGGCGAAACGGGACCGCGCGCGGGCAGGACGGCCGAGTCGGGGCGGGGTGTGGCGGGGCACGGAGTTCCTCCAGCGGGGACGGATCGGATGCGTTCAGCTCAACCGTTCGGAGCGGTTCGCTGAAGCCCGTCCCAGCAGGTGAGCGGCTGTCCCGCGATCCGGCCGGGAGGATGGATTCCGGTTGACGCGCAAGGGAAAGCGTGGCCCGCGCCCGCGTGATAACCGGCGCGGTTTTGTTCGGCGAGAATGTCCGGAGAGCGGGAGCGCACGGCGGTGTGCTGGGGAAAACCGGTTGCGCGGCGCGGGACACTGGCGGACATGGCGGGGTGGGGTGGGAGCGGGCCGGCTTGGGTCCGCCTGCAGGCGGTGGCTGTGTCCGGTTCAACCTGTGAAGGGCTTTTGCTTGCCGCGCTGCCCTTGTTGGCCGTCTCGATCACCACCGATCCGCGGGCGGTGTCCCTGGTGAACGTCGCCGGGCAAGCGCCGTGGCTGCTGCTTTCGCTGTTCGCCGGAGTGGTGATCGACCGGGTCCGGCGGACGGCCGTGCTGGCTTACGCGTACGCGGTGCAGATCGTCGCCGCGCTTTCCTTGGCGCTGCTGGGTTCCACCGGTTCGCTGAGCCTTCCCGCGCTGCTGGTGGTGGCGTTCGTGCTCACCACGGCGCAGGTCTTCGGCGACGGCGCGGCCGGCTCGGTGGTCCCCGAGGTCGTCGCGCCGGATCAGCTCAATATGGCCAATTCCCGGTTGCAGGTGATCGACCGCGGCATGGTCCAGTTCGTAGTGCCGCCCGCGACAGGGTTGCTGATCGGGATCAGCGCGGGACTGCCCGCGTGGCTGGCGGCCGTCGCCGCGCTCGTCGCGTTGCTGCTCGCGCGCGGGATCCCGTCCGCGAAGCCGGTGCGCACGCCCGCGCATCCGCTGAAGGACGTCACGGCCGGACTGCGCTACCTGGTCGGGACGCCGTTGCTGCGGTCGATCACCTTCACCGTCGCGCTGGGATCGTTCGCGGCGGCCGCGGGAAACTCGATGCTCGTCCTTTACGCCACGAAGGAACTGCGTCTCGCGCCGTTCGGCTACGGCGTGCTGCTGGCCTGTCTGGCCGTCGGGTGGGTGGCGTCGTCGTTCTTCGTGGACCGGTTCGTACGGCGGTTCGGCTACTCGACGGCCATGCGGATCGCGCAGGTGTGCGGGGTGGTGAGCCAGCTGCTGATCGCGATCGTCCCGCCGTGGCCGGTGCTCGTCGGTGCGGTGCTGATCTTCCTGACCGGGACGACGTTGATCTGGAACGTGTGCTCGCAGTCGAGCCGCCAGCGGTTCACGCCGTCGGAGCTGCTGGGGCGGGTGCTGACCAGTCACCGCGCGCTGGCTTGGGGATTGACTCCGCTGGGCGCCCTCGCCGGCGGGTTTGTGGCGGTGCACTGGAGCTTGCGCGGCGTCTGGGTGATGGCGGCGGCGGTGCAGTTGCTGGGGACGGCGCTTGTGTGGCGTCAGTTGTCCCCGGCGGCGTTCCGCGACGCCGAGGCCGCGATGGCGCGCTGAGCGCGTCAGGCGCGCTTCGGGAGTTTCCAGCCGGGACGCGGGAAGTGGCAGGTGTACCCGTTGGGGTAGTGCTGGAGGTAGTCCTGGTGCTCCGGTTCGGCTTCCCAGAAGTCGCCGGCAGGGGTGACCTCGGTGACGACTTTGCCGGGCCAGAGGCCGGAGGCGTCGACGTCGGCGATGGTGTCTTCGGCGATCTGTTTTTGCTCGTCGGTGGTGTAGTAGATGGCGGAGCGGTAGCTGGCGCCGATGTCGTTGCCTTGGCGGTTCTTCGTGCTGGGGTCGTGGACCTGGAAGAAGAATTCGAGCAGGGCGCGGAAGTC
>NZ_JBEXMH010000019.1:0-143558 GCF_040610415.1 Amycolatopsis sp. NPDC004079 | reverse complement strand
GGCGACGTAGTCCTGTTCGGACCGCAGTTCTTCTTCGTACCCCTGAGTTGACACGTGCCCCTCGCTGCTGTTATTCTGAACCCAGATTCGGCGCGTCTTCAGGGTTCCCCTCACGGACCGCAAGACACGGTCAGGCGGGGGGCAATCAGGTATTTCGGTGGCGGTGGCGTCTCTTGTAGACGGTCAGCGAGACTGAGACCACGCGGCTTAAGTTCCTGGCATTGCCGGAAAGCACCGGCTGGGTCACCTTGATCAGGGTGACCCAGCCGGTTTCGTTCTGTCAGCGGTGATCGGCGGGCCGCTCAGCCGCTGTCCGGTGTGGACTATTCCGTCTCGTCCGACCAGAGACCGCGCTCCTCGAGCATCCGGATGACGTTGTCGGCTCCGTCGAGGATGTGCCGTTCGGCGATCGTGCGCGCCTTGCGCACGTGACGGCCGCGCAGGGCCTGCAGCAGTTCGGCGTGGTCGGAGAGGGTGTGTTCGACGTGGCCTTCGATCGTCGCGTAGAAGCGGTTCGGCAGGTGCTTGACCACGGAGCTGAGCAGCAGGGTCAGCCGGTGGGAGTCGGCGGCCAGGTTGAGCTGGCGGTGGAATTCGTGGCCGAGCCGGGTGATGGCGTCCTGGTCCGCGGCTTCGGCGGCCTTCGCGAAGTCCTCGTTGACTGCTTCGAGCCGGTCCAGCTGTTCCGGAGCGATCTTCTTGGCCGCGCGCGCGGCCAGTTCGGCGGAGAACTGGGCTTGGGCCCAGAACAGGTCTCGCACGTCTTGGCGCGACACCGGGGCCACGACGAACCCGCGGCGCGGCACGAGTTCCACGAAACCCTCGCTGCGCAACGAGAGCAGTCCTTCGCGCACGGGCGTGTTGCTCACCCCGACTGCCTCGGCGATGGGTTCGGTGCGGAGGAATTCGCCCGGCTTGACCTCGCCGGACATGATCAGCTCGCGGACGTAGGTCGCGACTTCCTCGGGCAGCTGCTGACGGCGGTCGCCGCCGCGCAGCCGGGCCAGTTCGTCGGCCACGGGCCACCTCCCCAACGCCTCGAAGCGGTTTCGAGGATCTGATGTTCAGCAAAGAACATGATATATGGACGGCGACAGATTATGGCACGGTCGGCACGCTCTCGGGCGTGCCGACCCGCCGGGGATCGACCGGTGCGGCGGCGAGCAGGGCGGTGCCGCTGACCGCGCCGAGGGGACCTTCGCGGTCGAACACGGTCGCGGTCGTGACGGCGACGCCGTCGTGCTCGACGCGGTGGTCGGCGGCGAGGCCCAGCTGCAGGTCGCTCGCGGGCACGCGGCCGAGGGTGAGCGTGAGGTCGGCGTTGATGAACTCCAGGCCGGCGTCGCCCCAGTTGGTCACGAGGTTGACCAGGTCCGCGGCGGTGGCGGCGTGCTGGAACGGCGTGGGCCGCTCGCCGCGCACGATGTCCTGCGGGAACACCCAGATCGTCTTGCGCGAGGCGTTCTGGTGCGGTTCGGGCGATCCGGTCCAGCCGACGCCCTCGCTGTGGAAGACGCGCGGTTCCTCGGTCTCGGGAAACACGTCGAGAGGCGGAGGCGCGGGGAACCCGTCCGGGGCCCAGACGCTGCCGACGGAGGGGGAACCAGCGGCGAGGAACAGCCCGGAGCCTTTGCCGACGAGGATTTCTCCCTGCCAGAGGGTCGCTTCGACGAGGCAGAGGCGACGTCCGCGGCGAATGATTTCCGTTCGCGTGGCGGCGGGTGCGTAGCGCGCTGGGCGCAGCAGGTCGACAGTCCAGCGGGCCGGCCGGAACAGTCCTGGCCCGACGGCCCGTTCTGCGGCGCGCGCCAGCGCCCCGCTCGTCGCCATGCCGCGCAGCTGGGCGCCGCCGCTCCAGCTCGCGCGTGCTTCCGGCAAGGGGCGCAGGAGTTCGCCGTCCGGTCCCGGTTCCGCGGTGAAGAACGCCATCGTCACCTCGTAAATATAACATTTTATATGCGATCTGAGCGAGCGGGCTCCCCGGAGGCGAGTGCCGGGGTGACGACGACGCGGCCCATGCTGATGATCATCACACAAGCCGCTGAGTCACAGCGTCGCAGTCGGCCGGGTCTGGATCCTCGGCGCCGCATTGCGTCCGTCACCCCTTGCCCCGCTCGACAGATAATACATAATATGTAATTAATGCCCGTGGTGACTGCCGAGGAGTGCCGATGACGACAGAGACGACCCGGTCCGGACCGCTGGCCGGAGTCCGGGCGGTGGCGCTCGCGGGGATGGGGCCGACGCCGTTCGCGAGCATGCTGCTGGCCGACCTCGGGGCGGAGGTCGTGCGCGTGACGCGGCCGGCGAGCCGGCGGGGCCGTGCGCTCGGCCAGACCGAGGGCATGGCCGCCGAACACGACCTCGCGAACCGGGGCGTCGGGACGGTCCAGGCCGACCTGAAGTCCCCGGACGGCGTCCGCGCGGTGCGGCGCCTCGCCGGAGCCGCCGACGTGTTCGTCGAGGGATACCGGCCAGGCGTCGCGGAGCGGCTCGGGCTCGGTCCGGAGGTCCTGCTGGCCGGCAACCCCGCGCTCGTCTACGCCCGGCTGACCGGATACGGCCAGTCCGGGCCGCTCGCGCACCAGGCCGGCCACGACATCAACTACGTCGCGCAAACCGGTGCGCTGCACGCGATGGCCCGGGCGGGGGAGGCCCCGCGGCCGCCGATCAACCTGCTCGGCGATTACGCGGGCGGGGCACTGGCCGCGGCCTACGGCATCGTGAGCGCGCTGCTGGAAGCCCGCACGTCGGGCCGGGGCCAGGTGCTCGACGCGGCGATGATCGACGGCGTCGCGTTGCTGACCGCCAAGCTCCAAGGCTTGCGGGCCGCCGGCCGGTACTCCGACGAACCCGGCACGAACTACCTCGACTCCGGCGCTCCGTTCTACGACACCTACCGCTGCGCGGACGGCCGGTACGTCGCGGTCGGCGCGCTGGAGCCGGATTTCTACCGCGAGTTCGTCTCCCGGCTCGGCGTCGATCCGAGCGGCTGGCCGGACCAGGACGACCGTGCGGGATGGCCCCGGCTGCGCACGCTCATCGCGGCGGCGCTCGCCGGGAAGGACCGCGACGAATGGGCCCGGATCTACGCGGGCACCGACGCTTGCGTCACGCCGGTGCTTACTTTCGACGAAGCGGCCGAGCATCCGCACAACGCCGAACGGCACGTATTCGAGCGCGTCGGCGGTGTGCTCCACCCGCGGCCCGCCCCGCGCTTCAGCCGTACTCCGGCGCGCGAACCGTCCGCGCCCGACGCCGGGGTGCTGGACCTGGACCGGCTGCTGACGGCGTGGACCGCGTCCGCCGAGCCTCGCGAACAGTCGGCCTGAGCCCTGGAAGCGGTCCGTCAGCCGCACCGGCGGGCGGTTGCCGACGGCAGCACCCCGAACCGTTCGCGGTACTGGTGCGCGAATCGTCCGGGATGGAAGAAGCCCCAGCGCGCCGCGACGTCGGTGACTGAGTCCGGCCCGCCGGACAGCAGTTCCCGGTGCACCCGGTCCAGCCGGACGGCGCGCAGGTAGGCCATCGGCGATTTTCCGACCTCCTCGCGGAAACCCGCTTGCAGGGCGCGCGGGCTGATCGAGGCCATGGCGGCCAGGTCGGCGGTGGTGACGGTCTCCTCGGGGTGCCGGTCGAGGTAGTCGACGATCTCGCGGATGCGGGAACCCCGGGTGTGCGCGGGGCGGCTGTGCAGCCGGTCGCTGAGCCGGCTGGGCAGGGTCAGCAGCAGCTGGGTCATCAGCGCCGACTCGAACTCGTGGCACGCGGCCGGAACCGCCGCCAGGCCTCCGTCCCGGTTCAGTTCCGCGTACAGGAAGCTCACGGTCGCGAGAAACGCCTGCGCGGCGGGCGAACGGAGCGAAAAGGTCAGGTCGAAGTCGATCTCTTCGCGGATCGGCTGCCCGATCAGCTTCGCCGCGTGCGCCTCGAGCAGATCCTTGGGCAGCTTGACGTGGTACTGCCAGGAGTCCGCGCTCCACTGCACCAGCACCGGGGACTGCGGCACGAAAGCGACGCCCGCCTCGCCCGCGGCGAAACTGCGGCGGACGCCGTGCTGCTCCACCGTGCTGGTGCCGGTGGCGGGCAGGTTCACGTGGTAGCACAACCGCATCGGCGGGCCGACGATCGTCGTGTCCGCCCCGTAGGCCATCCGCCCGATCGTGAGGTGCGGGGACGGCGCGAGATCGAGCCGGAACCGCATTCCCGCGCGGTCGGCCACGTGCACCTCGTGGCTCGCGAAGGTCCGGGTCACCTGCTCGCGGGCCGTGTCGAGGTCCGCGGTGCGGAAGGTGACCGGACCGGGCCGCGCGGCGAGCTGCTGGTCCTCGGACATGGGCTCCTCCTCGTCTCCCGCGCCGTCGGGGGAGTACGCAGAATATATGATATTCACCTCGCGGCTGGACGGGTCAACCCGCAGAGTATATATTTTATATTCAGTGAAGGCGGGGCGCGGCCGAGCAACCGGTCCGAGGCCCGGCGGCACATCAACCGTGACGACAGGCGCCGCGACCAGCGCGGCGGGGAGAGGACACCGGATGGCAGGCCTGTACTTCGAGGAGTTCGAGCCGGGGATGGTCATCGACCACCCGACCCGCCGCACGGTCACCGAGGCCGACAACACGCTGTTCAGCGTCATGACGCTGAACCTGGCCCCGCTGCACCTCGACGCCGAGTACAGCAAGAACAGCATCTACGGCCAGCGCCTGGTGAACAGCCTGTTCATCCTCGGCCTCGTGTCCGGGGTGACGGTGCCGGAGACGACGCAGGGGACCACGCTGGGCAACCTCGGTTTCGAGAAGATCACCTTCCCCAAGCCGGTGTTCCACGGCGACACCATCCACGTGCGCACCGAGATCGTCAGCAAGCGCGAGTCCCAGAGCCGCGGCGATTCCGGCATCGTCATGTTCCGGCACCTCGGGATCAACCAGCGCGACGAGATCGTGTGCGACGCCCTGCGCGCCGGTCTGATGCTCAAGCGGTCCGCCGACCAGGCAGCCGCACAGGCCTGAGCAGCGGTTCGGGAAAGGAAGTGGCCATGGCCGAGGACGCAGCAGGCCCTGCCTGGGCGCCGCCGCGGGAGGTGCGGGACCGCAGCCGGTACCTCGCCGCCGTGCGGAAGTGGGGAGCGTCCGCCGACGCGGCGGGCGTCGCGGAGGTGAACCGGCGGGCGATCGCCGACCCGGAGTGGTTCTGGCGCGCCGTCGTCGACGACCTCGACGTCGCCTTCGCCGAACCGTTCGCCCGGGTGCTGGACGAATCCGAGGGGAAGCCGTTTCCCCGCTGGTTCCCCGGCGGCCGGATCAACGTCGCCGAACTGTGCGCGCACCGCCACGCCCGCGGCGGACTCGCCGGCAAGACCGCGGTGGTCTACGAGGGCGATTCCGGGCAGCGGCGCACGCTGACCTTCGGCGAACTGGACGAGCAGGTGCGCCGGTTCGCCGCGAACCTGGCCGCCGCGGGCGTCGCGCGAGGCGATCGGGTCGTGTTGTTCATGCCGGTCGTGCCCGAGGCGGTCGTGGCGTTCCTCGCGATCGCGATGCTCGGCGCGATCGCGGTCCCGACGTTCAGCGGCTACGCGGCCGACGCGCTCGCCACCCGGTTGCAGGATTCGGAAGCGGTCGCGCTGATCACCGCGGACGGGACCACCCGGCGGGGCAAGGAAGTCCCGCTGAAACCGGTCGCCGACGCGGCGCTGGCGGACGCGCCGTCCGTGCGCACCGTCGTCGTGGTCCGCCACCTCGGGACCGACGTGGCGATGCAGCCTGGCCGCGACGTCTACTACGACGAGCTGGATCCGTCGCCCGCGCCGGTGGAAACCGCGTCGACCGAGGCGAACGACCCGCTCACCGTCGTCTACACCTCGGGCACGACCGGCCGGCCGAAGGGGATCGTGCACTCCCACGGCGGGTTCGCGGTGAAGACCGCCGTCGATTTCGCCTACGGCTTCGACGTGCACGCCGACGACGTCGTCTGCTGGATCACCGATCTCGGCTGGCTCGTCGGTCCGATGCTGATGACCGGACCGCTGCAGCTCGGCGCGACCATCGTGATGATCGAAGGCCTGCCGACGCATCCCACCCCCGACCGGATGTGGGACGTCGTCGAGCGCAACGGCGTTACCGTGCAAGGGATCGCGCCGACCGCGGCCCGTGCGTTGCGCGCCGCGCAGGAGAAGCCGGAGCACGCGCTGGCCACGCTGCGGTCGTTCGTCTCCACCGGAGAGGCGTGGGACGAGCCGACCTGGTGGTGGCTGTTCGACCAGGTCGGCAAGCGCCGGGTGCCGATCGTCAACTACAGCGGCGGCACCGAGGTCGGCGGCGGGCTGATCGTCGGTTATCCGTTCCTGCCGGGCGAAGCGGCGGCGTTCACCGGTCCGCTGCCCGGAGTGGACGCGGCGGTGCTCGACGACGCCGGGCAGCCGGTCGTCGGCGCGATCGGCGAACTGGCCGTGCGCAACACTTTCCCCGGCATGACGCACGCGTTCTGGCACGACCGCGAGCGCTACCTCGAGACCTATTGGGCGCGGTTCGACGGCATCTGGGTGCACGGCGACCTGTCCAGTGTGGACGAGCACGGCCAATGGCGGATCCACGGCCGCTCCGACGACACGCTCAAGCTGGCCGGGCGGCGCGTCGGTCCGGCCGAGATCGAGGCGGCGCTGCTGCGCGACGAGCGGATCGCCGAGGTGGCCGTGATCGGCGCCCCGGACGCACTGCGCGGCCAGCGGGCGGTGGCGTTCGCGGTGCTGCGCGCACCGGGGGCCGACCGCGGCGACCTGGCGGCGACCGCGCTCGAAAACGCCGGGAAGTCGTTCGCCCCGCAGCTGTACGTCGTGCCGACGCTGCCCAAGACTAAGAACGGCAAGATCATGCGGCGCGCCATCCGGGCGCGGTTCGTCGGGACGCCGGTCGGCGACCTGTCGTCGCTGGACCCGGCCACGCCGCTGGAAGACATCCCGGTACTCGCGGAGGAGAACGCGCAATGACCGACCCGGAAAGCAACGTCGAGATCGTCCGGAAGGCGACGCGGGAGCTGGCCCGGAAGTTCGACCACGACTACTGGCTGGACAAAGACCGCAATCACGAATACCCGTGGGAGTTCGTGAAGGCGTTCGCCGCGGGCGGCTGGCTGGGCGCGATGATCCCGGAGGAGTACGGCGGCATCGGCCTTGGCCTGGAAGAGGCCGCGGTGATGATGGGGGAGATCTCGGCGTCGGGCGCCGGGATGGCCGGTGGTTCGGCGATCCACTTCTACGTGTTCCCGCCCGCCCCGGTCGTGAAATACGGCTCCGAGGAGATGAAGCGGGAGTACCTGCCCAAGCTGGCGGCGGGCGAGCTGCTGATGGCGTTCGGCGTGACCGAGCCGGACGCCGGGGTGGACACGTCGCGGATCAAGACCAAGGCGACGAAGGTCGAGGGCGGCTGGAAGGTCAACGGCAAGAAGGTCTTCATCACCAACGCGCAGAACGCGCAGAAGATCCTGCTGCTGGCTCGCACCTCGCCGCGGCGGGAGGACAAGCCGCTCTACGGCATGTCGCTGTTCTTGGCGGACATGGACCGCGACGCGATCACGGTGCGGGAGATCGAGAAGCTGGGCCGCGCGGCGATCGACACGAACGAACTGTTCATCGACGACCTGTTCGTGCCGGAGGACCGGCTGGTCGGCGAGGTGGACAAGGGCTTCTACTACCTGCTGGACGGGCTGAACCCGGAACGCATCGTGGTCGGCATGGAAGGCATCGGCCTCGGCCGGGCGGCGCTGGACATCGCGTCGGAGTACGCCAAGAACCGGGTGGTGTTCGACCGTCCGATCGGGCAGAACCAAGCGGTCGCCCACCCGCTGGCGGATTCGTGGATCCGGCTGGAAGCCGCCGAGGGCATGGTGCTGCGCGCCGCGCGGCTGTTCGACGAGGGCAAGCCGTGCGGGCCGGAGGCGGCCGCGGCGAAGTATCTGGGCGCCGAGGGCGGTTTCGAGGCGTGCGACCGGGCGTTCTCGACGCTGGGCGGCTACGCGTATGCGAAGGAGTACCACGTCGAGCGGTTGTGGCGCGAGGTCCGGTTGCTGCGCAACGCGCCGTTCTCGCAGGAGATGGTGCGGAATTACATCTCGCAGCAGGTGCTCGGGCTGCCGCGCTCGTACTGAGACAGGGCGCTGTGGCGGGAAACGGCGGGACTTTCGGCGCTCAGCCGAGGGCCCGCCGTTTCTCGCTGCTCTGGTGCACAAGGTGGCCTTCACCGGTTCGACCGTGGCGGGCAAAGCGATCGCCGCCGAGTGCGCGAAGCAGCTGAAGCACGTCACGCTGGAGCTGGGCGGCAAGTCCGCGGGCATCCTGCTCGACGACGTCGACCTCGACGCGTTCCGGCCGCTGGTGCTTTCGGCCTGCTCGCCGAACACCGGGCAGACCTGCCGGGCATTGACCCGGGTGCTGGCTCCGGCGTCGCGCTACGACGAGGTCGTGGACCTGCTCGCGGCCACGATGACCGGGATCCCGCAAGGAGATCCGCTCGACCCGACGGTGTTCTTCGGCCCGCTGGTGAACGCGACGCAGCGGGAACGAGTGGAGTCCTACATCGAACTCGGCAAGGCAGAGGGCGCCGAGATGGTGATCGGCGGCGGCCGTCCGTTCAAACGCGGCTACTACGTCGCGCCGACGATCTTCCGCGGTGTCACGAACGACATGCGCATCGCCCGCGAGGAAATCTTCGGTCCGGTACTCACCGTGCTGCCGTATCGGACAGTGGACGAAGCGGTCGCCATCGCGAACGACTCGGAGTACGGCCTCGGCGGCGGAGTGTTCTCCCCGGATCGCGAGCGCGCGACGGAGGTGGCTCGCCGGATCGTCACCGGGAGCGTCGGGGTGAACACCTCGACCCTGCCGATCGAGACGCCGTTCGGCGGGGTGAAGAACAGCGGGATCGGCCGGGAACTCGGGCCGCGGAGCGTGGACGCGTACCTGGAGTACAAGACGATCTTCCGGGCGTAGCGACGAGTCGCGGAGTCCGGAGGTGCAGGGTCTCAAGGCTGGCTTCATTTTCTCGACCCAGTCTCATCTCTGCTTCATTTGTGAAGCGGAGATGAGACTGGGTCGTCCGCGCAGTGCCGCGGACACACCGAGGCAGGTCCGCACCGGCACGATGGTGCCCTCGCCACTGACGCTCAGGGCATTGGGGGCGGTAATGGCCGACGAAGACACCCCACCCCACCCCGCCGCGGCGGGGTGAGCGGCGTTGACCCGCTGCTGCGCAGCGGACAGGGGCGGGTAGCCACCGGTGTCGTGGTCCATGCGTCAGTGCCGGTGAGCGGCGTCGGCGACCGCCCGGCGGTGCACAGGGTGTCGATGAGCCCGTGCGCCTGGGCGGCCCCCAATGTGCCGCGCAGGTCCGAGACGTCGACGACTCGGACGTCCGCCAGCGGCGCTACCCCGCCACGGCGTGATCACCGACCTCTCACCGTGGGTCTTCGGCGCAGGTGACAGACTTGACGATCAAAGCCCATGAGGAGGAAGGCACCGCCATCATGTCCGACGAACACGCGGTCCAGCCGGTGCCACCCACCGTAATGATGGCGCAACTGTTGGACGGGTTCCTGCTGTCCCAGGCGTTGTTCGTCCTCGCCGACGCGGGTGTCGCGACGATTCTGGACCAAGAGGGACCCCAGACGATCGCGACCTTGGCGGAGCGCACCGGATCCGATGCCGATGTGCTCGCCCGTCTGATTCGTTCCGTCACGCCATATGGCGTATTCCGGACCGAAGAGGGCAAGGTGGCGGTCACCGAGCTCGGCGCGACTCTCTCCGAGAGTCATCCGCAGTCGATGCACGGCATCGCGGTGGGCGGGATGCACCTGCACTATCGGGCCGTCGGCGAGCTCCGGCACACCTTGCGGACCGGGCAGTCCGCTGCGTCGAAGTACTTCGGCAAGCCGTACTTCGATCATGTCGCCACCGACCCGTCCTTGGCTGCGCTGTTCGGACGAGCGATGGCTGTCTTCGCCAGGACCCTGCGCGCAGGGACCTTCGACGACTACCAGCTTCCGCCTGGTGTGCTGATCGTCGACCTCGGGGGTGGCGACGGCACCATCCTCACCGAACTACTGCGCTCCGACGATCGGCCCGACCGGCGGGGAATCGTCTTCGACCTCCCCGGCCGCGTCGAGTCCGCCCATGCGGTGCTCACCGCCGCTCGACTGGCCGAACGCGTCGAGGTGGTCGCCGGGGACTTCTTCACCGAGGTCCCGCAGGCGGACATCTACCTGCTGAGCTGGATCCTCCACGACTGGAACGACGAGAAAGCCCTTGAGATCTTGCGGTCGGTCTGGGCTGCGGCTGCGGCGGGTGCTCGGCTGATCGTCGTCGAGCAGGTCGTGCCCACCGGTGACGAGCCGCATCCGTCCAAGCACATGGACCTGGTCATGGTGAGCCTGCTCGGCGGGAGGGAGCGCACCGAGAGCGAGTACCGGGCGTTGCTCGGCGATGCGGGCTTCGTCGTCGAACAGGTCGTCTCCACGCCGAGCCCCTTCGTGATTCTCGAGTCGGTCAAGCCGTGACGCTCGGCCGAGTACGCGGCGCTGGTGGTATCCCCGATGGGCTGAACGACCGTTGACTTGGCCGGTGCCGGACGAGGAAGTGCCATGGATTTGAGACTAATCATGGGTGACGCGGACGTGAGACGGCAGAGAAAGCCCCGGTCATACAAGATCAACATGTCGTAGCCGGAGAGACCCTACAGGAGGAGACGACCCGGGCCGGTCACTGCGATGATCGGCGGTCGCGTGACCGCCGGAGCCGCTGGCTTCGCGTCGCCAGCGGAGCGGTTCGAGTCCTATGTGGAGCTGGGCCGGGTGGTCGGTGCGCCGTTTCGGGCCGCCCGCTGGACATGCGGCCGCACACCCGGGCTCTCCCTCGTTCGGTCGCCGCGCTCTGCCCGAGCCCGGGACCCACCCGTCAGCGGCCCACGGGCGCCGCTTTCCCCGCCGTCGAATCAGGATCCGGTTCCTTGTGATCAAGGATTGAATATTTTATATTTCACTGCCCGTCGACCACTGTCGGGTGAACACCGGCTCCGGGATGAGGACGACATGAGCGTACAAGGACGTATCGCACCGGCTGAGGCGGCGACGAAACGCCGCGGGAAAGTGCTGGCGGCCGCCATCGCGGCGCAGTCTCTGGAGTACTACGACTTCTTGATCTACGGAACCGCGGCCTCGCTGGTCTTCAACCACGCGTTCTTCCCGTCGACGAGTGCGGTGGCCGGGGTGCTGGCCGCGTTCGCGACGTTCGCGGTCGGGTTCGCGGGCCGCCCGGTGGGCGCGGCTGTCTTCGGGCACATCGGCGACCGGTTCGGGCGCAAACCCGCGCTCGTGGCGTCGACGCTGTCCATGGCGGTGGCGACCACGTTGGTCGGGCTGCTGCCGACGTTCTCCTCGATCGGCGCGCTGGCCCCGGTGCTGCTGGTGATCCTGCGCGTCGCGCAAGGGATCGCGGTCGGCGGGGTGTGGGGCGGGTCGACGCTGCTCGCGGTCGAGCACGCTCCGCCGAACCGCCGGGGGCTGCACGGCTCGCTGCCGCAACTCGGCATCTTCGCCGGGATGGTGCTCGGCACCCTGGTCTTCGTCGTGCTGTCCGGTGCGCTCACCGCGGACCAGTTCGCCGCGTGGGGCTGGCGGATTCCGTTCCTCCTCGGGATCGTGATGATCCCGGTCGTGTTCTACATCCACCGCTACCTCGAAGACTCTCCGGACTTCCGTGCGGTGGAGGAGAAACTCGCAGCGGCGCCGAAACGCTCGTCGGTCGTGCGGGTGCTGCGCCGGCCGAAGAATCTGCTGCTGGTCGTGTTCATCTTCCTGCCCGCGACGATCATGTTCTACGCGACCGTGACCGGCCTGCTGGACTACGGCGTGCGGGAGCTGAAGATCGCCAAGGGCACCATGCTCACCGCGGTGATGTTCTCGATGATCGCGACCGGGGTGAGCACGGTGCTGTGCGGGCGGCTGTCGGACACCGTCGGCAGGCGTCCGGTGTACGCCGGCGGCGTGGTGCTCGCGGGAATCTGGGGCTTCGCGCTCTTCCCGCTGGCCGACACCCGGAACTTCTGGGCGATCCTGCTGGCGATCGTGGTCGGGCAGATCTCGGTCGGCGCGATGTTCGGCCCCGGCGTCACGATGTTCGCCGAGATGTTCCCTCCGTCCGTCCGGTTCTCCGGTGCGTCGATGGGGTACCAGCTGGCGAATATCGTCGGCGGGGGACTGGCCCCGTTCGTGGTGGCGGCGCTGATCGCCACGACGCACACGACGGTGTACGTATCGGTCTACATCCTCGTGGCCTGCCTGATCAGCCTGGTCCCGCTGGCGCTGCTGGGCCGCCGGGCCTTGACGCCGGCTGCGGTCGAAGGATAATATAAAATATTATTTCGACGACGAGGAGGTGCGCGATGGCGCCTCGAACCGATTCCGCGCTGAGCTGCCGGGCACGGGCCCTCCTCCGCGTCGTGGCGGCCGGGCGGGCCGAGATCACCTGCAGCAGCGAGCCGGACATGTTCGTCGACGGCGTGGCGTGCTGCGACCAGTACACCGCGCACGCGCTCGCCCACCGGGGCTTGATCGTCCCAACCGGACCGGCGGGGCTCGGGAAGCGCGTTCGCGCACGCCTCACCCCGGCCGGCGCGGCAGTCCTGGGCGGTCTCGGCGAGGCGGCCTGAACGAGAGCGACGGGCGGTGCGACGGCCGAGGAGGCTGCCGCACCGCCCGTAACCATGTGCCCGTCAGGCAATCGGCGGGCCAGTCCGTCCACAACGGATCGACCTTCGGGCGAGGCGTGCTTCGTTTTGCGGACTCGGCCGTGCGGTGAGCGGCTGTTGCCCCGGTCTCCTCCGGCCTACCGTTCGGTGTTAGGTGGCGCACCAGCGCCGGCCGAATCGAGCCAACAGTGGAGTTGCGCCGAAATGAGCCAGGAACCGAACCCGCCGTCCCTCGAGCGGGAACCAGTCGAGGGAGTCTGCCCGCGCTGCGGCGCCGCCGAACTGTTCCGCTATCCGGTGAATTCCGAGGGCGGCTGGTTCGACGTCGTGAAATGCCGGTCGTGCCTGTTTTCGGTCAGCCGGGACCCCGGCCCGCGGCTCGGCCCGGTCCAGCTGCTCTCCGACCTCCTGTAGCGAAAGGATCAATGATGATCGCAGTCGACGTGGGCGGCACCTTCACCGACGTGGTCGCCTTGCAGGACGGGGAGATCCGCACAGCCAAGGTCTCCACCGACTACACCGACGTGACCCGTCCGGTGCTCGAGGGCGCCGCGCTGCTCGGCGTAGCGGGCGCACCGGTGTTCAACCACGCCAGCACCCACGGGCTGAACGCGGTGATCACCCGCACTGTGCCGAAGATCGGGTTTCTCGCCACCGAGGGGCATCGCGACATCCTCGACATGGGCCGGGTCTGGCGGCCCGCGGAGGCCATTCTGGACCCGGGCTGGCGGCGAAGCTTCGGCGACGCCGCACGGCCGCTGGTGCCGAGGTATCTGCGCCGGGGGATCCGGGAACGCCTCACCGCTTCCGGTGAGGTGCTGTTCGAATTGGACGAAGCCCAGGCGCGGGCCGAGCTCGAAGTTCTGCGCAAGTGCGGGGTCGCGGGCGTGGCCATCTGCCTGATCAACGCCTACGTGAACCCGGCGCACGAGCTCCGGCTGCGCGAGCTGGTCCGCGAGGTCCTCGGCGACGTGCCGTGCTCGCTGTCCAGCGAGGTCTCCCCGCTGGCCAAGGAATACGCGCGGGCCTCGACGACGATGGTCGACGCGCTGATGAAACTGATCTACGCCGACTACACCGCGCGGCTGGAGAAGGGCCTGGCCGAACTCGGCTTCACCGGGCAGCTGAACTTCGCCGACTGCGCCGCGACGCTCGTGCCGTCGCATCGGGCGATGGAGCAGCCGTTCCGCATCGTGTTCTCCGGCCCCGCCGCGGGCACGGTCGCCAGCGCCCACTTCGGTTCGCTGATCGGGGAGTCGCAGCTGCTGTGCGCGGACGTCGGCGGCACGTCGTGCGACATCAGCGTCGTCACCGGCGGCGAGCCGTTCGTGGACACGACGTTCGAACTGGAGCACGACCTCGTCGTGAACGCACTGGCGAACGACGTCAGCGCGATCGGGGCCGGGGGCGGGAGCCTGGTGACGATCGGCGCCACCGGCGAGATCCAGGTCGGCCCCGGCAGCGCCGGTTCGACGCCCGGCCCGGCCTGCTACGGCCGAGGCGGCACGCAGCCGACCACAACGGACACTTGCCTGCTGATCGGGATCATCGACCCGGGCACGTTCGCCGGCGGCGAGCTGGCGCTGGATCCGGCTCTGGCCCGCCAGGCGTTCGAGAACCTCGAATCGGACTTCACGCTCGCCCAGCGCGTCCGGTACGCGTACGAGATGGCGGTGCACAACATCGCCGAGGGCGTGTTCAACGTGGCGATCAAGAACGGCGTCGACCCGCGCGACTACAGTCTGATCGCGTACGGCGCGGCCGGGCCTATGCTGCTGCCCGCGGCGATGGACGCAGTGCACTGCAAGCAGGTCGTCGTGCCGCCGAACCCGGGCTTGTTCTCCGCGCTCGGCCTGCTCTCGGCCGACCAGGTGTTCACCGTGAACCGCAGCGCCTACACCGTGCTCACGCCGGACGTCGCGGAGCGGATCGACACGCTGTTCGCCGAGATGGAGGCGCAGTTGCGCGAGCGGCTGAGCGCGGACGCCGCGGTGACTTTCGAGCGCAGCTACGACGGGCATCTGGTCGGGCAGAGCTGGGACACGCCGTTCGTGCCCGTCCCGGACGGAACGATCGACGAGTCGGCGGTCGCGGCGATGATCGCGTCCTTCCACGACACCTACCAGGAACGTTCGGGCAACCGCTTCGAGATGGTCCCGGTCGAGGGCGTCACGTTCCGGGTCCGCGCGGTGCTGGACACCCCGAAGGTCGAGTACCCCGAGCTGCCCGCGCGCGCCGCGGACGAGCCGCTCGCCCCGGTACGGACGACGACGCTGCGGTACCTGGGCGAAGACGCCGAAGGCCAGGAAGCAGCGGTGTACGAACGCACCGCGCTCCGGGCGGGCGACGAGTTCGACGGCCCGGCGATCGTCCACGAAGGACTGTCCACCACTCACGTCGGGGCGGGCCAGCATCTGGTCGTCGGCCGCTACGGCGAACTCGTCATCCGGAAGAAGTGAGCGCCATGACCACCATCGAGGAGCCCGCCGGACGCATCCGCGATCTCACCGACGAGCAGTTCCGGACGGCCTATCACGCCGACCGGTTCACCGGGTCAGTGATCGTGAACCGGCTGAAGTACGCCGTCGGGCACATGAGCACCGCGTTCCTGCGGGAAGCGTTCTCGCCGATCATCCGCGACTGGTACGACTTCGCCTGCACCATCAGCGGCCCGCCCGCGCAGGACTACCGGATGGCCGTCGTCAGCAACAGCCTGACCCCGTTCCTCGGCACGATGCCCGACGCCACCCGCAACGCTGTGGAGGAGTTCGGGCCGGAGAACCTGTCCCCGGGCGACGTGCTGATCTGCAACGACCCGTACCGCGGCGGGCGGCACGTGAACGACGTGCTGTTCACCCGGCCGGTGTTCGTGGCCGGCGAGATCGTCTCGTTCGTGACGATGTGCGCGCACCAGCTGGACATGGGCGGCACGGTGCCCGGCGGGTTCTCCGCGACCAAGACGAACGTCTACGAGAACGGCCTCGTGCTGCCGCCGATGCTGCTGTGGGCGAAGGACCAGCCGGTGCGGTCCACGTTCAGCCTGATCTTCGACAACACCCGCTGGGGCGGCCTGCTGCTCCCGGACTTCCAGAGCATGCACCAGCAACTGCAGCTCGGCGAGCGGCTGGTGCGGGAGAACATCGAGCGCTACGGCCTCGACGCGTTCCTCGGCTCCCTCGCCTACGCGTGCGACACGTCCGCCGAGCAGATGCGCGAAGCGATCGCCCGGATCCCGGACGGGGACTACTCCGGGAGCGCGCTGATCGATGCCGACGGGCTCGACGACACCGTCGACTACCGGGTGCGCGTGACGCTGCGCAAACGCGGGCACGACATCGAGGCCGATCTCTCCGGAACCTCGGCGCAAGCCCGGACCTGCATCAACTGCGGCGTCCTCGACGCGAAAACCGCGCTGGGCGTGGCGTTGACGATGCTGCTCGACCCGGCGATCCCGTTCACCTCCGGGACTTGGCGCAACGTCGACCTCGTCGCGCCGCCGGGAACGCTGCTGAGCGCGCTGCCGCCGGAGGGCGCACCGATGATGTTCTGGGAACCCTCCGGCGCGCTGATCTCCGCGATCTTCGAGGCGCTCAATCCGGTGCTCGGCGAACGCGCGGTCGGCGGGGACTACGGCTCCACCAACACGCACAACGCGAGCGGAGTGCGGGACGACGGCACGCCCTGGACGAGCGCGACGCAATGCGGCGGCGAGCACGGGCCGTGGGGTGCCACCAAAGAGGGCGACGGCGACAGCTACACCGTGCTGTACAACCTCAACAACCTCGATCCGGCGACGGAAACGATCGAGCACGACTCGCCGGTCGTGATGCTGCGCAAGGAGCACGCGATCGACACCGGCGGGCCGGGCAAGCACCGCGGCGGCGCGGCGAACCTCAAGGACACGCTCTGGCTGACCGAAGCCGCCCAGCATCTGTCGCCGTTCCGGACCAAAGAGCCCAGCGGCGTCGGCGCCGACGGCGGGAAGCCGGGTCCAACCGGGGCGATGTGGATTTTCCCGCCGGGAGAAGGGACTTCCGGGCCGGACGGGCTGCTGGGCGTCTCGCGTGACGACTACGCCCGGAGCACCCCCGTGGCCGGTGTCTTGGACCCGGAGACCAAGGCGCTGGACCCGGAAAAGGGCGTCTACCACTACTTCGCGAGCCAGAAGGCGTGGCTGACCGAAGCCGGTTCGGTGCTGCGGTGCTTGACCAACGGCGGCGGGGGATGGGGCTCGCCGTTCGAGCGCGAACCGGCCAAGGTGCTCGCCGATGTGCGCGACGAGTACGTGAGCGTCGAAGGGGCGGCGCGGGACTACGGGGTGGTCGTCGTCGGCGACCCGCACTTCGACCCCGAAGGCCTGCGGGTCGACGAAAAAGCAACAACCCGGCTGCGTTCCGGCCGGTCGAACGAACGAGGAGTGAGCTGATGGTTTCCGCCAAGGTCCCGGTTTTCGGGGATCGGAACCTGTTTTTCGCGTGGAGCACCTACACCACGGACTACGGCACCTACGCGAAGTGGTACGACGACGAGCACATCCCGCAGGTGATGGACGCGCCAGGGATGGCCGGGGCGCAGCGGTTCCTCATCGCGGACACCAAACCGCTGCCGGGCGTGCGCTCGCTGGACTTCGGCCACCTCGCACTGTACGAAATGGACGGAAGCCCGCAGGGGTTCCGGGAGGAGGTCAAGCGGAAGCTGATCTCCGGGGACATGGTGCTCCCGGACTACATGGTGCAGCCGTTCCAGGCGCTGTTCGCCAAGCCGGTCAGCGAACCCTTCCACACCGAGCGGTTCGCCGAGGCGGAGAACCTGGACGATCGGCATCTGTTCTTCGCGTGGAGCCGCCACACCGGCGACGACGCGACGTTCGGGAAGTGGTACGACGAGGAGCACATTCCGCAGATCATGTCCGCGCCGGGAATGCTTCGGGCGCAACGGTTCGAGGTGTCGGACGTCAAGCCGCTGCCCGGCGTCAGCCCGGTCGACGAAGGGCACCTGGCGATCTACGAAACCGCTGGCGACCTCGAAGGCTTTCGCACGGAAGTCAAGCGGCAGCTGATGTCCGGGGAGATGGTGTTGCCGGACTTCATGATCCCGCCGTTCGCGACCATGTTTCTCAAGCCCGCCAGCCCGTTCTTCCGGTCGGATCGCGGGGCATGATGCGCGAGATCGCCGGTGTCCCGGTGCGTCGCCTCGACTCGGTCTACGTGGCCGGGGAATGGGTGTCTGCTACCGGACCGGCGTACGAGATCGTTTCGCCGTCGACCGAGGAAACCGTCGCCGAAGTCGTGCTGCCGTCGGCAAAGGAAGCGGACGCGGCCCTCACGGCGGCGACGGACTCCAAGTGGGGTCGGTTGCCGGTCGGGCAGCGAGTCGAGATCTGTGCGAGGTTCTGCGCGTCGCTGGAGGCCCGGTTCCCGGACCTGGGCACGGTCTGGGCCGCGGAAGCGGGCATGCCGGTGCGCTACAGCGCGACGCTGCACAAATACGGCGCGGCGGGGGCGTGGAACTCCGCGCTGGCGAGTGCGGCGGACGCTCTGCGCGACGACCACCGCAGTTCCTTGCTCGGCGACGTCGTCGTGCGTCGCGAACCGGCGGGGGTCGTCGTCGCGATCCTGGCCTACAACGGGCCGGTGGTCACGATGGCGACGAAGGTCGTGCCCGCCTTGCTCGCGGGCTGCCCGGTGGTGGTGAAGGCGGCTCCCGAATCGCAGCTGATCATGCGGCTGGTGGCCGAATCCGCCGCGGCAGCGGGTTTTCCGGCCGGTGCGCTGAGCATCCTGTGCGGCGACGTCGAGGTGGCCCGGCACCTGACCGCGGACCCGCGCGCCGACCTGGTCTCGCTGACCGGAGGCCGGGTCGCCGCGCAGGAGATCATCGAGGCGACGCGGGGACGGTTCGCCCGCACACACCTCGAACTGGGCGGCAAGTCCCCGGCGCTGATCCTCGACGACGCGCCGCTCGACCGGGTGCTGAAGTCGCTGGTGCCCGGGGCGACGGGCGGCGCCGGGCAGGTGTGCGCCGCGTTGTCCCGGGTGCTGATCTCGCGGCGGCACCACGACGAACTCGTCGACCGGCTCCGCACTGCGTGGCAAGGACTGCGGATCGGCGACCCGTTCGACCGGGGGACGACGATCGGGCCGCTGGTGAACCCGGCGGCGTTGCGGCGGACCGAGGGCTTTGTGGACCGTGCGCGCGCTGCCGGAGGCGAAGTCGTCACGGGAGGACGGCGGCCGGAGGGATTCGCCGCCGGGCACTACTACGAGCCGACCCTGATCACCGGCGTCGCCCGGGACGCCGATCTGGCGCAGAATGAGGTGTTCGGGCCGGTCACCGTCGTGCAGACCTACGACGACCTGGCCGACGGGCTGCGGCTGGCCAACGACACGAGCTTCGGCCTCGCCGCGAGCGTCTACACCGCTGACCGTGCTCTCGCCGCGGAAGCCGCTTCCGCCATCGCCGCGGGCTCGGTCGCGATCAACACGTTCGGGCCCGCAGTGAGCGCTCCGTTCGGCGGGGTGAAGGGCTCGGGCTGGGGCCGCGAGTCCGGGCCCGAGGGCATCCAGGAGTTCACCGAACTGAAGCAAATCGTCTTCGGACCGGGCGTGTGAGACAGGAGGGCAGGTCATGACGTTCACCAGGCTGCTCGACGCGGTGGCCGACCAGCTCCCGCCGCCCGGCCACGACGGCATCGCGGTCAGCTTCGACGGTCGCGAACGGCTCACCTACGCGCAGCTGCGGGACAAATCGCTGCGCTACGCGACTGCGTTGCGGGAACTCGGCCTGGACAAGGGCGACCGGCTCGGCCTCATGCTCTTCAACGACGCCGAGTACCTGCCGCTGTGCTTCGCCGCGATGCACCTCGGCGTGGTCGCGGTCCGGCTCAACTTCCGGCTCGCGCCGGCCGAGCTGAAGTTCATCCTCGCCGACTCCGGTTGCAAGGCGGTGATCGTGCACAGCAGCCTGCTGGACCGGGTCGAGCCGGTGCGCGCGGAAACCGGCGTCGAAACGTTCGTGGTCCGGCCGGACACCGCTGATCCGGTGCCGGACTGGGCGCTTCCGTTCGACGTCCTGCTCGGCCGCGAACCGCTGGCCGACGTGCCGGAAGTGAGCGACGCGGACCCGATGTCGCTGCTCTATACCTCGGGCACCACTGGCCTGCCCAAAGGCGCGGTGTGGACGCACGCCAACACGGTGAGCACAGCTGCCACGCAGGCGCTGCGCTGGCGATTCTCACCGGAAACCGTCGCGCTGGTGCCGGGCCCGCTCTACCACGCAGGGGCGTTCGAGGCGGTGACCGCGCCGACGTTCCTGATGCACGGCACCGTGGTGTGCCTCCGGTCGGGGAACTTCACCGTCGAGCGGCTGCTGGAGGTGCTCGAAGCCGAGCAGGTGACCGATTGTCTGCTGTTCTCGTTCATGCTGCACGACCTGCTGCGCGTGGACGGGATCGAGGACCGGCTGCCGAAATCGGTCACGCACTTCGTCATCGGCGGGGACACGATGATGCCATGGGTCGTCGACCAGGTGCGGCGGAAACTGCCGTGGGTGCGGCTGACCCAGGTCTACGGGCTGACCGAGGGCGGCGCGATCGCGACGACGCTGGACGACGGGGACTTCGACGCCCAGCCGAAAAGCGTCGGCCGCCCGGTGCCGCTCACCGAGGTCCGGGTCGCCGGGGACGGGCTCGAACCGGCCGCGCCCGGCGCGGTGGGCGAAATCCTCGTCCGAGGGCCCGCGGTCTGCGCCGGGTACTGGCAGCGGCCGGAGGCGAACCGGGACACCTTCGTGGACGGCTGGTGTCGCACCGGGGACCTCGGCTTCGTCAACGCCGACGGTTTCCTCGTGCTCGCCGGCCGGGCGAAGGACATGATCCGCAGCGGCGGGGAGAACGTGTACCCGGCCGAGATCGAGCGGGTGCTGACGCAGCATCCGGCGGTGCTGGACGCGGCCGTCGTCGCGGTGCCGGACCCGAAGTACCTCGAAGTCGGCTGCGCGGTCGTGGTGCTGGCGGACGGCACCGCACTCGACGAAGCGGAACTGCGGGCCTACTGCCGCGAGAACCTGGCGACGTACAAGGTGCCCCGATATTTCGTCGCGCAGCCGGAGCTGCCGCGCAACGCGTCCGGGAAGATTCTCAAGTTCACCCTCCGCGAGAAGTACGGAAAGCTCGGTACCGCAACGAATTCCGGCGCGTCCGAGGTGACGCGACCGGGAGAGGAAGGCGCACGATGAACGACCCGGTCCGGCGGCGCAAGCCCGAATTGGCACTGGTGACGGGCGCGGCAGGCGGAGTCGGCTCGGCCACCGCGCGAAGGCTGGCCGAGGACGGCGCGAAGGTCGCGGTCACGGACCTGAACGCCGAACGGCTCAAGGAACTGGCGGACGAACTCGGCGCGGTCGCGCTGCCCGCCGACGGCACCGACCGCGCGGCGA
This sequence comes from Amycolatopsis sp. NPDC004079, assembly GCF_040610415.1. NCBI lineage: Bacteria > Bacillati > Actinomycetota > Actinomycetes > Pseudonocardiales > Pseudonocardiaceae > Amycolatopsis > Amycolatopsis sp. NPDC004079. Next base: position 122,385 of record NZ_JBEXMH010000019.1, on the reverse strand, counting down.
TCCACGACGTGGTCGAGCAGGCTGTCGCGAGTCTGGGCGGCCTGGACACGGTGATCGCGACGCAGGGCGCTGCGGTGTCGGGCACCGCGCGGCCCGAGCACGTGGAGGCGTATCAGCGGGCGTTGGACGTGAACCTGCACGGTTCGTTCTACCTGGCCGGGGAAGTGCTGCCGCATCTGGTGGAGCGGCAGGGCTCGCTGGTGCTCTTCGCGTCGACCGCCGGGCTGATCGCCGGTCCGCCCGGGACTGTCGGCTACACCGCGGCCAAGGCGGGGATCATCGGCATCACCCGATGGCTCGCGCGGGACTACGGACCGAAGGGGGTCCGGGTGAACGCTGTCTGCCCGGGCTGGATCCGGACTCCGCTGGGCGAGGGCGCGATGGCCTACCTGGCGAAGCGCGAGGGCATCACGCTCGACGAGGCGTATGCGCTGACGACGAAACACGTGCCGCTGCGCCGTGCCGCGGAACCGGAGGAGATCGCGTCGGTGTGCGCGTTCCTCGCCTCGGGCGACGCGTCGATGGTGACCGGCCATGTCCTGGTCGCGGACGGCGGCGGCGCGGCGGTCGATTCGTCCACCTTGGAGTTCGACGCGCCGTGACCGGCGACGCGGGTGTGGGAGGGGGCTGGCAGCACCTCCCACGCCCGTCCGCGAGCGCCTAGCGTACGAAGCGAACCGTCCCGTTTTCGTCTCGAAGGAGCCCGCTATGTCGTTCGACCCCGAGATCCGCGACCGGATCGGCGCCGCGTCGGAGATCCAGATCAGCAGCTACCGCCGCGACGGCTCACTCCGCCGGTGGACCCCGATCTGGGTGGTCCGCTCCGGCGACGAGCTGTACATCCGGTCGGCGTTCGGCACCGAGGGCGGCTGGTACCGCTGGGCCGCGGCCAAGCAGCTCGCCCGGGTGCGAGTGGACGGACTGGAGACGGACGTGTCTCTGCACCTCGAGGCGGACGCCGACACGAACGCCGCTGTCGACGCCGCGTACACAGAGAAGTACCGCAGCATGCCGAGCGCGCTGGCGCCGATGGTCGCCGAGACTGCCGCCGCCACCACGACCCGGCTGGAGCCGATGCCCGCCTGAGCCGCGGGCCGGCTCAGTTCCGCAGCCAGTACGCGACCGCCTCCGCCCGGTTCGCCGCGTCGAGCTTGCGCAGGATGTGCGTGATGTGCGTCTTCACGGTCCCCTCCGAGATCGACAGCTTCCGCGCGATCGCCCGGTTCGCGTCGCCGCGCGCCATCAGTTCGATCACCTCCGCCTCGCGGGCCGACAGCAGCGGATGCCGCGTCAGGCCCGGCTCGGGCGGGGGAGCGATGCGCACGTCGGCGGCCAGCCGGGTCATTCCCGCCTGGAGCGAGGCGAGTCCTTCGAGGACGGACACCCGGGCCAGCGTCTCGCTCACGCCCTCCGCGTAAAGGTTCAGGACGGCTCGGTCGGTGACGTCGACCTCCCGGCAGGGCGAGTAGTAGCTGTCCGCGTGCAGCAGCCCGACGACTTTCCCGTACGCCCGCAACGGCGCGATGGCGTAGGACGTGCAGCCGGACAGCGAGACGAGCTGCCGGTTGACGCGCGGGTTCTCCTGCACGTCGTACACGAGACCCGCACGGGCGTGCCGGACGACATCGGATTCGACCAGTGAGCCGTCGAGTCGCGGCGGGGCCTCGCGGCCGGCAGCGAGCATTTCGTCGGCCAGCCGGGGATCCTGTTCGATCACCATGCGCCGCAGCACCCAGGTCGCATCGTCCACAGTGGAGACGAGCACGCGGTCGAACCCGATCGTGCAGGCCTCCTCGGCGGCGCGGGAGAGGAGTTCCTCGGCGGTCGACGAGGCGTGCAAACGGGTCAGTGCGCGGCGGACGCGGCGCATCGTCGCGACGCCGTCGGCGACCCTGGCATCGTCCACTCGGGACTCCAGCTCGCGGACCCTGCTCAGCAGCGCGGTCAGGCCGGGCAGCCGGTCCGGCGCGGGAGCCGAGCCCAGTTCGGCCATCGCGGCGTCCCAGACCTGGCCGAGCAGCCGTTTGGCGGGCAGCACCTCGGCGCAGCGGCCGACCGGCAGCATCCGGTCCAGCGCGGTGCACGCGTCCAGTCCCAGTTCCCGGACCTGATCGGCCAGATCGGCGCTCAGCCGGACGCTGTCGAGCCGCGGAAAGCCGGTCGCGTTCATGGGCAGCTCCCTTGCGGAAATTCCGAACATTATATATCCGCGACGAGGCTGGGGCCAGTCGCCGCATCGGCCGTACGGGGTAACGGAATACGACCGGCGGCAGATGCGGCGAGCCGGTGACAGCCGACACACTGGCCGCGCTGTCCCACCGATCGAACCGGGAATCCCATGACTACCGCATCAGTGGCAACGAAGCCACGCGTGTCGCTGCGGGCACGCCTCGGCGGCTTCGACCAGACCTATCTGGTACTCGGCATCACCGCGGCACTCGCCCTCGCCGCGGGGGCCACGACGACGAATTTCCTCACCGCGGGCAATTTCGGCAGCATCCTGAACCTGTCCGCCGCGTTCGGCATCCTCGCGATCGGCGAGGCGATCGTCGTCCTCGGCAAGGGGCTGGACCTCTCGGTGGCCGGGATCGGGCTCGGCTGCGCACAGGCGACGCTCGCGTTCATCAGCGAGGGCATGCCGGAATGGCAGGCGATCGCGCTGATGGCCGGTCTCGCGCTGGCGATCGGACTCGTCAACGGCGTCCTCGTCGCCGTTTTCGAAGTGCCCGCGCTGTTCGTGACGCTCGCGACCGGCATGCTGGCGATCGGCGGGATCGACATCCTGTTCCTCAGCCAGAACGTCTACGGCGTGCCGGCCGGATCGTTCCTGTCCCAGCTCAGCGGCGGGTCGGTGCTCGGCGTGCCGAGGCCGGTGCTGATCGCGGGCGGCGCGTTCCTGCTCGCCTGGCTGTTCGTCGCCCGCACCTCGTCCGGGCGGCTGATCCGCGCGATGGGCGACAACTTCGAGACCGCCCGGTCGACCGGTGCTCCGGTGCGGCCGCTGCAGATCCTCACCTACGTGCTGTCCGCGCTGCTCGCCGCGGTCGCCGGCTTCGTGACGGTGTCGATCCAGGGCAGCGTGCAGACGACCGTGACGTCCTTCGACCCGCTCCTGTTCACCGCGCTGACCGTGGTGGTGATCGGCGGCGTCTCGCTGTCCGGCGGGCGCGGCACGATCCTGGGCGTCCTCGTCGGCGCGCTGTTCGTGGGCGTGCTCAACAACTTGCTGGTGCTGCACGGGCTGAGCACGGCCGTGCAGGACCTGATCCGCGGCGGGGTGCTGGCCGCCGCGATCGCGTTCGACGCGTGGCTGCGCCCGCGCAACGAAGAAACCGAGAAATCCGGCGAACTGTGACCGGCAACGACGCCGGGGAACGGAAGTAGGAAGCACATGAAGATCACCAGGAAGCTCCTCGTGCTCGCCGCGTCGGCGGCGCTGGGCGGCGCCGGCCTTTCGGGCTGTTCGGTCGGCGGCGGGTCGTCGGACTCGGCGGCCGCCGCCACGAACGCGGTGTTCGGCGCGAACGAACAGCTGATGCCGATGCGGCAGAAGGCGCACGACGCGATGAAGGGCAAGCGGATCGCCTTCGTCCCGATTCTCTACAAGGGCTACAAGCTCACCGAGAACTGGGGCACCACCATGCAGCGCACGTTCGACAGCGCCGGCGCCGAGTTCAAGGTCTACGACTCGAACTTCAGCAGCGACCGGATGATCAGCACGATCAACGACCTCATCGCGCGCAAGGCCGCCGACGTGCTCGTGCTGCAGAACCAGGACCTGGGCCTGCTCGACAACGCGATCGACCGGGCGCAGAAGGCGGGCATCTACACCGTGGTGCTCAACATGCCCTCCACCAAGCTCGGCGACGCGTTCGTCGGCGTCGACGTCTACGGCGCCGCACAGTCGATCGCCAAGCGCGCGGTCTCGGACTGCAACTCCCGCGACGCTCCCAAGACGATCTCCATCATCGACGGCCCCGGCAACGACCCGGCCTCGATCCTGTGGGACCAGGGCATCAAGGACGTCGTGGAGAAGGAGGGCTACCAGACGCTCGTCGCGCACTCGCAGTTCCAGAACGCCCAGGCGCAGGCCGCCGCGGAATCCGTGCTGCAGCAGCGACAGGGCAAGGTGTGCGGCTTCATGGTGACCTTCGACCTGAACTCGATCACCGTCGGGCAGACCGTCAAGGCGGCGGAAGGCCGCGGCCAGGTGGCTCCGGGTTCGGTGGGCGTCTACACGCTCGACGCGGACAAGGACTGGTGCAACGCGCTCAAGCAAGGCACGGTGACCGCTTCGGCCGCCTACGACGTCCAGGGCATCGGCGCCGCCGGTGCGGTGGCGGTGCAGAACCTGCTCACCAACGGGGCGAAGCCGGGCAGCGCGCATTCGGTCGGGTACGTGTCGAGCACGGTGGTCGACAAGGCGAACATCGACCAGACCACCATCGCGTGCTACCAGAGCAAGTGAGCGGGGCCCGATGACTACGTCTCCGCTGCGGCGCGGGCTGGACGCGTTCGGCATGACCGGCGGCCGGCGCACGGAAAGAATCGCCCGCTACCGCACCGTCTCGGATCTGTTCGAGAAACGGTGGATGGAAGGCGCGGTGCCGCTCGTGCTGGCGCTCGCGCTGTGCGTGTACGTGCTCGCCACGACCAACGTCGGGGCGGCCAACGCGCCGCTCGTAATGGACGAGGTGTCCGAGTACGGCCTGCTCGCGATCGGGCTGACCGTCGTGCTGGTCGGCGGCGGCATCGACCTGTCAGTGGGGTCGGTCGTCGGCTTCTGCGGGCTGGGCGCGATGGTCGCCGACCGGGTGTGGCTGTGGCCGACCGCGGTGGTCGTGCCCGCCGCGATCGTCGCGGGTGCGGTGCTCGGGGCGGTGAACGGGTTCCTCATCGCGATCCTGCGGATGCGCCCGTTCATCACCACCCTGGTCACGCTGATCGCCTTCGGCGGCGCGGCGTCGGTGCTGCAGAACGCGAACAGCACGCAGATCGGCGTCACGAAACCGTCGCTCGTCTGGGACTTCCTCAGCGAGGGCCGGGTGCTGGGCATCCCGACCGCGTGGTTCCTCTTCGCGGTGGTGCTGATCGTGGTCCACCTGGCGCTCACCCGGTCCCGCTGGGGCTGGTGGGTCACCGCGGCCGGTTCGGACCGGCGTTCCGCGCGGCGCAACGGCATTCCGGTCACCGCCGTGACGTTCTGGACCTATGTCCTGTCCGGGGCGCTCGCCGGGACGGCCGCGATCTTCACGTCGGCGCGGCTGGCCCGGACCGACCCGAACGTCGGCAACAGCTGGGAGATCATCGCGCTGACCGCGGTGGTCCTCGGCGGCGTCAGCATCAAGGGCGGCCGCGGTTCGGTGCTCCGCGCGGCGGTCGGCGTGGCGGTGGTGACGATCATCGAGCAGGCGACCGTCTCGGACGGCGCGCAGGGCTCGTACTACACCGTCATCCTCGCCGCGGTGCTGCTCGTGTTCACCGTGCTGGACCTCAAATGGGGCAAGTACCGGCAGCGCGCGGTGGAGAAGCTGAAGATCGACCCGGCGCGGCTGCGGCTCGGCCCGCTGGTCGACGTCACACAACCGCGCACGGTCTGGTCGCTCAACCGCCGGCTCACCGACGCGCCTCCGGTCGGACTCGGCAAGATCCGCGGCGCGGAGGACTGCGCGGTGGACGCCGAGGGCAACGTCTATTGCGGCGATCAGCGCGGCTGGGTGTGGCGGTTCCGGGGCTTGGAGGACACCGAGGGCGAGATCTTCTCGCGCACCGGCGGATTCCCGTGCGGACACGCCTGGGATCCCGACGGACGGCTGGTCGTCGCGGTCGGCGGCATGGGCATCTACCGCATCGGCGCCGACGGCGAGCCCGAACTGGTCGCGAACAAGGTCAAGCGCAGTCCGCTGTCGCTGATCGACGATTCGGGGCTGCGCGCGATCGACGACCTGGACATCGCCCCGGACGGCTCGATCTACGCCTCGGATTTCTCCACCCGCACGAACACTGCGGACTTCCTGCTGGAACTGGTGGAATTCCGCCCGAACGGCCGGGTGATCCGGGTGACGCCGGACGGCAAGACCGAGGTCGTGGTGTCGAACTACGTGTTCCCCAACGGCATCTGCACCGCGCACGACGGCGAGTCGATCCTGATCTCCAGCACCGGGCTGTGCCGCGTCGACCGGCTCTGGATCGCCGGGCCGAAGAAGGGACAGCTGGAGCCGGTGCTGGAGAACCTGCCCGGCTACCCGGACAACATCAACCGGTCCTCCGACGGCAACTACTGGATGCCGTTGTGCGCCATGCGGACGCAGATGTCCGACCTGCTCGGCCGCTACCCGGCGGTGCGGCGGCGGATGACCCGCGAGGCGGCGGTGGACAACTGGGTGGTGCCGCAGCTGAACACGTCGTGCGCGATCAAGTTCAGCGACGGCGGCGAGATCCTCGCCGTGCTGTGGGACGAAACGATGGAGAACTACCCGATGGTGACCGCGGCGAAGGAACGCGACGGGCAGCTGTACCTGTGCGGCGTCAGCAACAACCGGATCGGCAGGCTCGAGTTGGACCCGAGCGAGGTAGGCGAGATCGACCCGGCCGTCGTTCCCGGCACGGCCAGTGTCCGCGAAGCAGCGGAGGCGGTGCGATGAGCCCGGTACTGGACACCGTGAAGGAATGGATCAACCCGAACTGGGGCCGTGCGCGCACGGTGCCCCCGATGGACACCGGACTGCGGCCGAACCTCCGGCTCGACGGGGCGGCAGAACTGCTGCCCGCGGGCGAGTACGAGCCGGACGACGTGGTCGTGACCGCCGCGGGGTTGGTGTTCAGCAGCGGCAATCAGGTCTTCTCGGTGCGCGAGGACGAGGTGACGCGGCTGGCTTCGTTCGGCAGCCCGGTGACGGCGCTGACTGTGCGAGACGAGCAGATCGTCGCGGCAATCGAAGGGCGTGGTCTGGTCTCGGTGTCGCGCTCCGGCGAAACCGAGGATCTGTGTACGGACGCACCGGTCACCGCCTGCGTGACTGCGCTCGCGACGGACGGGTCCGCGTTGCTGGCGACTGTCGGCTCGACGAAGGTCGCGGAGTGGCCTCGTGCACTGGTCACCGGCGACCGGTCCGGGTTGCTCGTGCGGGTTGACGGCGCGCAGGCCGAAGTGGTCGCGGAGCGCCTCGCGTGGCCGTCGGGCGTTGGCATCGCCGAGGACGAAGTGCTCCTGTCGCTGAGCCTGGACCATCGCGTGGAAGCCCGGTCCGCGCCGGGCAAGCGAGGCCGGGTGCTGAGCGCGAACCTGCCCGTCTATCCGGGGCGGGTGCACGTCGGCGGGGACGGCTGGTGGTTCGCCGCGCCCTACATCCGCAACCGGGTCACCGAGCTGCTGCTCGACGAGCCCGCGCTGCTGGCGGAGATGACGGAGACGATCAGCCCGGACGAATGGTTCGTCCCGCGCCTGCGCGCGGGCGACCCCTTCACCGACACGATGCAGATGGGGCAGCTGCGCGTGCTCGGCGTGGTCAAGAGCTGGGCCCCGGCCCGGTCGTGCGGCCTGGTGTTCCGGATGGACTCCACCGGTCGCGTCGCCGAGAGCGCGCACGCGCGGGTCGACAGCCCGCGGCACGGCGTCACCGGGCTGACCGTCCACAACGGACACGTGGTCGCGGCGGTGCGCGGCGGCCGGAACCTGCTGCGGCTGGAGGACGCATGAACACGGTGCTGCGGCTGACGAACATCAGCAAGCGCTACAGCGGAACGTACGCGTTGGACGGGGTCGACTTCGACGTGCGGCCGGGCGAAATCCACGCGCTGCTCGGCGAAAACGGCGCCGGGAAGTCCACGATGGTCAAGATCGTCTCCGGTGCGGTCGCGCACGATTCGGGCACTCTGGAGGTCGACGGCGCCGCCCGGGCGTTCACGACTCCGCGCGAATCGGTCGAGGCCGGGGTGGCGATGGTCTACCAGGAGGGCTCGCTGGTCGAGTCGATGACCGTCGCCCAGAACCTGTTCATGGGCGACGAGAAGGTGTTCAACAACCTCGGCCATCTGAACGTCGTGGCACGCGAGCTGCTGGAATCGCACAACTTCCACATCCGCCCGGACGTCCCGGCCGGGGCGCTCGGCGTCGGGCAGAAGCAGATGGTGGAGATCGCCCGGGCGGTGCACCGCAACGCGAAGCTGGTGATCCTGGACGAGCCGACGTCGTCGGTGACTCCGGAGGAGCGGCTGCAGCTGTTCCTGTCCATGCAACAGCTCAAGAAGCGCGGGATCGGCGTCATCTTCATCACGCACATGCTCGACGAAGCGTTCGAACAGGCGGACCGGATCACCGTGCTGCGCGACGGCGTCGTCCAGGGGACGCTGGAGCGGCCGGAGTTCAGCCGCGATCGCGTGGTGAAGATGATGGTCGGCCGCACGGTGGAGATGGGGCGGGTGGAGCCGAACCGCGCGCCCGAGCCGACGCCGACACTGCAGGTCGAGGACGTGACGCTGCTGCCGGTGGTGCGGAACATGGCGTTTTCCGCCTACGCCGGGGAAATCGTCGGTATCTACGGCCTGGTCGGCGCGGGCCGCAGCGAGACCGCGATGATCGTCAGCGGGATCATGAAACGCCGTCGGCTGCGCGGCGGCCGAGTACGACTCAACGGCGAGCCGGTGCGGTTCCGCACGCCACGACAGGCGCGCAAAGCCGGGATCGTCTACATCACTGAGGACCGGAAAGCCTCCGGGTTCTTCAGCCACCTGACGATCGCCGACAACATCTACCTCGGGCACCTCTGCGGTGCGCGGCGCTTGCCGTTCCTCTTCCGGCCCGGTTCGCGCACCTCGGTCGCGAAACGGTTCGTCGAACAGTTCCAGGTCCGCACGCTGCGGCCGACGAAGGCGACCGTCGAGGAGCTGAGCGGCGGGAACCAGCAGAAGATCGTGCTGGCCAAGGGCCTGACCCGGAAGCCGCTCGTCGCGATCATCGACGAGCCGACCCGCGGCGTGGACCTCGGCACGATCCCGGAGATCCACGCGATGATCCGCGCCCTGGCCGACGACGGGGTCGCGGTCGTGGTCATCTCCTCGTACCTGCCGGAGATCCAGGCGCTGTCCGACCGCGTCCTCGTGGCGCGCGCGGGCAGCATCGCCGCGGAGTTCTCCCCGGAGGAAGCCGACGAGGAAAGCCTCATGTTCGCCGCAGTGCACTGACAAGGACGGAAATCTCATGCGCGGAGTCATTTTCCGGGGAGACCGGGTCCTCGAGATCCAGACCTTCGCCGATCCCGAACCGGGTCCGGACGAAGCAGTGCTGGAGATTAAAGCGTCCGGTATGTGCGGCAGCGATCTGCACTTCTACCGGGCTCCCGCCGGGCAGGCGCTGGCCGCGTTCGGGATGACCGGCGACGACGCCGGATTCATCGGCGGGCACGAGCCGTGCGGCGTCGTCGCCGCGATCGGCTCGGCGGTCGACCCCCGCGCGGTGAAGGTGGGGGACCGGATGATGGTCCACCACTACGACGGCTGCGGATTCTGCGACCTGTGCCGGACCGGCTGGCCGCAGATGTGCGAACGCGGCAACGTCATCTACGGCGCGACCGCGCACGGCGGGCACGCCGACTACCTCAAGGTGCCCGCACGGACGCTCGTGCCGCTGCCGGACGAGCTGAGTTTCGCCGCCGGCGCCGCGATTTCGTGCGGCACCGGCACCGCCTACGGCGCGCTGACCCGGCTCGACGTCAACGCGCGCGACACGCTGGCAGTCTTCGGCCAGGGCCCGGTCGGTCAGGCCGCAGTACAGCTCGCTGCGGCGATGGGCGCGGAGGTCGTCGCGGTCGACATCGCGGCGGAACGCGTGGCGCGGGCGAAGGAGTTCGGTGCGGCGCACGCGATCGACTCGACGTCGGTCGATCCGGTCGAAGCGATCCGGGAGCTGACCGGCGGCAAGGGCGTGACCAAGGCGCTCGACTGCTCCGGCGCACCACCGGCGCGGGCCGCGGCGGTGAAGTCCGCGGCGAAATGGGGCACTGTCGCGTTTGTCGGCGAAGGCTCGACGGTGACGCTCGACGTCAGCCCGGACCTGATCCGCAAACAGCTGACAGTGGTCGGCTCGTACACCTTCTCCCCGGTGGGCCAGGCGGACTGCGCCCGGTTCATCGCCCGGCACGGGGTTCAGGCGGACCTGGTCTTCACCGACCGCTGGCGGCTGGACGACGCGGTGGCGGCCTATGCCGCCTTCGACAAGCAGACCGGAGGCAAGGCGGTCATCGAGTTCTGAGGCTGAGAAGCGTCGGTGGGTCCCAGACCCGCCGACGCTCGGGCTGCCGCGTTCGGACCGATCAGGAGGATGCCGCGGGTTCGGTTCCGGGCCGGGGCCCGGTCCAGCCGTGGGCGAGGTACGCGGTGAGGCCGAGCAGGATGACCACCAGCACGGCGACAGCCGCCCAGGCGGGCAGCCAGTACGCCGCGACCGCACCGGCCCCCAGCACGAATCCGCCCCCGGCCCGGGGCAGCCAGCCAGTGCCGGTCTCGACGCGGAAGTACCAGGCCTGGGCCAGCAGGTACACCATCGGCCCGCCGAGCAGCAGCACCCCGCCGGTGCCGGCCGGGTGCCCGGGTCCGTGCGCCAGCGCGAGTTCGATCCCGGCGGCGAACGCGACCAGCCCGGCGACCACGCCGTAGATCGCGTTGAGCCCGGCGTGCACCGACCGGATCGGGTCCTCGGTGGCCGAGGCGTGGCTCACCACCTGCTGTTCGGTCCGTCCGAAGTAGATCGCCCACAGGCAGACGAGCGCGGCGAACCCGCCCAGCACCATCAGCAGCGACGGCGCGTCCGGCGCGTGTTCGGTGAGCACCCGGCCCAGCGCCAGGACGGTTTCCCCGAGCAGGATGATGAGGAACAGCCGCATCCGCTCGATCATGTGCTCCGCGTCGAACGGCAGCCGGGCGGACTGCAGCGCCCGGCCCGGCGCCGGGTGCGCGGTCCACGTGCCCGTGAGGTCGACGAGCGCGGCCACGGCCCACAGCCAGATCCGGGCCTCCGGGCTCAGCGCCGCGCCGACGATCCAGAACGGCACCGAGACGGCGAGCCAGCCCAGCACCCGCCTGAAGTGCCCGCGCAGTTCGGGCGTCGGCGCGGTGGCCGCGGCATACGCGCCGGGCCCGGCGAGCGCGAGCATCATCGGGACGACGAAGAGCCACGGTTGCTCTTCGAACGCGCCGCTGACGCCCGCGTTCATGAAAAGTCCCAGCGCCATCACCGCGATGATCGTCGCCCGGGTGCTGCCGCGTTCGACGTCGAGCATGGTCGCCTCGAACGAGGTGAACGCCCACACCCCGCAGACCGCCACCAGTGCGATGAGCGTCTCGGCGACGCCGGTCCAGCTCAGATGTCCCAGCAGGTGGTGCGCGAGCTGGCCGACGGCCAGTACGAAGACGAGATCGAAGAACAGTTCCAGCGGCGAGACCTCGCGGCGGGTCCACCACACGTTCCGGGCGGGCATCGGCGTGGGCTCAGCGGCGATGCGCCGGGAACGGGACGACCAGCTCGCTAGGCTTGGGCACGGCGGTCTCCTTCTGCGGTTTCGGACCCTGCGGAGGGTACCGCCGGTCCGGGTGCCTCGCTCGCCGTCCAACTGGACAGCAACTGCAGTGCCTCGGCTGAAGGGGAGCCGGGTTCGGCGGTGTAGCCGATCAGGGTGAGGCCGGGCGCGGAGGCGACCTGCAGTCCTTCGAACCGAAGCGTCAGCTCGCCGACGACCGGGTGGCGGAACAGTTTCGTCCCGCGCTGGTGCGCCTTCACGTCGTGCGCTGCCCACCGGGTGCGGAACGCTTCGCTGCGGGTCGCGAGATCTCCGATGAGCCCGGTGACCGCTTTCGAATACGGTGCGCGGGCCGCTTCGACATGCAGCAGGGCCACCGCGTCGTCGGCGGCCTTCTTCCAGTCCGGGAAGACCTCTTCGGCGCGGTCGTCGAGGAAGATGAACCGGGCGAGGTTCGGCGGGTGCGGGGTGCGCTCGTAGACGACGCCGTAGAGGGCGCGGCCGAGCGCGTTCGCCGCGACCACGTCGAGGTGTCCGTTCTGGACGATCGCGGGGGCGTTGACCATCGTGTCGATCAGCGCTTGCACCCCCTCCGGCACCGGCTGCCGGACGGTGCGGCCGGGGCCGGCCCGTTTCCCGGCGGCGCGCGCGAGGTCGAACAGGTGCGTGGTTTCGGTGTCGTCCAGCTGCAGCGCCGTGGCGATCGCGTGCAGAACTTCGTCGGAGACTCCGGACACGCGGCCGCGTTCGATCTGCACGTAGTACTCAGTGCTGACTCCGGCGAGCCGGGCGACTTCCTCGCGGCGCAGCCCGCTGACCCGCCGCCGCCCGCCTGCGATGATTCCGGCCTGCTCAGGCGTGACCTTCGCGCGGCGGGTCATCAGGAATTCCCTGAGGTCGTTGGCGATCTCCATACCTCGAGGGTAAACGCGGAACGCCGGCGGAAGGAGGGGCTGCCGGTACCCCCGACAAGCGGCATCTGCCACGCCCGCGCGAACCGCCGCAGAGTGGGTATCAGCAGCCCGGGCCGCCTGGTTCGGGACACCGAAGACGTGCAAGGAGTGAGTGCAGTGACGTCTGTGGAGGCCGTTACCTTCCCGAACGACTCGATCACCATGGCGGGAAACCTGTACCTGCCGGACGGGTTCGACCCCAAGGGCAGCTACCCGGCGGTCGTGACCGTGCACCCGGGCGGCGGCGTGAAGGAGCAGACCGCGGGCCTGTACGCGGAGAAACTGGCCGGGCAGGGCTTCGTCACGCTCGCGTTCGACGCCTCGTTCCAGGGCGACAGCGGCGGTGAGCCCCACCACCTCGAGGACCCGGCCGCACGCGTCGACGACGTCCGGGCGGCGGTGGACTACCTGCAGACCCTCGGCTATGTCGACGCCGAGCAGATCGGCGGCCTCGGCGTCTGCGCCGGCGGCGGGTACCTGGTCAACGCCGCGTTGACGGACTACCGGATCAAGGCCCTCACCACGGTCAGCGCGGTGAACATCGGCACGTCGTTCCGCCGCAACTGGTACGGCACCGACTCCGACGCGGCCGCTGTCCCCACGCTGCAGGCCGTGGCGCAGCAGCGCACGGCCGAAGCGAAGGGTGCGGAGGCGGCTTACTTGCCCTATGTGCCTGCCGAGCCGGACGAGAACACCCCGCGCGACATGGTCGAGGCGAGCGAGTACTACCTGACCCCGCGCGCTCAGCACCCGAACGCGAAGAACAAGTTCCTGTTCACCAAGAGCGTGTCGCGGATCTTCACCTTCGACGCGTTCCACATGGTCGAGGACCTGCTGCAGCAGCCGCTCCTGGTGGTCGCGGGCAGCGACGCCGGTTCGCTGTGGATGTCCGCCGAGCTGTACGGCCGGGCCCGCAGCCCGAAGAAGCTCGTCGTGGTCGAGGGCGGCGCGCACATGGACTTCTACGACGTGCCGAAGTACGTCGACCGCGCGGTCGCCGAAGCGGTCCCGTTCTTCCGGGAAAACCTCGCCGCCACCCGCGGCGAGTGAACCGGTAGAGGCGGTCCTGCCGGACACACCGGCGGGACCGCCGTCCGCGGCGTTCGGAAGTGAAGTCCCGGCGGAGCCGAGCTCCGCCGGGACTTCGGTTTGTCCGCAGGGGAATTCACTTTCCCACGGCGGAAAGGTCCTGCTTGTCGATCGTGGCGAACGGGGTGTGGGTGGCGGGGTCGAGGATCTCGTCGATGTGCTGCCGCACCAGCTCCGGCGTGAGGTCCTTGCTCGCGAACCCCTGGTTGAAGCCGAGCACGAGGCGTTGCACCTCGCCGCCCTGCGCCTGCAGCACTTCGCCGTTGATCGCGCAGTCCTCGTGGGCGAGGTAGGCGACGACCGGGCTCACCAGCGAGGCGGGCAGGTTGTCGCGCATGAACTGCTTGAAGTCGTCGGGCAGGTCCGCCTCGTCCGACATGCGGGTCGCGGCGGTCGGCGCGATGGCGTTCACCTTGATCCCCACCTCCTGGGCCTCGAAGGCCAGCGTCCGGGTGAATCCGAAGATCGCGCCCTTCGCCGAGACGTACGGGGTCTGTCGCGGGAACCCGATGAGGGTGGGAGAGGTGGTGTTGACGACGCGGCCCGATCCGCTCTGGATCAGATGAGGCCACGCCGCGGCGGTCACCCCTGCCATGCCGAAGAAGTGGACCTCCATGTGCCGGCGGAGCGATTCCATGACGTCTGCGCCGAACTGGTGCACCTGATTGATGCCGGCGTTGTTGACCACGATGTCGAGGCGGCCGAACGCCTCGATCGCGGAGGCGACGATCCGCTCGGGATTCTCGGAGACGGAATCGAAGTTCGCCACCGCGCGGCCGCCCGCCGCCGCGATCTCCGCGACGACTTCCTCGGCGGGCGCCGCGCTCGAACCCGGGCCCGCCGCCGATCCTCCGAGGTCGTTGACGACGACGGCGGCGCCTCGCGCCGCGAGCAGTTTGGCGTGCGAAGCCCCGAGACCGCGACCAGCACCGGTGACGATGGCGACGCGATCGGTGAAACTCAACATGACGATTCCCTTCGTGCAGGCTACTGGCGGCCCGGGTACATGACGGCCACCATGGCGACCGGCTTGTCGGTCTTGTTGCTCCACGCGTGCTTGATTCCCCTGTTGATCACCGTGTCGCCCGCTCGCAGGAGCACCTCGCCGGTTTCGCAGACGGCGTGGATCTCGCCGTCGAGGATTGTCGCGACATCGATCGTCGGGGTTTCGTGCAGGCCGGCGATCTCCTCGGCACTGCTGGAATTGGCTTCCTCGCCGTGAAGGTTCCCGATCGACTCGGCGTACACCGCCGGATCGATTTCGTTGTCCGGAGGGAAGGTGGCCAATCGGACCACCAGTCCGCGCGCGGGCGGGTCCAGCTCGACGTCGGCCTCAAGCGTGCGCCTGCGGCAGTTCATCGGTGCGCCACACGTCATTGACCGTGAACGCCAGCAGCGCCACTCGGGTGGTCGTGTTCTCATCGACGATCACCGCCGCTTGCCGTGATCGTCCAGGCCGGCCACCACTCGGCGAGCCGTCTTGTCCAGATGGTTGCCGCTCATCATGATCTCCCAACCTGGTGTTCTGCGCGCGACAGCTCTCGCGCCGTGTCGCATTATATATTATATGAGTTGTCAACCGATCGGTGCCGGCGGCGATACGGCCGTTGATCGTGGGCGGGCCGATCACCGTGGCGACGGCGGCGCCATCGCGGAGTCGGCGGGGGAGCGGTCGGTGGCTGGGCCGGGCGGCATCGGCTCAGATCCTCGACGCCTTCTGCGGCGACAACGTCGGATTCGCTGCCTCGGGCGAGCATCGTCGGGATCTCGAGCGCGGACCGCGGCGGCGTGCCGATTGCTCTTGGTGCCGTGGACGGGTTTGTCGCCGAAGTCCAGGAAGCGCGAATCCGGGTACCGGCAGCCGTTGTCTTGCGGCCGGATGTTCTTGCGGAGGCTGTCGAGCTTGCGCGGGCAGCGGCCGCGGGCTGCGGGCATGGACGGCGTCCGCGGCTTCGTCCGGCGAGACCGTGCGGGGTGCTCGCCAGGTAATCCACGATGCGGGCCAGCCCTCGGCTGAAGTCCCCTGCGCGACGTGGATCGGCACGAGTCTCGCCGCGCCCTGCCTCGGCGAGGAGCGGTCCGTCACTCCCGGCAGCGCATCAGCGACACCATCTCCCCGGCCTGGACCACCGTGTCGTCCTGGTTCACCACCTCCACGCGCTGGACCACGACGCCTCGGCTCGGGTTGGAAGTCCGGCGGGCCTCGGTGACTTCGTTGCGGACCCGGATGGTGTCGCCGATGCGGACCGGCGCCAGGAACTGCCACGAGCGGATCTCGAGGAAGGCCAGCAGGGTGTCGTCGAAATACCCGGTCCGGGCGCGCAGTCCGACGGCCATCGACAGCACCAGCGCGCCATGGGCGATGCGCTCGCCGAACGGGGTCGCGCGGGCGTGTTCGGCGTCGGTGTGCAAGGCGTGCACATCCCAGGACAAGCCGGAGAACGCGACCAGGTCAGTCTCGGTGACGGTGCGGGCCGGGGTCTCGAACGCGTGTCCGGCAGGGAGGTCTTCGAACCATTTTCCCATGCGGTGCCTGCTCCTTCGGTCGGCTGCGGGGAACCCGTGCTAGGTTCATACTAACCGGTCGGTACTTGAAGGCAAGCGGGAACGGAGGCGCGGCATGGTGGACGCAGTCGCACCCGAGCGCGGCGAGATCGCGTTCGACACGGTGGCCGCGGCGGTCGCCGCCGTTCGCTCGGGGCGGCCGGTGGTGGTCCTCGACGACGAGAACCGGGAGAACGAGGGCGATCTCGTCTTCGCCGCCGAACTGGCGACGCCGGAGTTGCTGCACTTCACCGTCCGGTACACGTCGGGGTTCGTCTGCGCCGCGCTACCGGGCGCCGACTTGGATCGGCTCGACCTTCCGCCGATGACTCCCGTCAACCAGGACCCTCGTGGCACGGCGTACGCCGTGACGGTCGACGCGAAGAGCGGCGTGTCCACCGGAATTTCGGCGCGGGACCGGGCGCGCACGATCCGGTTGCTCGCGGATCCGGAGACCGTTCCGGCCGACCTGTCGCGGCCGGGGCACGTCGTCCCGCTGCGCGCCGTCGCCGGGGGAGTGCTGCGGCGCGGCGGGCACACCGAGGCATCGGTGGACCTGGCCCGGCTCGCCGGGCTGGCGCCTGCCGGGGCGTTGTGCGAACTGGTCAACGACGACGGGACCATGATGCGCGCGCCGGAATGCCGCCGGTTCGCCGACGAACACGGGCTCGCGATGATCTCGATCGCCGACCTGGTGGCGTACCGGCGCCGGACGGAAACGCAGGTCGAGCGAGTCGCGGACACGCGCATGCCGACCGCGTCCGGGATGTTCCGGGCGGTCGGGTACCGATCGGCCCTCGACGGCCGGGAGCATGTCGCGTTGGTGTTCGGGGACCTCGGCGACGGCGAGGACGTGCTGGTCCGGGTGCATTCGGAATGCCTGACCGGGGACGTCTTCACGTCGCTGCGCTGCGATTGCGGGACGCAGTTGCAGGCGTCGTTGCAGACCGTCGCCCGGGCCGGCCGGGGAGTGGTGGTGTACGTCCGCGGGCACGAGGGCCGCGGAATCGGCCTCCTCGACAAGTTGCGCGCGTACGAACTGCAGGACGCCGGAGCGGACACAGTGGACGCGAATCTCCAGTTGGGTTTCCCGGCCGACGCCCGCGACTACTCCGCCTGCGCGCACATCCTGGCCGATCTCGGCGTGCGGTCGATGCGGCTGCTCACCAACAACCCGGCGAAGCTCGCCGGGCTCGCGGGCTACGGGCTGTCCGTGCTCGACCGGGTTCCGCTGGAAATCCCGGCCACCGCCGACAACGTCGCGTACCTCCGGACCAAGCGCGACCGGATGGGACACACGCTGCGGCTCGGCGAAATGTGCGTCTGACCCCGCGGGAGGAGCGGCCGTGCCGGACGAATGGTTCGTGACCGCGGACGGACGGCGCCGCTGGGGCAGGCACGGCGCGGCGGGCATCCTGGTCGTGACCCGGCCGCCGCGCCGGATGCTGCTCGTGCGCCGGGCCGGCTGGGTGCACGGCAGCCGCGGCCAGTGGTCGATCCCGGGCGGGGCGCTGCTGGCGGGGGAGACGGCGGACGAGGCCGCGGTGCGGGAATTCGCCGAGGAGATGGGCGGACTGCCGGGCGGATGGCGGCCGCTCGCGCGGTACGTGGACGAAGTTGTGCCCGGCGAATGGAACTACACCACCATTCTCGCCGAGGCGTCCGAAGCGCCGGACTACTCGGCGACGCTGTCCGACGAGCACGACGCGCACGTGTGGGCCGCGGTCGAGGACGCGCGCCGGATGGACCTGTTCGCCCCTTTCGCCCGGGTTCTCCCGCGTCTGCTCGAAGCGCTGGAATAGCAGGTCAGCGGACTCTTCCGCGCTACGTACGCAGGGCAGGATACGTAGCGGTTGGGTAGTCGCACGAAGGCGCGGCGGCCCGGTCTCGTGAGTGAATCCACGGTGACGCCGATCACCGACCGTCGTAAGTACCGACTAGTCGGAATTATCAGGCGCCCGCTGGACACGGAGAACGGGAGCGAGCATGGAACTGGATCTGCTCTACGCGCTGACGAACCGCTCGGGCACGCAGGACTGGCACGACATCATGCGCGAAACGCGCCGGCACGCGCGGATGGCCGACGAACTGGGCTACGACCGGATCTGGCTCGGCGAGCACCACTTCGACACCGACGGCAGCGACGCGAGCCCGAACCCGGTCATGCTGGCGACGGACCTGGCCGCGCGGACTGAGCGGATCCGGCTCGGCATGGCGGCGGTCTCGCTCACGCTCTGGCATCCGCTGCGCCTGGCCGAGGACCTCGCCGTCCTCGACCACTTCAGCGAGGGTCGCCTCGACGTCGCGTTCGGCCGCGGCATCCTGCCGATCGAGGTGATGAACCTCAACCCGCAGGCGAACCGGTGGAACGGCTCGGACAACAGCCGCGAGATCTTCGACGAGAACCTCGCGATCGTCCGCGGCATCTGGACCGAGGACCCGTTCAGCTGGAAGGGCAAGCGCTATACGTTCCCGGAGCCGGGCACGAAGTTCATCCACTCGCCGGGCGCGCCGATGCCGCGGGGCTGGGTCGGCGAGAACGACGAACTCGTCGCGTTCGGCATGACGCCGCAGCCGTTCCAGCGGCCGACGCCGCCGCAGTTCGCCGTCACCGAGTCGATGACCGGTTTCGCGCACGCCGCGCGAAACGGCCTGCGGCCGATCACCTGGTACCCCAGCGGCCAGGTGCTGAAGAACCTCTTCGAGACCTACCGCGCCGAGACCGCGGCAACGACCGGGCGGACGCCCGCGCTCGGCGAGGGCTGCGGCGTGCTGCGGCTGTGCTGTATCGCCGAAACCGACGAGGAGGCGCGGCGCATCGCCGAACCGGGCATCGTCGAGTTCTTCGAGTTCCTGTGCCGGGTCCGCGGCATCGGCGTGTGGCTCGACGCCGACGAAGACCCGGAAGATCCGCGTTACCGCGAAATGGATCCGTGGGAGCTGCTGATGGAGCGCGACCACCTGATGATCGGCTCGCCGGACAGCGTCCTGGAGCGGATGACGCGGCTCACCAAGTCGCATGGCATCCAGAACTGGCTGCTGCAGATGGGTTTCCCGGGTATCCCGGCTCCGGACGTGGACCGTTCGCTGCGGCTGTTCGCCCGCGAGGTGATGCCGGAGATCCGCAAGCTCGACACCTCGCTGACCGCTGCCAGCTGACCGCACCGAGGGAAGGAAGAACCCGTGCCGGAATACCTCAACCCGGAAAACCTGCCCTACCCGCGCTACGGCATGAACCCCGGCGTCGCGACGCGCGACCTCGTCTTCGCGGGCGGAATGGCGCTCGACCTCGAAACGCTGCGGCGCAAGGACGAGGCGAAATCGATCGCCGACGAGACCAGGATCGCGCTCGACGAGATCAAGGGCGTACTGGAAGCCGCCGGGTGCGGCCTGTCCGACATCGTGAAGACCACCTGCTACCTCGCGGACGACTCCTGTCGCAAGGAGTTCTGGGAGGCCTACACCGAAGTGTTCGCCCCGGGCCCGTTCCCGGCGCGCGCGACGTTCGTGGTCGGGATCGCGGGCGACTGCCGGGTGGAGATCGAGGCGATCGCCGTCCGCCCGGGCGACGAGGCGGCCTGACATGCCGGATCGTCCGTTCACCGACTGGCACACGCACGTCTACCGGCCCGAGCACCTCGGTCCGGTGTGGACGGAGCGGGGCGTGGAACTGGTGGGACGGCCCGGGTTCGGCGAGGCCGACCTCGACGAGCACAGCCGGGTCATGCGGGCCAGCGGCGCCGACCGGTTCCTCGTGCTGGGCCTCCAGGTCGCCCGGATGGGCATGCACGTGCCGAACGACTACGTGGGCGAGTACTTCGCGGCCAACCGCGACCGGGCGATCGGCGTCGGCAGCGTCGACCCGACCCAGCCTGGCGCGGCCGCCGAACTGCGCCGCGCGGTGGAGACGCACGGACTGCAGGGAGTGAAGCTTTCCCCGCCGTACCAGGGTTTCCACCCGCACTGCGCCGAAGCGTTCGAGGTCTACCGGACGGCCGCGGACCTGGGGATCTTCCTGATGTTCCACCAGGCGAGCGTGTTCGCCCCGGACGGCTGCAACGAATTCGCCTATCCGATGCTGCTGGACAAGGTCGCACGTGAGTTCCGCGGGACGAAGATCCTGCTCGCCCACTTCGGCAAGCCGTGGACCCACGAAGCGGTCGAGCTGATGATGAAGAACCCCAACGTGTACGCGGACGTCTCGACGCTGCCGGTCAAGACCTGGCAGCTGTACAACGGCCTGCGGCTGGCGATCGAGGGCCACGTGACCGACCGGCTCCTCTTCGGTTCGGACTTCCCCTCGTTCGACCCCCGCGAGGCGGCCGACCAGTTCCTCGCCGTCGCCGACCTGGACCTGCCGTTGCCGATCCCGCGGGAGGTGGTGGAAGCCGTCCTGTACGACCGGCCGTTCGACCTGTTGCTCTCTTCCTGAGCGGAGAACCAAGCCATGTACGACAACCAAGTCTCGCTGAACGCGCAGGTGCCCACGATCCTTTACGTCGTCGGCCTGATCGCGATCATGCTCGCCGTCGGCGGGGTGTTCCTGTTCGACGCCGGCCTCAGCCGGGCGGGCAACGTCCTGCACACGACCGTCCAGAAACTGGTCGCCGCGTTCGTCGCGGCGGCGGGGATGTCGATCGCCGGGTTCGCGATCTGGGACACCCAGTTCGGCCAGGCGTTCGGCGTCCCGAATCCGTTCGGGGAGGCGCTGAAATCCTGGTGGCTCGGCGGACCCGGCATCAACACCTATGCGCAGCATCTGGACCCGGCGGCCATGCCGGGCGCGGACTCGTTCCAGGCGTTCTTCGCGGTGTTCATCCTGTTCGCCGCGTTCTTCGCGGCCCTGCTCGCGGGCTCGGTGATCGAGCGGGTCAAGACGGCCGGGCTGTCGGCGGTCACGCTGGTGTTCGGCGCACTCGTGATCCCGTTCGCCGGTTACCTCGTCTACGGTTCGGTCGGGCCGCTGTCGAACGCGGGAACGCACGACTTCGGCGGTGCCTTCTTCTACATCCTGCTCGGGTGCTGGGCGCTCGTGCTGGTGTGGCGGGCTAAGCCGAGGGCCGGCGTGTTCGGCGGCCGGGCCAGCGAGCCGCCGATGCCGCACAACCTCGTCTTCACCGTGGCCGGGTTGTTCCTGTTCCTCGCCGGGCTGTGCGGATACGCGCTGCTCAACGGGTACCTGGTGCCGGGTTCCGGGTATTTCGGCATCACGCTGAACGAGACCGGCATGGGCGTGATCGTCACGAACCTGATGATGGCGTTCGCCTTCGCCGTGCTCGGCGGCCTGCTCGCGTGGAAGGTCGGCAAGAGCCCGTACTTCCTGCTGGTGTCGCCGGTCGCGGGCTGGATCTCGGTGTCCGCGCTGCTCGACGTCGCCAAGCCGTGGCAGGCCGGGCTCACCGCGTTCTTCGCGCCGCTGATCGTGGTCGGCGGGTACCGGCTGATGAACCGCTGGCGCCTCGACGACATCAAGGTGGTCCCGCTGACCCTCGGCCCCGGTGTCTACAGCGCGCTGATGACGGCGGTGTTCGCCTCCGGCGTGAAACAGGGCGGGTACTTCGGCCTCGCCGGGGAGTACGCGCCGCAGCACGCGTCGGTCGGCATCGGGCACCAGGCGCTCGGTGTGCTCGTGTTCCTGGTGCTCGGGCTGGTCAGCGCGTTCGTTGTGGTCCTCGCCGTGGAGAAGACGATCGGCTTGCGGGACGAGCGGGTCGACCAGGGGCTGGACAGCGCGCTCGACCACGCCGTCCTCGGCGAAGCCGCCTATCCGGCCGCCGCACCGTCCGAAGTGGAGCAAGCGGCCGTCACGCTGCCGTAACGACCCCGCGATCAACAAGAGAGGAATCCCTGACATGGAATTCGGCATCTTCATCCCTAGCGCCCGCAACGGCTACATCATGTCCGAGACCGCACCCCAATACTCGCCGACGTACGACCACATGCGGGAGATCATCACCACCGGCGAGGACAACGGTTTCTCCTTCGCGCTGTCGCTTTCGGCGCTGCGCGGGCACGGCGGCACCACCGGATTCTGGGACGACGCACTGGAATCGATGACCCAGATGGCCGCACTCGCCCGGGACACCACCGACATGAAGCTCGTCGGCTCGGTGAACATCCTCGCGATCCACCCGGCGATCGCGGCCCGGATGGCGATGACCATCGACTCGATCTCGGCCGGCCGGTTCTCGCTCAACATCGTCCCCGGCGGCTGGCACCCGCGCGAACTGGAGACGATGAAGGTCTGGCCGGGCTACGAGTACAACTCCTACCGCTGGCAGTACGCGGGCGAGTACTGCCAGGTCGTGCGCGAACTGTGGGAGAAGGGCGTCTCGAACTTCCAGGGCGAGTACTTCCAGTACGAGGACCTGCGGATGGGCCCGAAACCGGACCACCCCATGAACATCGTGTGCGCGGGGACCTCCGACGACGCGATCAAGTTCACCACCCGCTACGCGGACTACTCTTTCCGGCTGGCCTGGGGCGGGCAGGACGCGCTGCGCGAGGTCGTGGACCGGTTCAACGGCCAGATGGACGAGGCGGGGCGCACCATCCGCCCGTACGTGGCGCTCGGCGTCGTCATGGCCGACACCGACGAGGAGGCCGAGGCGAAACTGCAGAACTACGTCGACAACGCCGACATGAAGGCGATCGAGTACATGATCGGCGGCGCGCTCACCGACTCCGCGGAGGGCGGCACCTCGGAGATCCTGGCCAGCATGGACCGCAAGGGTTCGGTGCAGATGTCGACGGACTTCATCACCGGTTCGCCGGAGAGCATCGCCCGCCAGCTGGACGAATGGGCCGAGATCGACGTCGCGGGCTACATGCTGATCTTCCCGGACTACGTCGAGGACATCAAGCGCATGGGCCGCGAGGTGTTCCCGCGGATGAAGAACTTCACCGCGCCGCGCAAGACCGCGCAGCCCGCCTGATCCGCCGGGGGCGCGGCAGTTGCCGCGCCCCCGGTTCCCACTGCCGAGAAGGACGGAAATCATGGCGACAACGACTGAAACCCTGCCCGCGTCCCTTCGCGCGAATGTCGAAAAGGCTCGCCGGATGCTCATCGGCGGCGACTGGGTCGAGGCGAGTTCCGGGCAGAGCCTCGCGGTGCGCGATCCCTCGACCGGCCAGGCGCTGGTCGACGTCCCGGCGGCGGACGCGTCCGATGTGGACCGCGCGGTCTCGGCGGCCCGCGCCGCGCTGACCGGGCCGTGGCGGCTGATGACGCCGCAGGAGCGAGGAAAGCTGTTGTGGCGCTTGGCGGATCTCGTCGAAGCGCGCGCGGACGAGCTGGCCGCGCTCGAAGCGCTGGACGTCGGGATGCCGATCACCGAGGCGCGCTTCGTGGATGTTCCGTTCTCGGTGGAGATCCTCCGCTACTACGCGGGCTGGCCGACGAAGATCACCGGCGACACCATCCCGGTGTCGTTCCCGACGAATTTCGGCGGCCCGTACCACGCGTACACCCGCCGCGAGCCGGTCGGCGTGGTGGGCGCGATCGTGCCTTGGAACCTGCCGTTGATGATGGCGGTCAAGAAACTCGCTCCAGCGCTGGCGACCGGCAACACCATCGTGGTCAAGCCCGCGGAACAGACGCCGTTGTCGATCGCGCTTCTGGCCGAGTTGGTGCTCGAGGCGGGGATTCCCGAGGGCGTCTTCAACTACGTCAGCGGGTACGGCGAGACAGCCGGGGCGGCGCTGGTAGAGCACCTCGGGGTCAACAAGATCACCTTCACCGGATCCGTGGCCACCGGCAAAGCCATCGCGCGGGCGGCGACGGACACGTTGAAGCGGGTTTCTCTTGAACTGGGCGGGAAATCCCCGAATATCATCTTCGGCGACGCCGACCTGCCCGCCGCGATCGCGACCGCCGGGCTGGCGATTTTCTCCTGCCAGGGCGAAAGCTGCGTCGCCGGTTCGCGGCTGTACGCGCACCGCAGCGTGTACGACGACGTCGTGGCGGGCCTGGCCGACCGGGCGCGCAGCATCAAACTCGGCCCGGGACTCGATCCCGCCACCGAGATGGGGCCGATGATCTCGCCCGAGCACCGCGAGAAAGTGCTGGGCTACCTCGGCATCGGGCGGTCCGAAGGCGTCGAGGTCGCGGCAGGCGGGGAAGCCTGGGGCGACCAGGGCTGGTTCGTGCGGCCGACCGTGCTCACGAACGTCGCGCGGGACTCCCGGATCGCGCGCGAGGAGATCTTCGGGCCGGTGCTGACGGTCGTGCCCTTCGACACCGACGAGGAGGTGCTGGACCTGGCCAACGACACCGATTTCGGGCTGGGCGCCGGGGTCTGGACGAAGGACGTCGGACGGGCGCACCAGGTCGCCGCGGCGCTGGAATCGGGGCAGGTCTGGGTGAACTGCTACCAGGCGGTCGACGCCGCGTTGCCGTTCGGCGGGTACAAGCAGTCCGGATGGGGCCGGGAGACCTGCAAGGAGAACCTCGACGAGTACCTGGAGCTGAAGACGGTCGTGGTCGGGCTCTGATGGTTTCCTTCGACTACGTGGTGGTCGGCGGCGGCACGGCCGGATGCGTGCTCGCCGCCCGGCTTTCGGAGAACCCGGACGTTTCGGTGCTGCTGCTCGAAGCGGGCGGCGACGAGCGGCGCCCGGACGTCGAGGACCCGGGCGCGTGGCCGGGCCTGCTCGGCGGCGACGCGGACTGGGGCTGGGAAACCACCGTGCAGGCCGCCACCGGACGAGCTGTCCCGGCCCCGCGCGGCCGCGTGCTCGGCGGGTGCGGCTCGATCAACGTCATGGCGCACCTCCGCGGCTGCCGCGGCGACTTCGACCGCTGGGCCGCCGCGGGCGCGGAAGGCTGGGACTACGCCGGGGTGCTGCCGTATTTCCGGCGTTCCGAGGACGTTCCCCGGGGCGATCCCGCATACCGCGGCCGGGGCGGACCGCTCCGGCCGCGGCCGATCGCCGAGCCGCATCCGCTCAGCCTGGCGCACGTGGAGGCCGCGCGCCGGGCGGGGCACCGCATCGCCGCCGACCTCAACGACGGCGACCTGCTCGGGGCGGGCCTGCACGACCTGCTGATCCAGGACGGACGAAGGCAAAGCGCGGCGACCGCGTACCTGCGGCCCGCGATGGACCGGCCCAACCTGACTGTGCGCACCGGCGCCGAGGTACGGCTGCTGGCCGTCCGGGACGGTCGATGTCTTGGTGTCGAGTACGCCTGGGACGGCGCGCCGGAGTGGGCGGGCGCGGGCGGCGAAGTGCTGCTGTGCGCCGGTGCGGTCGGCTCGCCCCGGCTCCTGATGTTGTCCGGCATCGGTCCGGCGGGCGAGCTGGACGCGCTCGGCGTCGCCGCGTCGGCGGATCTCCCCGGCGTCGGCCGGAACCTTCAGGACCACGTGATGCTGGCCGGGATCAGGATGGCGGCGGAGCGGCCGCTGCCGTCGCCGAGCAGCAACTACGCGGAGGCGACCCTGTTCGCCAAGACCGATTCCGCGCAGGACGGCCCGGAGCTGCAGATCGTGCAGATCCAAGTGGACTACCGCCTGCCGTGGCAGGCACCGGCGGGCAACAGCTTCGCGTTCGGCATCGGCCACATGCGCCCGCGCAGCCGCGGTTCGGTCCGGCTGGCATCCGCCGATCCCGGCGCGCCGCCGCTGATCGATCCCGGGTACCTGCGCGAGGAGTACGACCTCGACCAGCTGATCGCCGGGATCGAGGAAGCGGACCGGCTGGTCAGCACCGGAGCGTTCGACGAATGGGGCGGCGAGGCCCAGACCGGCCGGCTGCTGCGGATGGACCGCGCCGACCTGGAGCGGACGGTGCGCGACGCGGTCGGCAGCTTCTTCCATCTGTCCGGCACCTGCCGGATGGGGACGGACGGCCGTTCCGTGGTCGACCCGGCACTGCGCGTGCACGGCGTCGATCGGCTGCGGGTAGCGGACGCTTCGGTGATGCCGGAAATCGTCTCCTGCAATACCAACGCGGCCGTGGCGATGATCGCGGAGAAGGCCGCGGATCTGGTGCTGGGACGGGAAGAACGCTGAGCACAGCGGCGATTCCGCGCCGGACCGTCGCCAACGGCGCGGTTGTGGGGGACACTACCGGGATGGTCCGCCCGACTGGTGATGGAGACGCCGCCGAGCCGGGGGCGCTGCCACTGGAGCTGACCCGGTTCATCGGGCGGCGGCGGGACCTCGCGCTCGCCCGGCACGCGCTGGAGCGTTCCCGGCTCGTCACGCTCACCGGCACCGGGGGCGTCGGCAAGACCCGGCTGGCGTTCCGGCTCGCGCGCGAAGTGTCCCGGGCGTTCGCAGACGGCGTGCACGTGGTGGCCCTCGCGGACGTGCAGGAGCCCGCGCTGATCGGGCACACCGTGAACACGGCGGTCGGGATCCGCGAGACGTCGGCGCAGTGGCAGCTGGACACGTTGGTCGAGCACCTGCACGACCGGCAGGCGCTGCTGGTGCTCGACAACTGCGAGCATCTGGTCTCCGCCACCGCCGCGCTGGCCGACGCGTTGCTGCGGGCGTGCGGCCGCCTCACCGTGCTGGCCACGAGCCGGGAGGCGCTGAACGTCGCCGGCGAAGCCGTGGTGCCGGTGCCGCCGCTGTCCACTCCGGACCCGGATCAGGCGCTCACCGCGACGGCCGTCGCGCAGAGCGAGGCGGTGACGCTGTTCGCCGACCGCGCCGCCGCCGCGCTGCCCGGATTCGAGGTGACCGCGGAGAACCAGCGGTCGGTCGCCGACCTCTGCCGGCTGCTCGACGGCATCCCGCTGGCGATCGAACTGGCCGCGGTGCGGCTGCGCGTGCTGCCGTTGCCGGAGCTGCTCGCGCGGATGGGGGACCGGTATCGCCTGCTCACCCAGGGCAGCCGGACGGCCCCGGCCCGGCACCAGACGCTGCGGGCGTCGATCGACTGGACCTACGACCTGTGCTCGCCCGCCGAACGCCTGCTCTGGAGCCGGCTCTCGGTGTTCTCCGGAGGATTCGGCCTGGACGCCGCCGAAGCGGTCGCGGCGGGCGGGGAGATCGACCGCACGGCGGTGCTGGACCTGGTGGCGGCGCTGCTCGACAAGTCTGTGCTGACCCGGGTCGCGGACTCCCGCGAACCGCGCTATCAGATGCTCGAGACGATCCGCCAGTACGGCACGGAACGGCTCGCCGGGGCCGAGTCGGCGGAGCTGGACCGGCGGCACCGCGAGTGGTTCGCGGCGCTCGCGGTGCACGCCGACGCGGACTGGCCCGGCCCGCGGCAGGCGGACTGGCTGGAGCGGCTGCGGCGGGAGCACGCGAACCTGCGCGCCGCGCTGAACTCCTGTCTCGCGCACGACGGGCAGAGCGGGCTGCGGCTGGCCTGGGCGGTCGAAAACTATTGGCTCGCCAGGGGATTCCTCAGCGAGGGCAGGCATTGGCTCGGCCAGCTGCTCGACGCGGCGCCCGAGCCGACCGTCGACCGGGGCCGTGCGCTCCGGCTCGCCGCGTGGCTGGCGATCCTGCAAGGCGACCACGACGTCGTGCCCGCGCTGCTGGAGGAGGGCGAACGGATCGCCGCCGGAACGGGGGACGCGCACCTCGCGGTGTTCGTCGCGCAGACCTGGGGCCTGCTCGCGCTGTTCAGCGGGGACCTGGAATTCGCGATCGAACGGCTCGAGGAGTCGGTCGAGGCGTTCGCCGCGCTGGGGAACCGCACCGGGGAGATCCACTCGATGTTCGAGGCGGGCCTGGCCCTGAGCCTGGCGGGGGAGAGCGAGCGGGCCTCGGCGTGGCACGTGCGGTGCCAGGAAACGACCGCGCCGATCGGCGAAGCGTGGTGGCGCTCGTTCTCGTTGTGGGCGTTCGGGGTGGAGAAGTGGCGGCAGAGCGACTACGCGGCCGCGGCCGAACTGGAGCGCGAGAGCTTGCGGCTCAAGCGCCCGCTGGAGGACCAGCTCGGCCACTCGGTGTGCCTGGAAGCGATGTCGTGGATCGCGGCGTCAGAGGGCGACGCCGAACGCGCGGCCCGCCTGCTCGGCGCCGCGGACGCGTTGCTGCGCAAAGTCGGCCTCGCGCTGGAAGGCATCCCGCGGATGTGGGTGTACCACCTTAAAGGCGAGGGAGACGCCCGCCGCCGCGCGACCGAGGGCGCGTTCCGCTCAGCCTACGCGTCCGGCGCAGCGATGTCGGTGGACGCCGCGGTCGCGTACGCGCTGGGCGAGGCGGAACCGGCACCCGCTCCGGAACCGGAACGCGCACCGCTGTCCCGGCGGGAACAGGAGGTGAGCGAACTGGTCGCGAAGGGCATGACGAACCGCGAGATCGCCTCGATGCTGGTGATTTCGGTGCGTACGGCGGAGAAGCATGTGGACAACATCTTGTCGAAGCTGGGACTGGCGAATCGCACCCAGCTCGCCGCACACGTCGCTAGACGGGGTTAGCGGCCTTCCCACACCGGTTTGCGTTTCTCCGCGAAGGCGCGGGAGCCCTCCTGCGCGTCACGGGATTCCCGCACCGGCACAGCGATCTCGTGGGAGTGCGGGAACGCTTCCGCCGCCGGCCAGTCCCGTGCTCGGGTCATGATCTGTTTCGTCGCGCGGACGGCCAGCGGAGCGTTGGCGGCGATCGTCTGAGCCAGCTCCAGCGCGGTGGCCATGGCGTGCCCGGGCTCGGTGAGCCGGTTCACCAGACCGGCTTCCACGGCGCGCTCGGCCGGGATGTGCGCGCCGGTGAGCGCCCATTCCAGTGCCAGAGCGTGCGGGACGCGGTGCGGCAACCGGAGGAGCCCGCCGCCCGCGGCTACGAGGCCGCGCTTCACCTCCGGCAGCCCGAAAACCGCGGTGCGGGACGCGACGATGAGATCGCAGGCCAAGGCGATCTCGAACCCGCCTGCGAGCGCGTAGCCTTCGACGGCGGCGATGATCGGCTTATCCGGCGGCGCTTCGACGATCCCGGCGAATCCGCGCTGCGGCACGATCGGACGCTCTCCGGCCAGGAACGCCTTGAGGTCCATGCCCGCGCTGAACGTGCCGCCCGCTCCGGTGAGGACCGCAGCGCTCAGGTCGGCGCGACTGTCCAATTCGGTCATCGCCGCGGCGATCGCTTCCGCAGCGGGCAGGTCGATCGCGTTGCGGGCGTGCGGTCGGTCGATGGTGACGACGAGGACGGCACCGGCGGTTTCGGTGCGCACGCCGGTCATCGCGGGGCCATCCGGATCGCGCCGTCGAGCCTGATCGTCTCGCCGTTCAGCATCGGGTTGTCGACGATCGCCAGCGCGAGCCGGGCGAATTCCTCCGGGCGGCCGAGCCGGGCCGGATGCGGCACAGTCGCGGCGAGCTTGTCCCGGACCTCCGGGCCGTGCCGGTCGAAGATCGGCGTGTCGAAGATGCCCGGCGCGATCGAGCAGACCCGCACCAGCTTCCGGGCGAGGTCCCGCGCGGCGACGAGCGTCATGCCGACAACCCCGGCTTTCGCCGAGGCGTAGGGGATCTGGCCGATCTGCCCTTCCCACGCGGCGACGGACGCGGTCAGCACGCAGACGCCGCGTTCGCCCTCGACCGGTTCGTTCCGGGCCATCCGGGCGGCGGCCAGGCGGAGCACGTTGAACGTCCCGATCAGGTTCACTTGGACGATTTCCTCGTAGTCCGCCAGCGACCCGGGGCTGCCGTCCTTCTCGACTACCCGCACCGTCGCGCCTTTGCCCGCGCAGTGGACGACCGCTCGCAGCGGCGCGCGCTGTTCGGCGAGATCGAGAGCGGCGTCGACCGCTTCGGGATCGCGCACGTCGGCGGGAGCGAACCGTACGTTCGGCCCGATTTCGGCGGCGATTTCGGCACCGTGCGACGTGGGCCGGTCGAGGATCACGACTTCCGCGCCGCGCTCGGCCAGGTGCCGGGCGGTGGCCCGGCCGAGTCCCGAAGCGCCTCCGGTGACGAGAGTTGAGGCCGTCTTGAGTTCCATGTCCGGGTTCCCTTCAACCGAGCCGTTCGAGGACGGTCGCGTTCGCCATGCCGCCCGCCTCGCACATCGTCTGCAGGCCGAACCTGGCGCCGGTGGCTTCGAGGTGGGCCAGCATCGTGGTCATGAGCCGGGCTCCGGACGCGCCGAGCGGATGCCCGAGCGCGATCGCGCCGCCGCGTGGGTTGAGTTTTTCCGCCGGCACCGGGAATTCGCGGCGCCAAGCCAGCGGGACCGCGGCGAACGCCTCGTTGACCTCGAAGACATCGATGGCTTCCAGGGCGAGCCCGGCCCGGTCGAGCACCCGGTGCGTCGCGGGGATCGGGCCGGTGAGCATCAGTTCCGGATCCGAGCCGCACACCGCCGACGCCACGATGCGGGCTCGCGGACGCAGCCCGAGCGCGGCGGCTTTCTCCTCGCTCATCACCAGCAGTGCGGCCGCGCCGTCGGTGATCTGCGAGGAGTTTCCGGCGGTGACTGACCATTCGACGTGCGGAAAGCGCTGGGCCAGTTCGTCGGTGCGGAACGCGGGGGAGAGGTCAGCCAGCCGCGCCGCCGTCGTTCCGGCACGGATCGATTCGTCTCGGCGCACCAGCGAACCGGATGCGTCGATCGGCACGACCTCTCCGTCGAACGCGCCGCTGCCAGCGGCTTCCGCAGCACGGGCGTGCGACCGGACCGCGTACTCGTCCTGCTCGGCGCGCGACAGCCCCCATTTCGCCGCGACCAGTTCGGCGGCGACGCCTTGCGGTACGAGATCCGGGAGGCGCTCGCGCACCGCCGGGCCGTGCGGGTCCGCTCCCTGGCGGTTCGAGCCGATCGGCACCCGGCTCATCGATTCGACCCCGGCCGCGACCGCGACGTCGTAGAGCCCCGCGGTGACCCCGGCCGCGGCGAACTCCACTGCTTGCTGCCCGGAGCCGCATTTGCGTTCGATCGACACCGCGGGCACCTCGACCGGCCAGCCGGCGGCCAGCACGGCCTGCCTGCCAGGGGTTCCGGCCTGTTCTCCGGACAGGGTCACGCAGCCGACGAGCACGTCGTCGACCTCGCGGGGGTCGAGCCGATTGCGCTGGGCCAGGGCAGCGAGGACCT
Source organism: Amycolatopsis sp. NPDC004079 (assembly GCF_040610415.1). NCBI lineage: Bacteria > Bacillati > Actinomycetota > Actinomycetes > Pseudonocardiales > Pseudonocardiaceae > Amycolatopsis > Amycolatopsis sp. NPDC004079. Next base: position 91,290 of record NZ_JBEXMH010000019.1, on the reverse strand, counting down.
GGCCCAGCAGATCGGCCGGGTGCAGCGCGGCGAGAGCGCCGGAGGTCTTCCCCCGGCCCATCGGCGAGCGGACAGCGTCAACGATCACGGCTTGCGGCAACGGTTTTCGCCTCTCTTCCGGAGCGGCCTTCGTCTGGGCAACATACCGATCGGTCCGAAGAAGGGGAAGTGATCTGGCTCGCTGGTCGACCCGAACAGGGTGTGCGATGTCAAAGAAAGCTTTGATTGCCAACGTGACAAGGAAGATCTCAAGAGAATCCACCCCGTCATTGACGCCCGTTCGCGACAGACTCTATGGTTCACATACCAACTAGTCGGAATCTGCGGGAGCCGAGATGCATACGGGACTGACCCTGGTCTTCCAGAATCTGGGGCGCCGGCGCGCCGACGGCGACGTCTACGCGCACGAGCTGCGCTACGCGGCGAGGGCCGAGGAGCTGGGCTTCGACTCGGTGTGGACGCCGGAGCACCACTTCACCGACTACCAGCTGACGCCGAACGTGCCGCAGTTCCTGTCCTGGGTCGCCGGGCAGACCAGCAGGCTGCGGCTCGGCACGATGGTGTCGGTGCTGCCGTGGCACGACCCGATCCGCGTCGCGGAGAGCTTCACCATGCTGGACCACCTTTCCGGCGGCCGGTCGCTGCTGGGCATCGGGCGCGGCCTCGGCCGGGCGGAGTTCGACGGCTTCCAGGTCGAAATGGGCAAGTCGCGGAAGCTGTTCACCGAGTACACCGAGGCGATCACGAGTGCGCTGGAGACCGGTGTCCTGGAGTACGGGGGAGAGGTCTACACCCAGCCGCGGGTGGACATCCGGCCGGAGCCGCGCGGGTCGTTCCGCGGCCGGACGTTCGCCTCGGCGGTGTCGCCCGAGTCGATCGACCTGATGGCGCGGCTGGGCATCGGCTTGCTGGTCATCGCGCAGAAGCCGTGGGAGACCGTGCGGGCTGAGCTGGCCGCCTACCGCAAGCGGTTCTACGAGATCAACGGCCGCGAGGCGCCGAAACCGGTGATCTGCGTGTTCGCCGGGGTGGCGGCGACCGAGCGGGAAGCCCAGGAGCTGCGCGACGTGTATCTGCAGCGGTACGCCCTTTCCACGGTCGAGCACTACGAATTCGACAATGTGGGCTTCGCGGAGATCGAGGGCTACGAGTACTACGCGGGCCTCAGCCGCAACATCGCCCGGCACGGCATCGACAAGTTCAGCGGGTTCCTCGCCGATCTGCAGGTCTGGGGGACGCCGGAGCAGGTGGTCGAAAAGCTGCTCGGCTACGTCGAATTCCTCGACGCGGGGGCGGTTCTTCTCGTCCCGGCTTACGGCGGGATGCCGGTCGAGGTCGCGGACGCCAACTTCGACCTGATCGCCCGGGAGGTGCTGCCCGCGCTCAAGGCGCACGACGTCGGCGGCGACATCGGGGTCGGCTACGCCGACGAGCCGGTCCGGGACGAGGCGCAGGCGGCGTTCGGCTGAGCGGGACGCCCGGCGCGCGGGCCCCGGGATCCCCTGGTCAGTGGTTACCGTCTGCTACAGTCTGAACGGTCGGTATCCACAACCCGCCCGGGTTGGCCAGATGAGGAGCACGGGATGGCTGCCGCTCAGGCGCGCACCGGAAAGCGCGCGGCCGCACAGAGCCGGGCCAGGGCGCCCCGCGATCCGGAGGCCACCCGGAAAGCGCTCGTCGACGCCTCGCTGAAGCTGTTCGAACGGGACGGATTCCACGCCACTTCGGTGCAGAAGATCGTCGACGAAGCACGGCTCACCAAGGGCGCGTTCTACTACCATTACGAGACCAAAGAAGACGTCCTGCACGAAATCCACGACCAGTTCATCGATTTCCAGCTCAAACGGCTGCATTCGGTGCTGGACGAGGGCGGCGAGCCGGACGAGGTGCTGCGCCGGATCATGACCGACGTGCTGATCGAGCCGATCAGCATCTACCGGTCCGAGATCTCCATTTTCATGCAGGAGCACCGGTTTCTGTCCAGCAAGACCTTCGCCTCGATCGGGCGCAAGCGCGACGAGTTCGAGCAGCTCGTCACGCAGGTGATCGAGCAGGGGATCGAGGCGGGCGCGTTCAAGCCGGTCGCCACCCCCCGGGTGCTGGCGTTCGCGGTCATCGGCGTGGCGGCGTGGGCGCACACCTGGCTCGACCCGCGCGGCGCGATGACGCCTCGGCAGATCGGCGAGGCTTTCGGCGAAATCGTGGTCGACGGCTTGCGTCAAGGATCGTTGCCGAAGGGCAAGAAGCGGGCCTGAAGGCCTGGTCGCTGCGGGCAGTTTCCCTTGTGGTTGACGGGAAGAAGCCTCGCGGCTACCTTCAATACCAACTAGTCGGATTGTTCAATCCGCTGCCTCGAACAGGACGGTGCTCATGACCCCGCCCAGGCTGGTGCCCCCGCCGTCCGGAGACGGTCGTTCGCAGCGGGACCTGCGTGCCGAAGTCAGGGAGTTCCTCGCCGCGCGGCCGGACCGGCCGCGGGTCGATTCGTGGCTGACCGGCTGGGACGAGGAGTTCACCCGGGCGTTGGCGGCCAAGGGCTGGCTCGGGATGACTGTCCCGCCCGAGTACGGCGGGCACGGGCGCAGCCATCTGGAGCGGTTCGTGGTGACCGAGGAGCTGCTCGCGGCGGGCGCGCCGGTCGCGGCGCACTGGATCGCGGACCGGCAGATCGTCCCGTCGCTGCTGAAGTACGGCACTGAGGAACAGAAACGCCGCTATCTGCCCGCGATCGCGCGCGGCGAGTGCTTCTTCGGGATCGGGATGAGCGAGCCGGATTCCGGCTCGGACCTCGCGAGCGCGCGAACGAAGGCGGAGCGTGCCGACGGCGGGTGGCGGATCACCGGGACGAAGGTGTGGACGTCCGGCGCGCACCGTGCGGACGCGTTCATCTGTCTCGCTCGCAGCAGCCCCCGGGACCCGGAACACCGGCACGCCGGGCTCAGCCAGTTCATCGTGGACCTGCGGTCGCCGGGCGTCGAGATCCGGCCGATCCTCTCCATGAACGGCGAGCACCACTTCAACGAGGTTCACCTCGACGAGGTGTTCGTCCCGGACGGGCTGGTGTTCGGCACGATCGGCGACGGCTGGCAGCAGGTGACCTCGGAACTGGCCTACGAGCGCAGCGGTCCGGAGCGGTTCCTGTCCACCTTCCCGCTGCTGGCCGAGACCGCCGAGCAGATGCGAGCCGGCGCCGTGCCGCGGCGGCCGGACCTCGGCCGGTATGTCGCTCGGCTGACCGGGCTGCACCAGATGTCGCTGGCCGTCGCGGGTGCGCTCGAACGGGGCGAGCCCGCCGACACCGCGGCAGCGGTGGTGAAAGTGCTCGGCACCACGACCGAGGGCGACATCGCCGACTTCGCCGATCTGCTCGTCGAGCCGGATTCGCCGCCGGAGTTCCGTGAATTGGTCGACGAGGCTGTGGTCCAACGTCCCGGGTTCACCCTGCGCGGCGGGACGAACGAGGTATTGCGCGGCGTGATCGCGCGCGGATTGGGGATGCGCTGATGGCGGTGGACAAGTCCGTGGCGGAGCTGATGGCGACGGTGTTCGCGGATTACCGGGCCGAGTACGCCGAACCGGTGCCGGGCGATCCGGGGCTGTGGCGCACGCTGGAGGAGCTTGGTCTCGTCCGGTTGACCGGCAGCGCATCGCGCGGCGGCAGCGGAGCCGGGTGGCCGGAGGCTGCCGAACTGCTGCGGGCAGCGGCCTCGCACGGGGTGCGGGCACCGCTGGCCGAACACGATCTGCTGGCGTGCTGGCTGCTGGACGAGGTCGGCATCGAGCCGGACGGAGCGCGGCGCACGGTCTGCCTGCTTGACGACGATGCCACGGCGGCCGCCGTCCCGTGGCTCTCGCACTGCGACCGCGCGGTGCTGGCGTGGCGGCGCGGCGGAAAATGGCGCGTCACCGATGCCGCCGTGGCCAACCTGACCGTCGAACCGGGCCAGAACCTCGCCGGGGAGCCGCGCGACCGGGTGACGGCTGACCTCGGGATCTTCCCCGGAGTGTCCGCGCCGGACGAACTGATCGACCGACTCCTGCTCCGCGGTGCGCTCGTGCGTGCGGTCCAGGTCTGCGCGGTGCTGGACCGGATTGTCGAGCTGACCGTGCAGCACGCGAGTGAGCGCACCCAATTCGGTCGTCCGCTGACGAAGTTCCAAGCGGTGCAGCACCTTGTCGTCGATGCCGCGGCGGAAGCCGGACTGGCGCGGGCCGCGACCGACGCCGCGTTGACCGAGGCCGTGCGTACCGGATGGGCTGACCCACGGCTGGAATTCCGTGTCGCCGCTGCTCGTTCGTGCGCCGGACACGCGGTGTCCACTGTGGTGCGGAACGCGCATCAAGTGCACGGCGCGATCGGGACGACCCGTGAGCACCAATTGCACGAGTTCACCGCCGCGGCTCTGGCGTGGCGCTCGGAATTCGGGTCCGTCCGGCATTGGGACGAACTGCTCACCGACCTCGCGACGGGAGCCGGGCGGCGCGAGCTGTGGCCGCTCGTGTGCTCGTGACCGGCGAAAGGACCTCCGCATGGCTGACCTCGAGTACACAGTGGACGACGGGATCGCCACGATCCTGCTGAACCGCCCGCACCGCAAGAACGCCTTCACGCTCGCGATGCTCGACGCCTGGGCCGAAGCGCTCCGGTCCGCGCACGCTGACCCCGCCGTGCGCGTCGTCCTGGTCACCGGTGCGGGAGACGCGTTCTGCGCGGGCGTCGATCTGGACGACTTCGCCGAGATCACCTCGACCCTGGCACGGCAGGAAGTGCTCACCCAGCGCGTGCACTGGGTCGCTGCCGCAGCGCTGGAACTCGACAAGCCGTTGATCGCGGCCGTCGACGGGGTCGCGGTGGGGGCGGGCATGGACATGGCGCTCGCGTGCGACATCCGGCTGGCTTCCGACCGGGCGAGGTTCTCCGAGGCGTATGTGCGCGTCGGGCTGATACCCGGGGACGGCGGCGCGCATCTGCTGCCCCGGATCGTCGGCCGGGCACGGGCGCTGGAGCTGTTGTGGACGGGCCGGTTCGTCGAGGCGGACGAGGCGCTGGAGCTGGGTTTGGTGCTGTCCGTGCACAGTCCGGAGGCGCTGGCCGAGGAGGCGGCGCGGCTGTGCCGGCGGCTGGCGGACGGGCCGCCGGTGGCGATCCGGGCGATCAAGCGCCTGGTGCGCGACGGCGAGCACCTCGACTTCCGGACCTCGCTGTCGATGGTCGCGGCGGAGCAGGCGGTAGTGCAGTCCACTCAGGACTCTGCGGAGGCGATGGCCGCGTTCCGCGAGAAGCGGAAGCCGCGTTTCGTCGGCGCGTAGAGGGAAGGGGCACGATGACGTCGGACGACCAGGCACTGGGGCCGGAAGACTACGAACGGGCCGCGCAGCTGTGGCCGAGCGAGCTGCTGAAGCGAGCCACGAACCTGCTGATCGTTCCGACCTGGCTGCCAGGGGAAGACCGGTTCTGGTTCCGGCACGAGCACCGCGCGGGCCACGAGTTCCTGCTGGTCGACGCTGCGACCGGCGCACGCGGTCCGGCATTCGACCACGAACTGGCGGCGCGGGCGCTGGGCGCGGATCCGGCGCGGTTGCCGGTCGCGGGGGTCGAGTACGACGGGGATTCCGTCATCGTCTCCGTCGACGGCACCCGGCTGCGGATCGACCCCCGCGACGGCAGCAGCACCGAACTGCCGGTCCCGGACCCGAACGGTTTCCTCGGCCCGCGTGGCGAAGAACTGTTCGTTCGGGACCACAACCTCTGGGTTCGCACCCCGTCCGGCACCGAACGGCAGTTGACCACCGACGGCGAGGAGCACTACGGCTGGGCGGAGGCCCCGGATGCCTCCGACGACCGGATTGACCGCGACCGCACCGGCCGGCCGCCCGGCGCGATCGGCTGCTTCTGGAACCCCGACGGGACCCGTGCGCTCGTGCCGCGCGTCGACGAACGCGCGGTGACGGCGTACCCGTTCGTCGAGAACATCCCGCAAGACGGCGACGTGCTGCCCAAGGTGCGTTATGTGCGCGGGAAAATGAGCGGCGACGCCGAGGACTCCCGGTGGGAGTGGTATCTGCTCGACGTGGCGGACGGTTCGCGCGTGCGCGTCGGTTCGCTTCCCGGAGAACTGCGGATTCTTCCTTGGCACGCGTGGTGGACCGCGCGCGGCACGATCGTCGCGCTGGCGTCCACGACCGCGCAGGACCAGGCCGCGGTCGTCGAGATCGACGCCGCGACCGGCGCGGTGCGCGTCGTCTGCCTCGAGTACGACCACATGTTCCGGTTCAACAACGTGTGGTTCCATGACGACAACGTCCGGTATCTGCCCGAGCGGCACGAACTGCTCTGGTTCACCTTCGCTTCCGGCTGGCCGCATCTGTGGCTGATCGACCTCGCGACGGGCGCGGCGCGGCAGGTGACCGACGGCGACTGGGTCGTCCAAGACGTCGTCCGCACGGTCGGCCGCCAGGTCTTCTTCACCGCGGGCGGCGTCGAGCCCGGCCGGAACCCTTACCTGCGCGCGCTGTACCGCGTCGACCTGGACGGTACGGAACCCAACGCCGGATTGAAGTGCCTGACGCCGGAGGACGCCGACCACGCGTTCCCGGCCGTTCCGTTCGGCACTGTGATCCGGGACAGCGGACAGCGCGCGGATCTCCGTTCTTGCGTGGCCCCGTCGGGAAAGTACTTCGTGGACAACATCTCCCGCGTAGATCTGCCGCCGGTGATCATGCTCCGCGACGCCGACGGCAAGGACGTCTGCGAACTCGCGCGCGCCGACACCAGCGGGCTGGACGAGATCGGCTGGACGCCTCCCGAGGTGTTCCGTGCCAAGGCCGCCGACGGCGAGACCGACGTCTGGGGCGTGCTCGTCAAGCCACGCCGGTTCGCCGAACGGGACAGCTGGCCGGTGCTGGAGCGCATCTATGGCGGTCACCAGGTGCTGGCGCAGCCGCGCAGCTTCCTCGAAGGCCTCAACGGCATGTTCATGTTCGGCCTGCACTCGCTGGCCGAGATGGGCTTCGCCGTCGTTCTGCTCGACGGCCCCGGCACGCCGATCCGCTCGCGGGCGTTCCGCGACCTGACCTGGGGCGAGCGCGACCGGTTCGGGATCAAGCACCACCGCGCAGCGATCGAAGACGCCGCCCGCACCCGGCCCTGGATGGACCTGACACGCGTAGGCGTGAGCGGGCATTCCTCCGGCGGCTACGGCACGGTGATGGCGATGCTGCTCGAACCGGACTTCTACGCGGTCGGTTTCGCCAGCTCGCCAGCTCTCGACCCGAGCGTGTCCTCGGCTTACGTCCCCGAACCGCACTTCGGCAAACCCGACTACGGCGACGGCCGCTCCGCGAGACGGAGCCCGGACGAGATTGCGCCGAATTACGCGCGCCTGTCGCCGAGCACCTACGCGGCACGGCTGTCCGGGCGACTGGCGATCGTCTACGGCGATCTTGACGAACAGGTCGAACCCTCCGGGGTGCTGCGGTTCACGGCTGCGCTGATCGACGCGGGCAAGGACTTCGACGTGCTGCCGCTGCCCGGCCGCGACCATCACTACACGACTGAGCCGTACTACCAGAAGCGGTTGTGGGACTACTTCGTCGAGCACGTGCAAGGCCGTGCACCGCTTCGGCACCACCAGTTGGACGTCTCTCCCGGCGAACGCCTGCACGTCACCTGAGCCGGGAATCATCCGAAACTCCGAGCAGGAGGAGAAATGCCCGAGTCGATTCGACAGCTCAAGTCCGATACCGAGAAGGCGGAGGTGCTGCGGGGGCCGTTCGATCCCGGCGGCCAGCCCGACCTCTCCGGCGACCATCCGCTGCATCTGTCCCTGTTCGCCTGGAACGTGCGGTCGGGCCTGTCGGCCACCAAAGCGGTGCTGAGCGACCCGGCGCGGCTGCGGGATTTCTGGGAATGGCCATCGGCCTCGAAGCTGCTGAAAGGGGCCGAGGCCGCGGGCTTCGACAGCCAGCTGCAATACGGGATGTGGAGCGGGTTCGGCGGCGAGATCGGCTGGAACGACTCGGCGCTGGACTTCGCCACCGCGCCCGCCGCCGCGGCGGCGATCACCGAACGTCTCGGCCTGCTGACGACCTTCCACGTCGGCTACGGCGTCCATCCGCTCTGGCTCGCGAAGATCACCTCGGCCACCGACCACGTCGCCGGCGGGCGGCTGGGCGTCAACATCATCGCGTCCACGAACGCCAACGACTACGCGCAGTTCGGCATCGGCGACAAGCCGTCCCGCGAGCAGAAGTACGAAATCGCCGACGAGTTCACCACGCTGCTGAAGTACCTGTGGACCTCCGACCACCCGATCGACTTCGAAGGCAAGTACTTCCAGGCCTACGGGGCCCAGGTGAGCCCGCGACCGAAGTCCTCGCCGCGTCCGCTGCTGATGAGCGCGGCACAGTCGGACATCGGGTTCGACTACGCCGCCCGGCAATGCGATCTGATGTTCATCGCGAGCAACGTCACCGGCGGCAGCCTGGACGAGTACCGCACCAAGGCGGAGAAGATCCACGCCGCGGCGGCGCAATACGGGCGCAAGATCCGGATCTGCGCGATGTGTTACGTGGTTATGGAGGAGACGGACGCCGAGGCGGAGAAGAAGGTCCGCTGGATGGCTGAGGAGATCGACCGCGAGGCGCTGCGGAATCACATCATCCGCACCGGGCTCGGTCCCGAGGCCGATCTCGAAGACCGGTACCTGGGCCTGGGGGAGGACCGCTACACGCAGTTCGGCCTCGGCATGCACGGCTACCAGCTGTTCGGTTCCTACGACACGGTCGCGGACAAACTGGCGGGCCTGCACGAAGCGGGGGTCGGGCAGGTCGCGCTGTGCTTCTTCGATCCGCACCGGGGCGTCGAGCAGATGCGGGACCACCTGATGCCGCGGCTGCGCGAACGCGGGCTGCGCAACGACTGACCGGAGGGTCGTGAAGGACCCCTTGAAGGAATCCCGGCAATGCCAGGGAGCTGAGCGGTGTGCCCTCCCCGGCTGCTGATCGTCCACAAAGGACGCCAAGCCCGACGAAACGCCCGATCCGCCACCATTTAACTGGTTCTTGTTGTCCGTGAGGGGAACCCTGAGGGAATCAGATTCCCTCAGGGTTCCCCTCACGGACAACGACCCCGCGCACGGCCGGGAGCTAGGGCGCAAGCAGGAACTTCTCCACCGCGTCCGCGGTTTCGTCGAACGCCGTGGTCAGGATCTGGTGCAGCCCGGGCACCTCGACGATCTGCTCCAGGTACGGCCGGTAAGCCTCAAGCTGTTCCGGGGTGACCAGACCGAACGCGGGCGCGTACAGGAGCATCGCCGGGACACGGAGCGTTTCCGGCGGCGGCGCCGGCGCGGCGAACTCGCTGAAGATGGACACGACGGCCGCCTGGCTGGTGCGCCGCTTGAGCCGCCCGTCCGGGAGGGTGTCGAACTCGTCGGCCAGCTCCGCCTTGAACTTCTCGACGTCGACATCCGGGCCGAGGTTTTCGCGGCTGGCGACGAACTGTTCGAACGAATCCCATTCCCCGCCGGTCAATTCCTGTTCGGCGCGGTGCCTTGCCAGCTCGGCCGGGATCCGCACGACCGGTTCCAGCAGCGCGAGCCGCCGGATCCGCTCGGGGGCGCGGGCCGCGAGGTCGAGCATCAGCCTGCCGCCGAAGGACCGGCCGATCCAGTCCGGCCGGTCGAGCCCCAGTGCGTCGACCGATTCGAGCAGGTCGTCCACGTAGGTGGCGTGCGTCCACGGCGGTTCCCATCCGGAGCGGCCGTGCCCGCGCAGATCGAACGCGATGATCCGGAACCGTTTTCCCCAGCGCTCGTCGACGACCTTGCGCCAGCTCCCGGCGTGCGAGCCCACGCCGTGCACCAGGACGACCGGCGCGCCGTCGGGATTTCCCCATTCGTAGGTTTCCAGCAGCATGCAGAGCCCTTCCTCGTCGCCAGTGCCGGGCGGTCACGCCGCAGCGGTGACCTCGACCTGGATCCGGCAGTCGCCGGCCAGTCCCAGCAGGACCGTGCAGCGGGCGGGCAAATCCTGGGAGGCGAAGATTTCCCGGTACGCTTGTTCGAATTCCTCGAGGTAGGACTCGTCGCGCACGTACGTCGTCGTCTTGACGATGTCCTTCACGGACAGTCCGGCGGCATCGAGTTGCTTCCCGATGCGCTGGAAGACCACCGCTGTCTCACCGGCGATCGTGGCGGCCTCCGGTACCCGGCGCATGGTCGCGACGTCGATCGCGAGGCTGGACGCGTAGACGAAAGGCGCGACCGGAGCGGCATCCGATTGTGCGGCAACGACATCGATCGCCACGCGGCCTCCGCCGGGGACTCCGGCGGCCAGGATCGTCAGCACCGCACGGCAATCGGGTCCTAGCGCCGCGCGATACGCGGCTGCGACATCGTCGTGAAGGGCCTCGTCGGCGATCCAGATGTTCGCCTTGACGACGTCCGCCAGCCCGCGTCCGGCCGAAGCGAGCGTCGCGGCGATTTTCTCGACACAGGCGCGGGTTTCGTCCGCGGTCGTGCCTGGGTGCGGGCCGCTCGCGGAGGCGAAGACGAAACCGCTGCTCGCCGCGCCTGAGGCTGGGGGAGTGAGGAATTGCGTCACGATCGGGCTCCTTGCCGGGTCGTCGGGAGGACCGCCCGGGCAAACGGCGGCGGGCACGTCCTTGCCCCGCACCCTATGCAACCGACCGGACGGTATGCAAGGCTTGCGGAGCGGCCTTGACTTCGAGCGTGTCGCCTCTCTAACTTCATACCGACTAGTCGGAACTAGCTTCGTCAGCCAGACAGGGCGGTCTCCATGCACACGGGTCTTTCACTGATCTTCCAGAATCTCGGGCGAAGCCGGAGCGACGCCGAGGTCTACCGGCACGAGACGCGCTACGCCCTGGAGGCGGAGGCGGCGGGCTTCGACTCGGTGTGGACTCCGGAACACCACTTCACCGACTACGACATGACTCCGAACGTCCCCCAGTTCCTCTCGTGGCTGGCCGGGCAGACGTCGCGGCTGCGCCTGGGCACGATGGTGTCGGTGCTGCCGTGGAACGACCCGGTCCGGGTCGCGGAAAGCTTCACCCTGCTCGACCATCTCTCCGGCGGCCGGTCGCTGCTCGGCATCGGGCGCGGGCTCGGCCGGACGGAGTTCGAGGGTCTCCGGGTCGAGATGGGGCATTCGCGCCGGCTGTTCACCGAGTACGCCGAAGCGGTCACCGCCGGGCTCGAAACCGGGGTGATGGAGTACGACGGGGAGCTGTACCGGCAGCCGCGCGTCGAGATCCGGCCCGAGCCGTACGCGAGCTTCCGCGGTCGGACCTTCGCCTCGGCGATCTCCCCGGAATCGATCGACCTGGTCGCCCGGCTCGGCGTCGGCATCATGGTGATCGCGCAGAAGCCGTGGCACACCGTCGAGCGGGAACTGGAGAACTACCGGCGCCGGTTCGTCGAGATCAACGGGACGCAGCCGCCCAAGCCGATTATCGCGTTGTTCGTCGGCGCGGCGCCCACGGAGGAGAAGGCGCAGCACATTCGCGAGCATTATCTGCAGAATTACGCGCTTTCGACGGTGAAGCACTACGAGTTCGACAATGTCGGTTTCGCCGACATCGAGGGCTACGAGTACTACGCGGGGCTGAGCCGCAACATCGCCAAACACGGCATCGAGGGCTTCAGCAGCTTCCTCGCCGATCTGCAGGTGTGGGGAACGCCGGACCAGGTCACGGCGCAAGTGCTCGAATACGTGGACCGGCTGAACGCGGGCGGGGTCCTGATGGTCCCGGCCTACGGCGGCATGCCGGAAGACATCGCCGACGCCAATTTCTCGCTCCTTTCCAAAGAGGTGCTGCCCGCGCTGAAGGAGTACGACGTCGGCGGCGATCTGGGGGTCACCTACGACATGGGGCCGCCGCGCGAAACCGCCGCGGCGGCCGACGAAGAAGACGAGGGCGCGCCCGGCATCGGATTGCTGCCGTGAGCGCGGGAAATGAACCCAACACCGTGGCAGTGAGGGATGGTCGGTATGCGGTTTGACGTGTTCTACGTGCTCGCGAATCAGGGGCGGGGACGGGCGTGGTCGGATTTGCTGGACGAGGTCCGCCGCCGGGTCGTGCTCGCCGACGAACTGGGCTTCGACGGGATGTGGCTCGGCGAGCACCATTTCGACGCCGAGGGCACCGACCAGTTGCCCAACCCGGTGCTGCTGTGCGCGGACCTGGCCGCCCGGACGTCGCGGATCCGGCTCGGGATGGCGGCGGTGTCGCTGCCGCTGTGGCACCCGATCCGGCTGGCCGAGGACCTCGCGATGCTCGACCACTTCAGCGGCGGCCGGGTCGATGTCGCGTTCTCGCGCGGCATTCTCGCCGGGGAGATCGTGAACCTGAATCCGGATGCCGACCGGGCCGACGAAGCGCGGTCCCGGGCGATCTTCGACGAGCACCTGGCCATGGTCCGGGCGGCGTGGACGGAGGATCCGTTCAGCTGGCAGTCGGAGCGCTACCAGATCCCGCGGCCGAAGACGAAATGGCCGGCCAAGGCGTACGAGTCCTATCACGACAGTGACGGCTATCTGGCCGGGCTGGCCGTGCTCCCGCAGCCGGTGCAGTCGCCGACGCCGCCGCTTTACGCGGTGTCGCAAGGACTCGAAGGCTTCCGGTCCGCGGCACGGCAGGGGCTGGGAATCATCACCTCGCATTCGACTCCCCGGCGCGCGCAGAAACTGGGCGCGGCCTACGCCGAGGTCGCCGCACAGCACGGCGGCCCGCCCTCCTACATGCCTGGTCCCTGCGTGCTGGTGCGCGACACCTGCGTGGCAGCCACCGACGCAGCGGCCCGCGAAATGATGGAAGAGCAGGTCGCGGTCCGGTTCAACCTGATCAAACGGGTGCGCGGACTGGGGGAGTGGCTGGAGGAGGACGAGGATCCGAGCGATCCGGCGTTCGAGTCGATGAAGCCGTTCGACCTGATGATGGACCGCGACTACCTCCTCGTGGGCTCGCCGGACACGGTGTCCGAACGGATGATCCGGATGCACCGCGACTACGGCATCGAGCACTGGTCGCTGGCGCTCGGCCGGGTCTCCGACGACCAACTGGAGACGACTCTGCGGCTGCTGGCCGACGAGGTCCTCCCCGCGGTGCGCAAGGCGGCCGCCGAACTCAAGGACGCATCATGACTGCTTTCCTCGACAGCGAAGGCTCGGCGGCAGTGCTCGCCGGCGGGCTCGTCTTCGCGACCGCTTCCGCGGCAAGTGCCGGGACCGTCGCCGACGAGACCGCGAAGTGTCTCGACGAACTGGAGAAGACGTTGGGACAGCTGGGGTGCGGCCTCGGCGATCTCGTGAAGGTCAACTGCTACCTCTCCGACGACGGCTACCGGGGCGAGTTCTGGCAGACCTGGGACGCACGGTTCGCCTCGCTGGACGTTCGGCTGGTGCGCATCACCCAGGTCGTCGGCATCCCCGGCGAACACCGCGTCCACCTCGACGCCACCGCGGTCCGACCGGAGGGCCGCGCATGACCGCGACAGCGATTTCCGTCCACGCCGGACCGATCATCGGCGGCAGGCCGGTCGAGTCGGCCGGGGCCGAACGGCAGGACGCTGTCAGCCCGGCTACCGGCGAACTCCTCGGCAGCTTCGCGCTTGGCGCCCCGGCGGATGTCGAGACCGCGGTCGCGGCCGCAGGGGACGCGTTCGAGACATGGGCGGCGACGTCGGTCTTCGAGCGCATCAAGTTCCTGGAGCGCGCGATCGAAGTGATCTCCGAGCGCCGCGAAGACCTCGGCCGGTTGCTGGCCTCTGAGCAGGGCAAGCCGTACCGCGTCGAGGCGCTCGGCGAGGTCGACGAGACGATCGAGTATTTCCAGAGCGCCATCGAATGCGCCAAGCGCCTCGACGGAATTCTCCCGCCGCTCGCCGACACCGCGAAACGAGTGCTCATCTCTCGCGTTCCGAGGGGAGTCGTGGCCGCGATCGGGCCGTGGAACTTCCCGCTCGGCACCATGGCGGGCCAGGTCGCCCCGGCGCTCGCGTCCGGGAACACCGTCGTGACACTGCCCGCGCCGACCACGACGCTGACGTGCTACGAGTTCGCCCGGTGCCTGATCGACGCCGGGCTGCCCGAGGGCGTGTTCAACCTGGTGACCGGACAGGGCGCGGTCATCGGCGACGCGCTGAGCGGGCATCCGGACGTGCAGGTGGTGGCGTTCACCGGCTCCGTGCCGACCGGCCTCCGGGTCGCGCAGCGCGCGGCGGGCAAGGCGCAGCTGATCGAACTCGGCGGCAACGGCCCGACTGTGCTGCTCGACGACGCCGACCTCGCCCTCGCGATCCCAGGCTCAGTGTCCTCGACCTACTACTGCGCTGGGCAGAACTGCATCGCGGCCGGACGGTTCCTGGTCCACGAGGCGATCTACGACGAATTCGCCGAAGCCTTCACCGCGGCCGTGCGCCGGGAGATCAAGCTGGGCGATCCGTTCGCCGAGGACACGACGATGGGTCCGGTGAACAACGCCGTCCTCGCCGGAAAGATCGACCAGCACGTGCGTTCCGCGGTCGCCGACGGCGCGAAGCTGCTGCTCGGCGGCGAGCGGGCGGCGGGATTCCCGACCGACCTGTACTGGCAGCCCACCGTTCTCGCCGACGTGACCGAGTCGATGGCAGTCGCGGTCGAGGAGACATTCGGACCGGTCGCCCCGCTGCAGCGGATCAGCTCGGAAACCGAAGCGCTGCGGATCATGCAGGCCTCTCCGTACGGGCTGTCCGCGGCTGTGTACACCAAGGACTTGGCCAGGGGCCTCCGGTTCGCGGAGAGGGCCCCGGCCGGGACGGTGAACGTCAACACGAGCACGTCCAGCGCCGAGGTGCACCTGCCGTACGGCGGTCGCGCGGGGAAGCTCAGCGGCCTCGGCCGCACCCAGGGCCGGTACCCGATGGAAGACGTTTACACCGAACTCAAGACCGTCATCGCGCACGTGGGCTGAACGGGCCCGCCGGATCGGCGAGGAGCGAAATGATCGACCTGACGACGTTCAAAACGATTATGGCGGCCGCACCGGGGCCAGCGGCCGTGGTCACCGCGATGGGCGCGGACGGACAGCCCCACGGCCTGACCGTTTCGGCGGTCTGCTCGGTCTCGCTGGAACCGTCGCTCGCACTGGCGTGCATCGACCGCGGCTCGAACACCCTTGCCGCGATCAAGGAAACCAACGCCTTCACCATCAACTACCTCGGCACCGGATGCGAACCGGTGGCGATGCACTTCGCGACCAAATCCGACCGCAAGTTCGAGGACCAGCGATGGACGCTCCCGGCGGCCGGCGGCGGGCCGATCCTGCTCGACGCGGCCGCCGCGCACGTGGTGTGCCGGGTCGAACAGGCCGTTCCGGCGGGCGATCACATCATCTTCGTCGGCGCGGTCGTCGAGGGCTCCGCCGACGACGGTTCGCACGCTCTGGCCTATGCCCGCCGGAAATTCTTCACCGGCGAGCACCTTGAGTCCGGTGCCGCGGCGCACTGAACGGAGCTGCCCGATGCCCGCCCGAGCCCGCAAGAAGACGCCTCCGGTGCGCGATCCGGACGGCACGCGCCAGCTCCTGCTCGACAGCGCGGTGCGGCTGTTCGAGGAACACGGCTACCACGCGACGTCCGTCCAGGAGATCGTGGCCGGGGCCGGGCTGACGAAAGGCGCGTTCTACCACCACTTCGACACCAAAGAGGACGTCCTGCACGAGATCCACGACCATTTCGTGGACCACCAGCTCGACCTCCTGCGCGGCGTCGTCGCCAGCGGCGGCCCGCCGGACGAGCTGCTGCGCCGCGTGATGGTCGAGGTGCTGATCGAGCCGATCAGCGTCTACCGGGCGGAAATCGCCATCTTCATGCAGGAGTACCGGTTCCTGTCCGGCCGGACGTTCGCGGAGATCCGGCGCAAGCGGACGGAGTTCGAACGGCTGGTCACCGAAGTGCTCGAAAAGGGCATCGCGAACGGCGACTTCGCCGCGCCGGTGCCGCCGAAACTGCTGGCGTTCGCGGTGATCGGCATCGGGGCCTGGGCGTACCACTGGCTCGATCCGCAGGGGACGGTGACACCGCGGGAAGTCGGCGAGGCGTTCGGCAGCCTCGTCGTCGACGGCCTAGGCGCCGACGCTGTCCCGGAAAGCCGTCGGGAGATCTGACTACCAACCGGTTGGTTCATTGACCGGCCAAGGCAACGAGAACGAGGTCACTATGGGTTCTGCAACATCACAGCGTCCGGAGCCGCGCCAGTTCGTCGGCGGGCAGTGGCGCACCGGAAACGGCGCCGAAGCCATCGACGTCTTCGATCCGGCGACCGGCGCGCGGCTCGGCGAGGTCGCGGCGGCCAGCGAGTCCGATGTGGACGACGCGGTCCAGGCCGCGGCGGACGCGTTCGGCCCGTGGTCGGCGCTGTCGCTGAGCCGCCGGGTCGCCTACGTCAACCGGTTCAAGGCGTTGGTGCAGCGCGATGCCGAGGCGCTCGCCGAGACCGTCTCGCTCGACCAGGGCAAGACGCTGGACGAGGCGCGCGGCGAGGTCACCCGGCTCGTGGACGCGATCGAATGCGCCGCGGCGGCACCGATGATCTACCACTCGGCCAGCGGGAATGTCGCGGCCGGCCTCGACGCCCGCCGCGTGCGGGTCCCGCTCGGCGTGTGCGCCGCGGTCACCCCGTCCAACTTCCCGGTGATGAATCCCGGGCAGTTCGCCGCCTGGGCGCTCGTGTGCGGCAACACGCTTGTGCTCAAAGTGTCCGAACAGGACCCGTACGCGTCGACGCACCTGATCAAGATCCTCGAAGAGGCCGAGCTGCCGCCAGGGGTGCTGAACCTGGTTCACGGGCGCGCCGACGCGGTCAAGCGGCTCATCGCCAGTCCCGAGGTCGCCGCGGTCTCCTGCATCACCTCGACGCCGACGGCGCGGTCCATCTACGCGGCCGCCGCGGCTGAGGGCAAACGGGTCCAGGCGAACGGAGGCGCCAAGAACCCGATCGTGGTCGCCGAGGATGCCGACCTGGAACGGGCGGCAGCGGGCATCGTCTCGTCGGTCTTCGGGATGGCTGGGCAGCGCTGTCTCGCCGATACTCGCGTCATCGCCGCCGAGAGCGTTTACGACTCGCTGGTGGAGATGGTCGTCGCGCGGGCGTCGGAACTCGTTGTCGGCAGCGGTCTCGATCCGCGCACGACGATGGGGCCGGTGGTGAGCGCGCAGAGCAAGCAACGTCTCGAAGCGACAGTGGACGCGGCGATCAGCGGGGGAGCGAAGGCGGTTTTGGACGGCCGGGGCGTGCGGCCGGTCAGCGGCACGCCGGACGGGTACTTCCTCGGCCCTACTGTGCTCGTGGACGTCGAGCCGGGTTCTCCCGTCGACCGCGACGAGACCTTCGGCCCGATCGTCAACATCCACCGGTCCGCCTCGTTCGACGACGCGGTGGAGCTGGCGAACGACACCGAATTCGGCAACGCCGCGACTGTCTACACCCGGTCGGGCTCCATCGCCCGGGAGTTCGAGCAGCGCTCGACGGCGGGCAACGTCGGCATCAACACGTTCCCGGCCCCGCCGATGAACTTCACCATGGGCGGCGCCGGTTCGTCGTTCTACGGCGACCTGCACATCTGCGGCGACGGGCCGCTGGACTTCTACACCGACCACAAGCTCGTCCTGTCGCGGTGGTGAGCCGGGTGAAGGCAATGGCGATCAGCTGCTCGCCGAGCATCGGCGGGCGGACGGCTGCGGCTTTGCAGGCAGTCTTGGACGGCGCGGCCGCGGCAGGTGCCGCTACCGAACTCGTCCAGGCAGCAGAACACCGAGACCTGACCGAGGTCGTGGCGCGGATGGCGGACGCGGACGCTTTCGTTCTCGGTGCGCCGATGTACCGCGCGTCGTACGCGTCGCCATTCAAAGCCCTTCTCGACGGCACGCCGCGAGAAGCACTCACCGGCCGTGCGGTCGCGATCGTCGCGACGGCGGGCAGCGATCACCACTTCCTGGGCTTGCAGGCAATGCGCGGCGTACTGGTCGATTTCTTCGCCGCACACGTCGTTTCGCCCGGCTTGTATGTGAACGCCGACAGCTACACCCCGGACCAGACCCTCACCGCGGAGCGCGCCGACCAGGCCCGCACCCAGGGAATCGCGCTCGTGGAACTCGCCAGGGCGATCGCGTCGTCCGAAGGGCTCCGCAGCGTCATCCCGAACGCCTGACCACCGACTGAGAGGCGAGCAATGCGACAGCTGCTCAGCACCAACACCGCCGGAATAGCGGCGGGAACCGTTGCCGGGAACATGGTTTTCACCGCGGCGTCGGCCATCGACGTCGCCACGATGAAGCGAGTGTCCGAAGCGGACACCATCAAGGACGAGACCCGCGTGATTCTCCAACGGATCGAACGGACCCTCGCCGAAGCCGGCTGCACGCTGCGGGACCTGGCAAAGGTGACGTGCTTCGTCAGCGAGGAGGAACACCGGCTCGACTTCGCGGCGGCGTGGCGCGATCTCCTCGCACCAGGGCCGTATCCGTCGCGCGCGATGGTGCGCATGGACCTGGTGAGCGACTGCCGAGTGCAGGTGGACGCGATCGCCGTACGCCCGGCGGGCGAAGGAAAGGACTGACGGTGACTGCTTTTCTCACCTACCCCGGCAGTGACCCGGAGTTGCGGCGCAAGTTCGGTCTCGGCGGCGCGGCGGTGATCGGGGATCTGGTCTTCCTCGGCGGGATGGCGCTGGACCTGACCACGCTTACCCGGCAGCCTGAGGCGGTCACCATCGCCGACGAACTGCGGATCTGCCTTGCCGGGATCCTCAAGACGCTGGAGCAGGCCGACGGCACCCTCGCGGACATCGTGAAGGTGAACTGTTACCTCTCCGACGACCAGTACCGCGCGGAGTTCCGCGAGGCGTTCAAGGAGGTCTTCGCGCCAGGCCCCTACCCGAAGTGCCTGACGATCGTCGCCGGGCTGGCCGGGGACTGCCGGGTCGAGATCGAAGTGGTGGCGGTCAAACCGCCGGGCGGGCGGGCCGCGGTGAACCCCGGCTTCTTCGACAGCGACCAGTCGGGTCGTTCGATGGGCGTGGCGGCGGGCGGTCTCGTGTTCGCCGAAGCCGCCGCCCTGGACTGGGCGACGGGCGACCGGCTGCCCGAGGCGACGACGCTGGCCGAGGAGACCGGGATCTGCCTCGACCGGCTGTCCGCCGCGCTGGCGGAGGCCGGATGCACGCTCGCGGATCTCGTGAAGCTCAACTGCTACCTCGTCTCCGACGACGACCGGGCCGAGTTCTGGACCGCGTTGAACGAGCGGCTCGCACCGGGACCGTATCCGCCGCGCATCACCCAAGTGACCTGTTTGGACGGTGCTGCCCGGGTCGTCGTCGACGCGGTCGCAGCGGTCCCGGAAGCCAGGAACACGAGCGCGTAACGGGTCGGCGGCCGGGCTCCCCGAAGCGTTGACACCTGCGGAAACGCCCAGTAGCTTCGTTCAAACCAACTGGTACGTATGTAGTGCCTCGCCGCGATTCCCGGCCGCCGGTTTCCCGTCCCGCAGCAGCTGCGCCGGACGTCCCCACAATGGGAAGGACCCGCCGATGAAGCGAATGCTGGCGGCGCGAGTGCTTTTCGCGCTGCTCACCCTCGTGATCATCTCGATAGTCGTCTTCGCCGCCACCCAGGCGCTTCCCGGCGACGCCGCGCTCGTCCAGCTCGGCAAGCAGGCCACCCCCGCGGCGCTCGAAAGCCTCCGCGCCCGGATGCACCTCGACCAGTCGCTCGTCGCGCAATACTGGCTGTGGCTCACCGATCTGGTGCACGGGCACCTCGGCAACTCCCTGGCCACCAACATGAGCGTCGGCGCGCTGATCGGCGACCGGGTGGCCAACACGCTCGTCCTGCTGGTCGTCACCGGGGTCATCGCGCTCCCGCTGGCGACCGCGATCGGCATCCTGACCGCGATCCGCCGGGACCGCGCGGCGGACCACACCGCGAGTGTCGTGATGCTGGTGATCGTGGCGATCCCCGAGTTCGTGTTCTGCCTGTTGTTCGTCGCTCTCTTCGCGACGAACGTGCTGCACGTGCTGCCGGCGGTGTCGCTGATCGATCCGGACCAGCCGCTCTTGTCCCAAGCCAGCGCGTTCGTGCTGCCGGTGCTGACGCTGGTCATCGTCAGCCTGCCGTACATCGCCCGCACAGTGCGCGCCTGCATGCTCGAGGCGCTCGAAAGCGACTACGTGGCGATGGCGCGGTTGAAGGGCGTGCCCGAACGGCAGGTCATCGTCAAGCACGCCCTGCCCGCGATCGCCGGTCCGGTGTTCCAGGTCAGCGCGCAGACCCTGGCGTATCTCGCGGGCGGGATCGTGGTGGTGGAGACCGTGTTCCAGTTCCCGGGCATCGGATTCGCGTTCGTGCAAGGGATCCAGAGCCGCGACCTGCCGGTGGTCCAGGCACTGGCGCTGATGCTCGCCGCGGTCTACGTGATTTTGAACAGCGTCGCGGACCTCGGAACTGTCGCGATGACACCGACCCTTCGCAAGGGGGCACGATGACGGACGTCGAAACGGCCGAAGCCGCGGTCGGCGAGCGCACCAGGCACAAACAACGCGGCGGATTCGGCCTGCTCGTGCGAGCCGCGTTGCGCCGAACCGAAGGACGGATCGGCCTCGCCCTGGTGGTTCTCGTCGCGGCGGTCGCGTTCCTGGGGCCGTTCTTCAGCCCGCACTCCGCTTCGGAACTCATCAGCGCGCCGTATGCGCTGCCCGGCGACGGGACGGTCCTCGGCGCGGACGGGCTGGGCCGGGACGTGCTGAGCCGATTTCTCAACGGCGGCAACGTGATCCTCGCGCTGGCACTGCTCGCGACCGCGGTCGGCGTCGGGGCCGGAGTGGTGCTCGGCCTCATCGCGGGCTACCGCCGCGGTGTCCTCGGCCAGGTCATCATGCGGATCCTCGACATCGTGCTGTCGTTCCCGTCGCTGCTGCTGGCACTGCTGTTCCTGTCCATCATCGGCGTCAACTGGTGGATCATCGTCGTGACCATCGCGATCTCGCACATCCCGTATGTGGCGCGCGTGGTCGAAAGCGGTTCGCTGGCGGTGATCGGGCGCGGATTCGTCCAGTACGCCGAAATGATCGGCGTGCCGCGGCGGCGGATCCTCGTGCGAGAGATCCTGCCGAGCATCGTCGCGCCGCTCACCGTGCAGTTCGGCATCCGGGTCACGTGGTCGATCGGCATCATCTCGTCGCTCGCCTACCTCGGCTTCGGCCGCCAGCCGCCCTCGGTCGATTGGGGAATGATGATCAGCGAAAACCAGTCCATGCTTCTGTCCAACCCGTTGCCGGTGCTGCTGCCGGTCGCCGCCATCGCGGTCATCACCGTCGGGGCGAACCTGCTGACCGACGCGTTCGGGCAGGCCGCCGGCCTCAGCGGACGGCGAGGGCAGTCGGCATGACGGCGGTCGCGGAGACGGTGAAACAGGCGATCGAGGTCGCGGACCTGCGGGTGGATCTCGCGGACCGGGACGTGAACGTGGTGCGGGACATCGGGTTCAGCCTCCGGCCCGGCCAGATCCTCGGCGTCATCGGCGAATCCGGGTCCGGGAAGACTACGGTCGGCTCGGCGCTGCTCGGCTACGCGCGGCCCGGCACCCGCATCACCGGAGGTTCCGTAGTGGTCGACGGGGTCGACGTCCTGTCGCTGCGCGGCCCGGCGCTGCGCAAACGGCGCGGCGAGCTGATCTCCTACGTGCCGCAGGACCCGTTCTCCTCGCTCAACCCGTGCCGCCGGCTCGGTGCTCAGCTGGCGGAAACGCTGGCCGTGCACGGGGTCGATTCCAAGGCGGAGCAACGGGAACGGATCGAGCGCATCCTCGAAGACGTGCGCCTTCCGTCCACGAAGGAATTCCTGCGGCGCTACCCGCACGAGATCTCCGGCGGGCAGCAGCAGCGGATCGTGATCGCGATGGGCTTCATCTGCAATCCGAAGGTCGTCGTGCTGGACGAGCCGACCACCGGCCTCGACGTCACGACCCAGGCGCACGTGCTGCGGATGGTGCGAGAGCTGTGCGAACGGCACCGCACCGCCGGGATCTACGTCAGCCACGACCTGGCGGTCGTCGGCGGACTGGCCGACCGGATCGGGGTGATGTACTACGGACGGCTCGTCGAGGCGGGACCGGCCGACGCGATCGTCCGCGCCGCCGGGCATCCCTACAGCCGCGGGCTGATCCAGGTCATCCCCGATCCGCACCGGCGGCGCGTGCTGAGTTCAGTGCGCGGCCGGGTGGCCCCGCTGGACGAACGGCCCGACGGGTGCGTTTTCGCGGCCCGCTGCGACCTGGCGGAACCGGAGTGCCGGACCGGCGAGATCCAGCCGGTGGCACTCGAATCCGGCCACGTCGCGATGTGCCGCCGGACCGAGGTCGTGCGCAGTTCGCCGCCCGCCAACGCAGCCCTCGCCGCGCGCGTAAGCGCTCCCGCGGAAGCCGGTCATGGCTTCCTGTCGGTGCGCGAGCTGACCGCTTCGTACTCCGGCTACCAGGTGCTGAAGGACATCGACCTGGACGTGCCGCGCGGCCTGGTGACCGCGCTGGTCGGCGAATCGGGTTCCGGCAAGACGACGCTGGGCCGGTGCATCGCGGGACTGCACGAAGAGGCGACCGGGGCGATGACCGTCGGCGGGAGCCCGTTGCGGTTCGGCGCCCGGAACCGGTCGCGCGAGGAACGCCGGGCGGTGCAGTACATCTTCCAGAACGCGTCCGAGGCGCTGAACCCGCGCCGGTCCGTCCGGGACTCGATCGCCGAACCGCTGATCACGCTCGGCTCGGTCGCCGGTTCGGCCGAACTGGACGAGCGGGTGGACGCCTTGCTCGACGACGTCGCGCTCAACCCGCGGCTGGCGACGAGGCGTCCGTCCGAGCTCTCCGGCGGCGAACGGCAGCGGGTGACCATCGCGCGCGCCCTCGCGACGGATCCGAGCCTGCTGGTCTGCGACGAGATCACGTCCGCGCTCGACGTTTCGGTCCAGGCGTCGATCTTGCTGCTGATCGAACGGCTGTGCGCGGAGAAGAACCTGACGTTGCTGTTCGTGACGCACAACCTGGCGGTCGTCCGGGCGATCGCGGACCGGGTCGCGGTTCTCGATACCGGGGTCATCGTGGAGGAGGGCGCGGTCGACCAGGTGCTGGACTCGCCGCAGCACGCGTACACGCAAGCTCTGTTGAAGGACACTCCGGCGCTGGATCTGGACTGATCGCGACTATCGGCGTGCGCGCCGCGGAAAGCGGGATTTCATGCAAAGAGGTGTTTCGGCGAGACTCAGCCGTCGCGGCTTTCTCGGCGGGATGGCGGCGTCGGCGATCGTGCTGGCCGGGTGCTCCGGCGGCGCGCCGGAGGCGGATTCCGCCGCGGCGGGGGTGCCGAGCGGGCCCCGCAAACGGGGCGGCACTTTCCGCTTCGCCAGCGCGTCGTTCAACGAAGCGACCGGAGCGGACCCGGAACTGCTGGGCGGCGGATCGAGTTTCCCGTGCTACGACCAGCTGGTGAAGTGGGACGCGAACCAGCGTCTCCAGCTGGAGCTGGCCGAGGAATTCGCGCCCGACCCCAAGGACGCCTCGACGTGGACGATCCGCGTCCGAGACGGCGTCGAATTCCACAACGGCAAGACGCTGGGCGCGGACGACGTCATGTTCACCATCAACCGGATCCTCGACCCGAAGCTCGGCGCCGCGGCGGCCGCGCTGCTGGGCGCGATCGACCCGGCCGGACTGAAGAAACTCGACAAGCGCACGGTCCGGCTGAAGCTCAAGTACCCGAATTCCCAGCTGCCGGACGGATTCACCAGCTTCTGCGGAGTCGTCCCGGTCGGCTTCGACCCGCGCAACCCCGTCGGGACCGGCGCGTTCCGGCAGGAGAGCTTCATCCCGCACCAGCAGTGGGCGGGCACCCGGAATCCGCACTACTGGCGGCCGGATTCCGCGCCGTACCTGGACCGGGTCGAGCTGATCGGGCTTTCCAGCCCGGTGGCCGCGGTCAACGCGATGCTGAGCGGTCAGGTGGACGCGATCGACACCGTGCTGATCTCGCAGCTGCCGCGGCTGAAACAGCGCAAGGACCTGGTGGTGGTCGAGTCGCAGACCGGGTCGGTCCAGTTCGTCTCGATGAACTGCCGCAAGGGACAGCTGTTCGAGGACCCGCGGGTGCGCAGGGCGTTCAAGCTGATGCTGGACCGGCAGCAGCTGGTGAACACCATCTACTCCGGACACGGAGCGATCGGCAACGACGTGGGGGTGTTCCCGCAGTGGGATTCGGCCTGCGATCCGAGCCTGCCGCCGCCGGCGCAGAACCTCGACCAGGCGCGTGCGCTGCTGCGGGAAGCGGGAAAGGAGGGGATGACCGTCCCGCTGCGGGTGGCGGAGCTGCTGCCGGGCATGACCGAAACGGCGCAGGTGCTGATCGAGCAGGCGAAGAAGATCGGCGTGACGATCACCCTCGACCAGGTCCGCGACAACGCCCAGTTCTACACCGGCGAATACTACAAAGCGCAGCTCCAGATCGATTACGCGTCGACCATGTCGATGTACGGCGGCGCCGAGTACTACTGGCTTTCCGACGCGGGATACAACGCCGCGGGATATGCCGATCCCGAGGTGGATTCCCTGTTCAAACAAGGGCTGGCGGCGACCGGTGCGGGATACGACGCCCCGCTGCGGAAGGTGTCGCGAATCATCCAGGACGAAGGTCCTTGGCTGGTGTGGGGACGGCAGAACGTCTTCAGCGCCTTCACCAGGAAATTCACCGGGATCACGGCAGGCGCGGGCGGCGGTTCGCTCAACGAATACGGGCTCTGGAACGTCTCGCTGGCTTGACCGGCGCGGCAGCGGACAAGGAAGGGACACGCTTCGCATGGCTGGTCGGCTGACCTTTCACGCATTCACCGAACTCGGCTGGACCGACGGCGAGGGAGGCGCGTGGCGCAACCCGGCATTGACCCCGCCGCGGACGGTGCCGGAGCTGGAGTTCTGGACAGGACTGGCCAGGGTCGCCGAGCGCGGCCGCCTGGACTCGTTCTTCTTCGCCGACGCGATGGGGATGGGCGGGTTCACCCCGAGCGACCAGGAAAGGGAGGTGCGCGACGGCCGGTTGATCCTGTGGGACCCGGCGGTCGCGATCCCGGCGCTGGCCGCGGCGACCGAGCACATCGGATTCCTTTTCACGAGTTCGATTCTTCAGGAGCACCCGTTCACCTTCGCGCGCAAGGCGAGCACGCTCGACCACCTCACGAACGGACGGGTCGGCTGGAACATCGTGACGTCCTACAGCCCGAACGTCGCGCGGAACTTCGGGATGGACGACCTTCCGCCGCGCGAGGAGCGGTACCGGTGGGCGGACGAGTACGTGGACGTCGCCTACCGGCTGTGGGAAGGCTCCTGGGAAGAAGACGCGGTGGTGGCCGATGCCGCGACGGGGGTCTACGTGGATCCGGCCAAAGTGCACCCGATCGACTACGCGGGTGAGCGCTACCGGGTCCAGGGACCGCACCTGACCTACGCCACGCCGCAACGGACGCCGCTGCTGGTACAGGCGGGCGGCTCGCCCGCCGGGCGGGCATTCGCGGCCCGGCACGCGGAAATGCAGTTCATCACCGCGCCTGATCCCGAGTCGGCGGCGAAGGACATCGCGGCGGTGCGCCGGCTGGCCGCGCGAGCGGGCCGCAGACCTGACGACATCTGCTTCACCATCTCGACCGGCTTCGTCGTGGGCAGCACAGAGGAGGAGGCCCGGCGAAAAGCCGACGATCTCGACAGCTACGCCGACTTCGCCGGGAAGGTCGCGGCCATCAGCACATCGATCGGGGTGGACCTGACCGGGCTGGAACCCGATGCCCCGGTATCCGAGCTGCTGGCCGGTGCGACGTCGAGCGGCGGTATGTCCGGGGTGCTCAAGTCGCTCATCGGCTCGCTCCCGACGGACCGTCCGCCGACGTTGCGCGATCTGATCCGCCCCCGCGGCGACCGGCACGGGGGAGTGGGCACGCCCGAGCAGATCGCCGACCAGCTCGAACGCTGGCAGCGGGCCGGGGTCGGCGGCGTCGCGGTGGGCATGGACGTCCGCCCCGGTTCGCTGACCGACTTCGTCGACCACGTCATCCCCGTGCTGCAGGACCGCGGCCTCGCCCAGCGCGAGTACGCGCCGGGGACGCTCCGGCAGCGGGTGCTGGGCTACGGCGACCGGCTTCCGGACCGGCATCCGGCCGCGCGGCACCGCAGGGGTTCGCGGACGGCAGGTGAGCGACATTCGTGAGACCCGACGCACCGGTGAACCGCCCGGACGACGCGCGCAGGTCTCCGCCGCTGGCCTGGCTGATCTGTGCGGTGGTCTTCACCGAAACCACGTTGCTCACTCTCGTCACCCCGCTGATTCCGCGCTATGCGGCCGATTTCGGCATGTCGCACGCGGAGGCCGGGCTCTTCGTCGCGCTCTACGCGGCCGGCTCCATCGCCGGTTCGGTGCCCGCCGGGATGCTGGTCGCCCGGCTCGGCGCGCGGACCACCGTGCTGATCTCGCTGGCGCTCGTCGCGGCCGGAAGCATCGGCATGGGCTACGGCAGGCAGCTCGCGCTCCTGGACATCACCCGGTTCGTCCAGGGCGTCGCCGGTACGCTCGCCTGGTCGGGCGCGTTCTCGTGGCTGGTGGAGGTCGCGCCAGCCGGGCGACGGGCGCGGACCCTGAGCATGGGACTGGCCGCCGGTTCCCTCGGCGGCATGCTCGGCCCGGTGGTCGGCGGAGTAGCCGAGCTGGTCTCGCTGCAGCTGGTTTTTACCGTTCTGGCCGGGCTTTTCGGCGTTCTCGCGATCGGTGTCGGCAGGCAGCCCGCGTCCGGGAGAAGCGACCGGCAGCGGCTGCGGGAGCTGGTGTCGGCGGTCGGCAGACCGGAGGTCGCGGTGCCGGGGTGGCTCGTCGCCGCGGCCGGGGTCGCGTTCGGGACCGTCGCCGTGACCGGACCGCTCAAGCTGGCCGGTCTCGGCGCGGGCGGAGCGGTGGTCAGCGCGACGTTCCTGTGCGCGGCGTTCGCCGAGGTGGTGGTTACCCGGCTCGCCGGCAGCGCGTCGGACCGCCGCGGCCACTTGGCCCCGATCCGCGTCGGTCTCGTGCTGGCCGCGGCGCTCGCTGTGCTGCTGGCGGTTCCGGCCGCCGTTTTCCCGGCCGTACTGGTGATCGTGGCGCTCGCCGCGGCGATCTCGCTGTTCCTCGTTCCGGGGTTCGCGCTGCTTTCCGCCGGAGCGCAGCGGATCGGACTGCAGCAAGGACTCGCCTTCGGTTTGACGAACATCTCGTGGGCCGCCGGAAACCTCCTCGGCGCGCTCGCTGGAGGAAGCCTCGCGGGGATCGGCACAGTGGTGCCCGGGGTGGCGGTGGCTGTGCTGCTGGCGGTCTCCCTCGGCATCGTCCGGCGGCGCGGGCAGACCTGAGACAGCAGGAGGGGGCGCGCTTGCGGAGCGGTCTGCCTACCAGCGGAAAAGCCCGGAATCGCGGGTGCTGTCCCGGCTTGACTCCCCAGGTGCGCGCGGCTACCTTCTCAGTACCGACCGGTCGGTGTGAAGAGGGGACCGGGTGCCGCGAGCGGTTCGCCGGGCACGCCGAAACACCGCGAGCCTGGTCGCGGGGGGTGCACAAAGCTCATCGCCGCGCGATGAGCGTCGCCGATCGAGAGGTGAAACCCATGCCTGAACCGTTTTCCGCCGGACTGACCCGTCGGCAGGCGTTGCGTCTCGGGGCGCTGGGGGCGGGCGGGTTGCTGCTCGCCGGCTGCGCCGGAACCCCGGCGGTGCGGACCGCCACCGCGCCGACCGGGCCCCGCAAGCGCGGCGGAACCTTCCGCTTCGCCCCGATTTCGACGGCAGGCACCACTTCGGCCGATCCGCTGTCGATCAACAGCGGCTACGAACTGCGCTTCGCGATGTTCGATTCCCTGGTCGCGCCGGACCATCAGAACCGGGTGCGGCCCGCGCTGGCGGAGCTGCTCGAACCCGAGGGAACCGACCAGTCGGTGTGGACGATCCGGCTGCGCGAGGGCGTCGAGTTCCACAACGGGAAAACTCTCGACGCCGACGACGTGCTCTTCAGCCTGCAGCGGATCCTGGACCCCAAGACCCCCAGTTCGGCGTCGAACCTCCTGAAGGCGATCGACCTGAACGCGATCAAGAAACTCGACAAACGCACGCTGCGGCTGAAACTGACGAGCCCGAACTCGCAGCTGCGCCGGGCGTTCGCGCCGTCGGAGGCGGCGATCATGCCGGTGGGGTTCGATCCGAACCGCCCGGTCGGCACCGGCCCGTTCAAGCAAGTGAACTTCACCCCCGGCCAGCGCTGGACCGGCACCCGCAACGGCAGCTACTGGCGCGAGGGACGGCCCTATCTGGACGGTCTCGAGTTCATCGGGTTCGCCGACACGACCACCGCGCGGACGAACGCGGTGCTGTCCGGGCAGATCGACGGCATCGACGGGCTGCACCCGGCTCAGCTGCCGCAGATCTCCGCGCGCCCCAACCTGAACGTCCTCATCTCGCAGTCGGGTGCCTACCAGGTCTTCGAGATGCGGTGCGACAAGGGCGCGGTGTTCGAGGACCCGCGGGTGCGCAAGGCGTTCAAGCTGCTGGTCGACCGGCCGCAAATGGTCAAGGTCGCCTGGAACGGCCAGGGCGCGGTCGGCAACGACACCGGTGTGTGGGCCGAGTTCGACCCGGCGATGGACGGCTCGCTGCCGCAGCACGCACAGGATCTCGACCAGGCGCGGTCCCTGCTGAAGGCCGCGGGCAAGGACGGGATGACCGTCACGCTGCGCACCTGCCAGCTCGCGACCGGCCAGGTGGAATCCGCGAATGTCCTGGTCCAGAACGCGAAGGCGGCCGGGGTCACGGTGAACCTGGACGTGGTCGCGAACCGGGCCCAGTACTACGGGGGCCAGGACTACTACACCTCGCAGTTGAAAGTGGACTCCGACTCGACCGAGACGATGTTCGCCAACACCGCGTACTGCTTCACCGGCAAAGGGATCTACAACAACACCGGTTACGACAACCCGCGCGTCAACTCGCTGTACACGCAGGCGCTGGCGGCGACTCCGGAGAAGTACCAGGAGCTGATGCACGAGGTGTCGCGGCTCGTCTGGGATGACGGCCCGTGGATCTCGTGGGGACGGCAGAACACGGTCCACGTCTGCAGCGACAAGTTCACCGGAGCCGTGCAGGACGCGTCGGGCCGGTTCAACGGCTACCAGTGGAGCGACATCTCGCTCGCCTGACAGCCGGGTCGACCATCTAGCCGGTGCCGGGACGACGCGGTCCAGGCACCGGGAGAAAGGCGGGCACATGCACGAGAACCTGGTCCCTGGCATGACGAGGCGGCGGCTGCTCGGCGCGGCCGCCGCCGGTGCGGCGGGTCTGGCGCTGGCCGCGTGCTCGGGCGGGCCGCCGGGCGAATCGGCGGTCGAAGCCGGGGACGCGGCGCCGACCGGACCGCGCAAGCGGGGCGGGACTTTCCGTTTCGCTCCCTCGGATTTCGCCGGCACAGTGTCGATGGATCCGCAAGCCTCGGACTCGTCGTTCGCGCTCGCCACCGCGCTCACCGACACGCTGATGGCCCGCGACCACTCGTGGCGTCTTCAGCCGGGGCTGGCCGAGGAGTTCGAGCCCGCGCCGGGAACCTTCAAGACCTGGACTGTCCGGGTCCGCGACGGCGTCACGTTCCACAACGGGAAACCGCTCGGCGCGGACGACATCATCCACACCATCCGGCGCAACCTCGACCCGAAGAACCCGGGCTTCTCCGCGGGGCTGCTGGCCTCGATCGACCCGAACGGTCTGTCCGCTGTGGACAAGCGGACGGTGCGGCTGGAGCTGAAATCGCCGAATTCGCAGCTTCGGGACGGGTTCGCCGAGGCGCCGACCGGCATCGTCCCGGTCGGCTTCGACCCGAAGAACCCCGTGGGGACCGGGCCGTTCAAGTATCGGAGCTTCCAGCCGGAACAGCGATTCGTCGGCGACCGCAACGAGAACTACTGGCGCGAGGACGGCCCGTACCTGGATTCGCTCGAACTGGTCGGGTTCAGCGATCCGATCACCGCGCGGACGAACGCGTTGATCAGCGGCCAGATCGACGGGATGGACCGGGTGCCGGCGAACTTGAGCGCACAGATCCGGGCGAGGAGCGATCTCGCGCTGATCGTGTCCGAGACCGGGGCGTTCGAGTTCACCGGCATGCGGTGCGACCAGGGCGCGCAGTTCGCCGACAACCGGGTCCGGCAGGCGTTCAAGCTGATGCTGGACCGCGACCAGATGGTGAAGACGCTCTACTCGGGCTTCGGCGAGCCGGGCAACGACATCGGCGCGTGGGCGCGGATCGATCCCGCGGTGGACGGCTCGATCCCGCAGCGGCGCCAGGACCTGGACCGGGCCAAATGGCTGCTGAAGCAGGCGGGAATGGAGGGCATGCGGGTCACCTACCGGGTCGGGCAGGTCGAGCCGAGCGCGATGAGCACGGCCACGCTGATGGTGGAGTACGCGAAGGCGATCGGGGTCGAGCTGACCATCGAGCCGGTGCAGAACCTGTCGTCGTTCTACGGTCCCGGCTACTTCAGCTCGCAGCTCAAGAACAGCTACGACTACACCCAGTCCCTCTACGACAACGCGTCCTACTGCTGGCTGCCCACCGGCGGGTTCAACGGCGAGCATTTCGACCACCCGAAGGTCAATTCGCTGTACGCGCAGGCGATGACCACGACGGGCGCGAAATACACCGACCTGATGCACGAACTGTCGCGGGTGATCCACGACGAGGGGCCGTGGCTGGTGTGGGGGAGGCACAACATCCCCGACGCTTACCGCAAGAAGTTCACCGGAGCGCGCAAAGACGCTTCCGGACTCGGTTTCAACGGCTTCCGCTGGGACGAGATCTCGCTCGCGTGAGCCGTTCGCACACGACCTGAGGAGGCGATCGGCCATGGCCGGCAGACTGACCTTGCACGCGTTCACCGCACTGGGCTGGCTCGACGGGCAGTTCGGCTTGTGGCGGCACCCGGAACTGGTCCCGCCGCGCGCCGTCCCGGACCTGCAGTGGTGGAGCGACCTGGCTCGCACCGCCGAACGCGGCTGCATGGACTCGATGTTCTTCGCGGACGCCATGGGCATGGGCGGCTTCACCGCGGACGACCGCGAAGCGGAGGTGCGCGGCGGCCGGATGATCCTGTGGGACCCGGCGGTGACGATCTCCGGGCTCGCCGCGGCGACCGAACACCTCGGATTCCTGTTCACCAGCTCGATCCTGCAAGACCATCCGTTCACGTTCGCGCGCCGCGCCAGCACGCTCGACCAGCTCACCGGCGGCCGTGTCGGGTGGAACATGGTCACCTCCTACAGCCCGAACGCGGCCCGGAACCTGGGGTACGCCGACTTGCCTTCCCGCGAAGAGCGCTATGCGTGGGCCGAGGAATACGCGGACGTGGTCTACCGGCTCTGGGAAGGATCCTGGGAGGACGACGCGCTGCTCGCCGACGTCGCGTCGGGGGTGTACGTGGACCCCGCGAAGGTGCATCCGATCGACTTCGCGGGGGACCGCTACCGGGTGCAGGGTCCGCACCTGACTCATCCGACCCCGCAGCGCACGCCGCTGCTGGTCCAGGCGGGTGGCTCGCCGGCGGGCCGGGAGTACGCCGCCCGGCACGCCGAGATCCAGTTCATCGCGGAAACGGACGAGCGCGCGATGGCGGAGACGATCTCCGACGTCCGGCGGCTCGCGGTGCGGTCCGGAAGGCGTCCGGACGACATTTCGTTCGTCGTCTCGTCCCGCTTCGTGGTCGGCAGCACCGAGGCGGAGGCGCGCCGGAAGGCCGCCGAACTGTTCGAGCGCGCGGACTTCCCCGACCTCGTCGCGCACCTCAGTTCCGCGATCGGGAAGGACTTCTCCGGATTGAGCCCCGACGATCCGGTCGACCTGCTGAACGACCCGGCCGGGAGCGGCGGCATGTCCGGCAGTCTCCAGGCGCTCGTCGACGGGCTGCCGAAAGACCGGGTCCCGACCCTGCGGGAAGTGGTCCGGGCCAGCCGGAACCGCGGCCGGGTCGTGGGCACCCCGGAGCAGATCGCCGACGTGCTGCAGCGGTGGCACGAGGCCGGGGTCGGCGGCGTCACGGTCTCGATGGAGTTGCGGCCGACGTCGCTGGTCGAGTTCGTGGAGCACGTCATCCCGGTGCTGCAGGACCGCGGGCTCGCCCAGCGCGAATACGCGCCGGGCACGCTGCGCGAGAAGCTGATGGGATACGGCGACCGGCTGCCGGACCGGCACCCCGCCGCCCGGCATCGCCGGTGACCGTCCACCACGGACCGGGTTCCGCCGAACCCGGTCCGTTTTCGGAAAATCAGCCCGCCGACGCGATCACATCGATTTCCACGCGGCACGCTCCCGCGAGGCCTGCTACCGCCACCGACCGGATCGGCAGCGGACCGCCCGAGAAATAGTCGTCGAAAGCGGCGAGCATTTCCGGAATGTGCTCGGCCGCGCTGACATAACAGGTCGCCTTGAGCATTCCGGACAGCGCACCGCCCGCCCCCTCCACGACCTCCCGGATCTGGTCGAGGACGACCCGGGTCTCGGCGGAAACCGTTGCGGTGCCGGGAAGCCGGGCGAACGTGTCCAGGTCGAGAGCCATGCCGCCGGCGAAGACGAGGCCGCCCGCGACCGCGGCTCCGGAAAGACCGAACCGGTCGGCCGCCGCCGGATCTTCGGTGAGGAAAGTGGGCATGGGATACCTCCTGCTTTCTGCGGGGGAACGGAAGGAAAACAGCCGGGATCTCGACATCATACCAAACGGTAGGTATGTTGAGAACGGCACCGAGACCAGCAAGCGTCGGGAGTTGTGCATGGCGGATTATTTCGAACAGCGAAAGCATCCGGGTTCCGCTGGCGGTTCGGCGAGCGGGGATTTCGCGTTCGCCTCCGGAATCGCGATCGACCCGGCGACGATGCGCCGGGTCCCGGAGGCGGGCACCGTCGGCGAGGAGACCCGCGTGGTGCTGGCCTTGCTGGAAGACCAGCTCGCGCAGGCCGGCTGCGGCCTGGGCGACATCGTCAAAACCACCTGCTACGTCCGCGAGGAGACCGATCGGATGGAGTTCGTTCAGGCTTACCGCGACGTGTTCGCGCCCGGTCCGTACCCGGCTCGCTGCACGGTCGCGCTCGGCGTCGCGGGCGACTGTCGCGTGCAGATCGACGCGATCGCCTACCGGGGAGCGGAATCGTGAGAGTCGACCTTCTGCACGCGCTGGAGAACAAGGACGACGCGCGGCCCTGGCACGAAGTCCTGGAACAGGCGCGACGACGATTCGTCCTCGCCGACGAGCTGGGCATCGACGGGATCTGGATCGGCGAGCACCACTTCGACCACATGGGCGTCGACCAGTCGCCGAACCCCGCGCTGCTGCTGGCCGACCTGGCGAGCCGCACCCGCCGGATCCGGATCGGGATCGCGGCGGTCATCCTCCCGGCGTGGCACCCGATCCGGCTCGCCGAGGACCTGGCGATGCTCGACCAGATGACCGGCGGCAGGCTGGACGTCGCGCTCAGCCGGGGCATCCTGCAAGCGGAGATCATCAACCTCAACGCCGAGGCGGACCGCTCCGCCGACGCCCGCAGCAAGGCGATCTTCGCCGAACGGCTCGGCCTCCTGCGCGCCGCCTGGGCGCAGGATCCGCTGAAGTGGAGCAGCGAGCGCTTCGAATACCCACACCCAGACACGAAATGGCCAGGCGGCCCGAGCGAGTACACCGACGAGAGCGGCAAGGCGACCGGCATGGCCGTCATCCCGCGCCCCCATCAGACAGGCGGTCCGCCGCTCTACAGCGTCACCGACACCACCGGCGGTTTCGTCTCGGCGGCCCAGCAAGGATTGAAGACCATCACCTGGTTCCCGACCCGAGGGATTCTCAACGGACTCAACGCGTCCTATCAGGACGAAGCGGAGCGCGGCGGCGGAGCCCCGCTGCAGAACGGATCGGCGGTGCTGCGCGGATGCCTGATCGCCCCGACCGACGCCGAAGCGCGCGAACTGGCCGAACCCGAGGTGACCAGCTCGTTCGCCTACATCGAGAAGGTGCGCGGCATCAAGGTCTGGCTCGACGAGGGCGAGGACCCGGACGATCCGGCGATCCGCGCGACCCCGCCGTTCGACCTGCTTTTCGAACGCGACCATCTGCTCGTCGGTTCGCCGGACACGGTGGCCGAGAAGATGATCCAGTCCGCGCGCGCGAACAACGCGACGCACTGGGTCCTCGCACCGTCGCTGACCGAGAACGACCACTGCGTGGAGCGGACCATGCGGCTGCTGGCCGAGGAGGTCCTGCCGAAGGTGAGGGCAGCCGTCGATGACTGACACCGCGGCATTCGAAGTGCGTTCCACCGGCGAGTTCGCGTTCGTGGGCTCTCCCATTCCCGAGCCGCACCCCGGCAGGCGGTCGCTGGCCGAGGAAATCCGCGCGGCGATGGCGGGCGTGCAGGCCGGTCTCGAGAGTGTCGGCTGCGCGCTGACCGACGTCGTGAAGGCGACCTGCTACCTGTCCGAGGATTCGTACCGCGGCGACTTCTGGGGCGCCTGGGCGGAATGGTTCCCGGCGGACGCGCACCCGGTCCGGCTCACCCTGGTCGCCGCGCTCCCGCACGAGGACCGGGTGCGGCTGGAAGTACTGGCGGAGCGGGCATGATCCTCGAACGTTCCGAATGGGGCGACCCCGAAGCACCGCCGCTCGTCTGCGTGCACGGCGTCGGTTCGCACGCGGGGGAGTTCCGGCGCGTCGCGGCCAAACGATGGGCGCGGCAGTTCCGGGTGATCGCCTTCGATCTGCGCGGGCACGGCCGGTCCGGCTGGAATCCGCCGTGGACACACGCCACCTGCGCCGACGACCTGATCGAGTCCGTCGGCGCGCTGGGCCTGGACCGGCCGGACT
The DNA here is from genome assembly GCF_040610415.1 of Amycolatopsis sp. NPDC004079. Lineage (NCBI taxonomy): Bacteria > Bacillati > Actinomycetota > Actinomycetes > Pseudonocardiales > Pseudonocardiaceae > Amycolatopsis > Amycolatopsis sp. NPDC004079. Next base: position 56,304 of record NZ_JBEXMH010000019.1, on the reverse strand, counting down.
GGCTCGGCTTCTCCTTCGGCGGCAGGCTGCTGCTGGACCTGGCGGCGCGGCGGCCGGAGAAGATCGGCCGCGCGGTGCTGATCGAGCCGGTCATCCGGATCTCGCCGCAGCTGGCACAGCACCGGGCTGAGCAGGAGCTGACCGGCGACGTGTGGGATTCGGTCGAGGACTTCCTCGGCAGCCGGGAGAACACCGGCGAGCGGAAGATCGACCCGGAACTGCTGGCCGAGGTCGAGACCCAGTTCGACCGGCTGCCGGACGGCCGGATCAAGCGGCGCACCAGCCAGGCCGCGATCGTGTCGATCTTCAGCGAGTTCGCCGCGCCCGCACCGCCGCCGGAGACCCTGACCCGCCCGGCGCAGCTGATCTACGCGCCCGAGTTCGGCCTGGTGACTCCCGAACAGCGCGCGGCCTACGAGCCGTATCTGGCCGACATCGTGCAGGTGCCCGGTCAGCACGCGGTTTTCTGGACGGCGTTCGACGAGACCGCTGCCGCGGTGGAGCGTTTCCTGTCAACGTGAAAGGGCGGTTCGATGGACAAGTTCGACTTCGTCGTGGTCGGCGGCGGATCCGCCGGCTGCGTCGTGGCCGCCCGGCTGAGCGAAGACCCGGGCGTTTCCGTTCTGCTGCTCGAAGCGGGCGGCGACGAACGGCGGGCCGACGTCATGGATCCGGCGCGCTGGGAAGAACTGCAGGACACCGACGCGAACTGGGGCTTCGAAACGGTGGCGCAGGCCGGGACCGGCCGGGCGCATCCCGCACCGCGCGGCCGGGTGCTGGGCGGGTCCGGCTCGATCAACTGCATGACCCATCTGCGCGGGCACCGGCTCGATTTCGACCACTGGGCGAGCCTGGGTGCGAAGGGCTGGGACTACGCGGGCGTGCTGCCGTATTTCCAGCGGTCCGAGCATGTTCCCGGCGGAGATCCCCGTTACCGCGGAACCGGTGGTCCGTTGCGGCCGCGAGCGCCCGGCGAGCCGCATCGCCTCGGCGAGGCGTTCGTCCAGGGCGCGCTGAGCGCGGGGCACCAGCGAACCGGCGAATTCAACGCCGCGGAGATGTCCGGCGTCGGCCATCCGGAATCTCTTGTCCTGGACGGTTCTCGCGAGAGCACCGCCACCGCGTATCTGCGACCCGCGACGGTTCGCCAGAACCTGACCGTGCGCACCCAGTCGACCGCGCTGCGGCTGACCGTCCGGGACGGGCGCTGCCACGGCGTCGAGTATCTGCGCGACGGTGTCCGTGAGTCGGTGTCGGCGGGCGAGGTGATCCTGTGCGCCGGTGCGGTCGGTTCGCCGCACCTGCTGCTGCTGTCGGGGATCGGACCGGCGGACGAACTCGCGGCCGCGGGCGTCGAACCGATGTGCGACTTGCCGGGTGTCGGCCGCAACCTCCAGGACCACATCCTGCTGGCCGGTATCCGTTACCACGCGCGGCGACCGCTCACGGCCACCGGAATGGACGGGGCCACCCTGCTCGCCCGCACCGACGGCGCCGACCACGGACCGGACCTGAACCTGTGCGTGATGAACTTCGACTACCACCTGAGCTGGCAGCAGCCCGCCCCGGACAGCTTCACTTTCGCGATCGGGCACATGCGCCCGGCGAGCCGGGGTTCGGTGCGGCTGGCGTCAGCTGACCCGCTGGCCGCGCCGCTGATCGACCCGGCCTACGTCCGGGAACGCGGCGACCTGGACGAACTCGTCAGGGGAGTGGAGCTGGTCGACGAGATCGTGCGTACGGGCGCGTTCGACGAGTGGGACGGCCGGTCGGACACGACCGCGATGCTGCGCCTCGACCGCGCGGAGCTGGAACAGGCCGTGCGGGAGTCGATCAGCAGCTACTTCCACCTTTCCGGCACCGCCCGGATCGGGACCGACGACGAAGCGGTCGTCGACCCCGACCTGCGCGTCCGCGGAATCGACGGGCTTCGCGTCGCGGACGCCTCCGTGATGCCGACGGTCGTGTCCGCCAACACCAACGCGGCCAGCATCATGATCGGCGAGAAGGCCGCTGACCTCGTGCGCGGCCGATGCCTGCGCGCCTCATCGGTCCGTTGACCGATGCTCCGGCGAGTTTTAGGTCCCAGATACCAACCGGTCAGTCTTAACTGAGGAGGCAGCATGTCCCAGCGCCCGCCCGGTGCCCGGCCAGGCACCCGTGCCGAACTCCTGCGCGGCCCGTTCGACCCGGGCGGACAGCCGGAACTGCACCGCGACAAGCACATGCACCTGTCGCTGTTCGCGTGGAACGTCAGCAGCGGGCTGTCGGCGAGCAAAGCCGTGCTCAGCGACCCGGAACGGCACCAGGAGTTCTGGAAATGGCCGTCCGCCGCGAAACTGCTGCGCGCGACCGAGGAAGCCGGGTTCGACAGCCAGCTGCAGTACGGGATGTGGAGCGGCTACGACGGGGCGACCCGCTGGAACAACTCGCAGCTGGACTTCGCGACCGCGGCGACCGGTTCGGCTGCGATCACCGAACGGATCGGCATCTACACGACGATCCACGTGGGATACCAGATCCCGCCGCTGCTGCTGGCGAAGATGACCGCGTCGATGGACCACCTCTCCGGCGGCAGGCTCGGCGTGAACATCGTGGCCGGGCAGAACGCCGTCGACTACGCCCAGTTCGGGCTCGTCGGCCCGCCGTCGCAGCAGGTCCGCTACGCGATCGCGGACGAACTCGTGACTGCGCTGAAGCATCTGTGGTCCTCGGAAGAACCCGTCGACTTCGAGGGCGAGTACTTCCAGTTCCACGGCGCGCAGATCGACCCGCTCCCGACGAGCCGCCCTCGGCCGCTGCTGATCTGCGCGGCCGGGTCCGACATCGGTCTCGACTTCGCGACGAGGCAATGCGACGCACTGTTCATCACCGCCGACGACAAGGATCTGGACGGCTATGCCAGGCGTGCGGCGAAAATTCACGCGATGGCCGCCGAACACGGGCGCAAGGTACGGATCTGCGCGATGTGTTACGTCGTGATGGACGAGACCGACGCCAAGGCCGCCGAGACGACGGAGTGGATGCGCAGCGAGATCGACCGCGACGCGCTGGAGGTCTGGCTGACGCGCAGCGGGCACATCATGAACAGCGAACGGCAGGAGGTCACCGAGGACCAGTTCGGCGAGGGCCGCTCCAAGAGCGGCGCGAATCAGGACCCGTACCTGGGCATCGGCAAGCAGCACTACGAGGGCCTCGGCATGGGGATGGGCGCCTACCAGCTGTTCGGTTCCTACGAGACGGTGGCCGACCAGTTGATCGACCTGTACGAGTCCGGCGTGGAGCAGGTCGCGCTGTGCTTCTTCGACCCGCACAAGGGCGTTCAGCAGATCCGTGACCACGTCCTGCCGCTGCTGCGCAAACGCGGCTACAACCTGTGACGCCGCAGCCAGGACCGGTCGCGATCGTCACCGGCGGCGGAAGCGGCATCGGCCGCGCCACCGTCCTGCACCTGGCCGCCGAGGGATACCGGGTGGTGGTCGCCGACCTGAACTCGCGCGCCGCCCAGGAAACGGCCGAGCAGGCGGGCGGCTTGGCCGTGCCCGCGGACGTCAGCCAGGAGCGGGATGTCGCCGCCGTGGTGGCGGCCGCGATCGACCGCTTCGGGCAGGTGGACGTCCTGGTCAACAACGCCGGGCTGGGCGGCGCGTTCGGCCCGGTCACCGAGATCGAGGTCGAGGACTGGGACTTCACCTTCGCGGTCCTGACCCGCGGCACCTTCCTCGGGATCAAGCACGCGGCGCGCGTGATGACCGCAGGGGCGAGCATCGTCAACATCGGCTCGGCCGCCGCGTACAGCGGCGCGACGCTCGCCTCGACCGCTTACTGCGCCGCCAAAGCCGCTGTCCTGAACCTGACGATGTCCGCGGCCGTCGAACTGGCTCCGCAGCGGATCCGGGTCAACGCGGTCTGCCCAGGGCTCGTCCGGACCCCGCTGCTCGAATCGGCCCGCGGCGACGCGTTGGCGGCAGCCAGCCCACCCGGCCAGCCGTGGCCGCGCTGGGGCCAGCCCGAGGACATCGCCCGCGCGGTCGGCTACCTGGCAGGCCCGGCGGCGGAATTCGTCACCGGTCAGACGCTCGTTGTCGACGGCGGCCTCACCGCGGCGGGTCCGGGACCGGATTTCCCGGCGGCGTTCGGTCTCGATCCGCGCGCACAAGGCCTGGTCGGGATGAACCGCGGGACGACCGGGCAACGCAGCCAGGTGCGCCGCCGGATGTCCTGACCCTTGACATCCGGCGACTTGCATATGAAATATTCCGTACGCGTCGGCTGTGTGTGGTCCCCCTTGCCGGTTCTCGTGTTGGAGGGTGAACGTGAGCTTCGAACTCCCTGGTCCGACCGTCTCCTCGCTGCTGCAACGGACTTACGACGTCCATTCCGGACAGACCGCGCTCGTGCACGCCGACGGGACGGAAACGTCCTTCGGCCGCCTGCGGGACCTGGCCGCGGGCCTCGCCGGAGGGCTCGCCGGGCTGGGACTCGGCCGCGGCGACCGAGTCCTGATCGCCGCCCGCAACTGCGCGGAGTACGTCGTCGTCGACCATGCCCTGTTCTGGGGAGGTTTCGTCCGGGTCGCGGTGAGTTTCCGCTTGCATGCCCGGGAAATCGCCGAGATAGCCGAGGACTGCGCGGCTCGCGTCGTGGTCGCCGACGCGGACCGTGTCACCGAGTTGGACGCAGCATTGCGCGCGGCCGGTGTCGAGGCGAAAGTCGTCAGCACCAGGTCAGTCGCCGAGCTGGCCGAGCACGATCCCGTCCCTCCCGCTCCGGCGGAGCGGGAGGACCTGGCCTGGATGCCGTACACGTCGGGAACGACCGGACGGCCCAAGGGCGTCATGCACACGCACCGGAGCCTCCTCGCCACGATCCGCAACATGATGGTCGAACTGCCGCCGATCACCGACCGGGACACCATGCTGCAGATCGCGCCGCTCAGCCATCTGGCCGGCTGGTACGGGCTGGTGTACACCGTCCGCGGCGCCCGGCAGCTGTTCGCCGCGGAGTTCGACGCGCGTGAGGCGGTGGAAGCGATCGGAAAGTACCGGGTGACCGCCATGCCGATCGTGCCCACGATCCTCACGATGCTGACCGACGAACTCGAACGCGGCGACCACGGTGACCACGCTGTCAGCTCGATGCGAACGATCATCTACGGCGGCTCGGCGATCGCACCGGCGAAGCTGGCGCGCGCGATCGCCGGGTTCGGCGACGTGTTCGTCCAGAGCTACGGGCTCACCGAACTGCCGATGCCGGTGTCCAGTCTGTCGCAAGAGGACCACAAATTCGATCCGGCGGAGCCCGCCCCGGAACGGCTCGCCTCGGCGGGCCGCGTCACCCCGTACATCGAGGTGCGGATCGTCGGCGCGGACGGCAACGACGCGCCGCCTGGGGAGAGCGGCGAAATCTGGATCCGCGGCGACATGATGATGACCGGCTACTGGCGCCAGCCAGAGGAAACCGCGGCGTTCCTGCGGCCGGATTCCTGGGCGAGCAGCGGCGACATCGGCCGGATGTCCGACGGCTACCTGTACATCGTGGACCGCAAACGCGACCTCATCGTTTCCGGCGGGTTCAACGTTTTCCCGAGCGAGGTGGAGAAAGTGATCGGCGCGCTGCCCGGGGTCGCCGAGACCGCTGTGGTCGGGGTCCCGGATCCGCGGTGGGGCGAAAGCGTCCTCGCTGTCGTCGTGCGGGAACCGGGCAGCGATCTGACCGAGGAACAGGTGCTCGCCGCCTGCCGGGAGTCGATCGCGGGGTACAAGAAACCGCGCCGTGTCGAGTTCGCGGACGCACTGCCGAAGAACTCGTCCGGCAAACTGCTGCGGCGGGAACTGCGCGCGAAGTACTGGGCTGGACAGACCCGCCTGGTGGACGGCTGAGACACTTCGGTTTTCCCGAAGCACCGCTTCGAAAAACGGAAATTGACCGCTCTGTCAGCGCCGCTTAATGTCGCCGGAGACTCGTTCCCGGACGAAGCTCTTGGTCGTCCCGAGCTGTGCGTGAAGGCGGAAAGCGCTATGGGACAACGAATGTCCGCAGGCCCGGCACTTGTGGTACCGCAGTTCGTCGCGGGGGCGAAGAAGAACCTCATCGGCGGCGAATGGGCGGATGCCGCCTCCGGTCGCCGGATCGAGGTGCTCAACCCGGCGACCGGGGACTCGCTTTGCTCGATCGCGCAAGGGGATGCCGAGGACGTTGACCGTGCGGTGGCGGTGGCGCGCCGCGCGTTCGAAGGAGAGTGGCGCCGGTGGACGCCGCGCTGGCGGCTGGTCTCGGTCTCCCCGCGAGACCAGCGACAACCGCAGCCGTAATGCAGGCCAAGGAACGGGCCCGAGTCGCGGGACAGGAACTTGGCGGAGCGTTGCCGCTGCGACCGGCGACGGAAGCCGAACTGCTGTGTTGCGCGCCGGTTCGCGGACCTGTTCCGTGTCGATCCTGCGTCCCACGCTATTCAGCGGCAGTTCGGCGACAGCTTCGGTGGCGAACTGCCGCGGACGGGATGCCACCGAGTCGAGACAGCTAGCCAGGTCGAGGAGGGTGCTGCCCGTGGCTGCGGGGTGCGACTGGTCGGAGTGATCGACTGAACGGGACCAGGTCGCGGCGACCGTATCCTGGTGGCGGTCAGGCAGTGCGCGGGCGGCAACGAGGCTAGGTCGCGGCACCGGTCGGCCAGCCGGTCCCGGGAGTCAGCGAACGCCAGGCCTCGGACAGTTGGCCCCTGCGCACGCCAAACGCCCGCGGTTCGGCCGGACCGGGAGCCAGAACTGTTCAGCCCCGGCGAACTTCGCGCTGTGGCGAAACTACTCAGAGTAATCTCGCCTTCTTTCGGGGCGAACGCTATTGCAGGCACCTCGGAAATGGTCGATGCAGTGGAGCGCATAGTCGGGGTGAATTCACCTAGTGTCATCCATGCAAGCATTCCGGAAACTATCGCGCTCGAACGGGCTCGAAATAGTCGGACCTTTGCTTTCCGGACGGCAGAATATAGCCACTCGTGCCGGTCGTCCGGAAGTATTGCGCGAGTGTCCACTGTGGATCATCTGGGCCGTTTCCGGGCCATCCGCCGATCGGAATCGCGGACGTCCTGGGTGTGTTCTCACAGCCGAGTCAGGGCTCGCACGGTCGGGCAGGTCGAACTGTTTCACCGCGCCGACGGCCACGTCGCGGCACGTTGGCAGGTGCCTGGCCGACGGCATATCCGCTGGCCAGGCACCACTTTGAAGTCTTCTTCCCCTGCGCGGTTCGCCTACGGCAGGGCGCGGATCCCGTGGCGGTCAGCCGTGGCTTGCAGGTCTGTCGCCCAAGCGTCGGCAAGCGCTCGGGATCATGCGCTCGGGGTTAGCGGGTCTTCTGGTCGGCCCACCACTTCTGCCCAGCCTCGGGCAGCGTCTGGATCGGGTCGTAGTACGGGTACTTGCGCTGCAACGCCTCCGGGTCCTCGTGCTCGATCCCGGTCCGGTAGTTCTTGGTCCAGTAGGAAATCCCCAGGTCACGGTCGTACTCGGCGAGCTGGTGCACCCATCGCTTCCCGACATAGGGGACGTCGCAGACGATCCGCGGGGTCGCGTAGCCGGGCAGGTAGCCCATGATCGAGCGCTGAAGTTCCTGCGCTTCATGCACGGAAACCCGCCAGTGCTCCGCATTCGGGATCATGTCGCACATATAGAAATAGTAAGGCAAAATGTTGGCCTCACCCTGCAAGGCAAAGCAAAGATCCAAAAGCGCCGCCGGAGTCGCATTGACCCCGCGCATCAGCACACCCTGATTCCGCACATCCCGCACACCGACCTGCAGCGCCGTCCGCGCCGCCTCCGCGACCAAAGGCGTCACCGACTGCGCGTGGTTCACGTGCGTGTGAATAGCCAGGTTCACCCCGCGGGCCTGTGCCGTAAGGGCGACCCGCTGCAGCCCCTCAGTCACCTTCGGCTGCAGCCAGTGCTGGGGCAGCGCCGCGAGCGCCTTCGTGGCCAAGCGGATGTCGCGCACTGTCTCGATGTCCATCAGCCGCATCAAGAAGGACTCCAGCTGCGGCCACGGCACGTTGGCGACATCGCCGCCGGAGACGACCACGTCGCGGACGCCGGGGGTGCGCTTCAGGTAGTCGATCATGGCGTCCTGCCGGTCGACCGGCTTGAGCGCGAGCTTGTGCTTCTCGACCTGCTCGGTCGAGTTGCCGACGAGGTCCATCCGGGTGCAGTGCCCGCAGTACTGCGGGCAGGTCGAGATCATCTCGGCCAGCACCTTCGTCGGATAGCGGTGGGTGAGCCCCTCGACCACCCACATCTCGGCCTCGTGCAGCGAGTCGCGTTCGGCGTGCGGGTGGCTGGGCCACGCCGGGTCTCGGTCGCTGCGCACGGGAAGCATGTACCGGCGGATCGGGTCGGCGTAGAACGCCTCGGTCACCTTCGCCGGGTCGGTGCCCGCGTGCGGGGCCATCGTGTTGATCATCTGCGGCGGCAGCAGCATCGACATCGTGGCCATCTCGCGCTGGTCGGCGAGCAGGTCCTCGTAGAACCGCTCCTCCAGCAGGTCGCCCATCAGAGCCCGCAGCTGCTTGGCGTTGCGCACGCAGTGCACGCGCTGCCACTGGGCGTCCCGCCACTCTGCCTCGGTGACGTCGTGCCAGCCGGGGAAGCGGCGCCAGTCGGGTTCTGCCAACTCTGCGCGGACGTACTCGTACGGCTGGTCGAAGGCGGCGGCAGTCGGCACAGGTTCCTGGATCGCAGTCATCTGTACTCCTAGTCGTCGGGAACGCGTGAAAATATCCTGCCATAACGTTAGTCGACCGTAAATCTTTCTGCAGGATGACCCGGTCTGCCCTGCTCGGGGGACCAGGCGGGAGACTCGGGGAGTGAACGACAGCACCACGCTCCTGCTCGGCGGCCGCGTCTACACCCCGTCCTCCCCGGACGCCACCGCGATGGCGGTTTCCGGCGGCACGGTGGTGTGGGTCGGCCAGGACGCCCCGGCCCGCGCGCTGCACCCGGACGCCGAGGTGGTCGACCTGGGCGGGGCGTTCGTCGCGCCGGCGTTCGTGGACGCGCACGTGCACGCCACCTCCACCGGCCTGCACCTGACCGGCCTCGACCTGACCGCGGTCCGCAGCTCCGCCGACCTGCTCGCCGCGGTGCGCGGGGCCGTCGTTCCCGGGCAGGTCCTGCTCGCGCACGGCTGGGACGAGTCGTCCTGGACCGACCAGCGACTCCCGAGCCGCGCCGAACTCGACGCCGCTGCCGGGGACACGCCCGTTTACCTGAGCCGCGTCGACGTCCACTCCGCGCTGGTCTCGAGCGCGCTCACGAAACTCGCGCCCGGTGTCGAGTCCGCCGCGGGATGGTCCGCAGACGGCCCGCTCACCCGCGCCGCCCACCACCTCGTCCGCGGAGCCGCCCGGGACGCGGTCACCCGGGCGCAGCGCCAGGCAGCCCAGCGCGCGTTCCTCGCGACGGCCGCCGCGCGCGGGATCGTGTCGGTGCACGAATGCGCGGGCCCGGACATCTCCGGCGAGGAAGACTTCGCCGACCTCCTGGCGCTGACCGACCCGACCCTGCCTGAGGTCGTCGGCTACTGGGGCGAGCTGAACGCCCTCGACACCGCCCGCCGCCTCGGCGCGCACGGCGTCGCCGGAGACCTTTTCGTGGACGGAGCCCTCGGCTCCCGCACCGCAGCCCTCACCGCGCCGTACTCCGACGAGCCCGGCACCTCCGGCTCCCTCTACGCCGACGCCGCGGTCATCGCCGACCACCTCGTCGCCTGCACCGAAGCCGGGCTGCAGGCGGGCTTCCACGTCATCGGCGACGCCGCCGTCGGCGAGGTGGTCGAGGGGTTCCGCCTCGCCGAGAAGCAGGTCGGCCAGCGTTCCCTCGCCGCGCGGCACCACCGGCTGGAGCACCTGGAGATGGTCACCCAGGACCAGGCGCGCGCACTCGCCGGATGGGGCGTCGTCGCGTCCGTGCAGCCGCTGTTCGACGAAGCCTGGGGCGGCGACTCCGGCATGTACTCCGAACGCCTAGGCGCCCGCGCGACAGCGCTGAACCCCTTCGCGCAGCTCGCTGCGGAAGGAGTCGTGCTCGCCTTCGGCAGCGACGCCCCGGTGACCGCGGTCGACCCGTGGGCCGCCGTACGCGCGGCTGTGCACCACCACACTCCCGAAGCGCGTCTCTCCGCCCGCGCCGCGTTCACCGCGCACACGCGCGCCGGACACCGCGCGGCAGGCGTCAACGACGGCGTCACCGGCAGCCTCGTCCCCGGCGCGCCCGCGCACTACGCGATCTGGGACGCGGCCGACCTCGTCGTCGCCACGGCCGACAGCCGCGTGCAGCGCTGGTCCACCGACCCGCGTTCGGGCGTGCCGCCGCTGCCGAGGCTGGAGCCGGGCGCGCCGCTGCCGCGCTGCCTGCGCACCGTCCGCGGCGGGACGGTCATCTACGACGAGTTCACACCGGCCGCTTAGAGTTCCGGGTGTGGCAGTGAGCGTGGCGGACGCCGATTCGGGCGTTCCGCACAAGACCAAGCGAAAGCGGGCGTGGAAGCCCTGGCTCGCGCGCGTCCTGGCGACGGCGGCGACGGGCTACGGCTACTACCTCAGCTTCGCGCCGCGCCCGCTGTGGTGGCTGGCCCCGATCGCGTTCGCCGCGTTCGCGCTGGTCCTTCGTGGACGGTCGTTCCGGGGCGCGTTCGGGTACGGCTTCGTGTTCGGCATGGCGTTCTTCGTGCCGCTGCTGGTGTGGCTGCAGGATTTCCTCGGCCGCGATTTCGGGCCGCTGCCGTGGCTGGCGCTGTCGTTCGCGCTGTCGCTCTACTTCGGACTCGCCGGGTGGCTGATCCGGGTCGTGGCGCGGCTGCCGCTGGCGCCGCTCTGGGGCGCTCTGGTGTTCGTCGCGCTCGAGACGCCGCGCACGTGGTTCCCGTTCGGCGGGTTCCCGTGGGGCCGGGTCGCGTTCAGCCAGCCCGAGGGCGCGTTCCTGTCGCTGGCGTCGGTCGGCGGCGCGCCGCTGGTCGGTTTCGCCGTCGTGCTCACCGGTTTCGGGCTCGCAGCGGTGATAAGCAACCTGTGGCGCACGCGAAAAGCCTGGGACCGCGCGCTGGTGTGGCCCGCTGTGTTCACCGTGCTTCCCGCCGCGGCCGGGCTCGCGGTGTGGCCGACGATCGGGACCGAGGCGCAGAACGGTTCGCTCACCGTCGCCTCCGTGCAGGGCAACGCACCCGACATCGGACTGGCTCTGCAGGGACAGCGCGGGGTGCTGCGCGCGAACGCTCTCGCCGAAAGCTCCCGGCTGCTGCAGAAGGTCCAATCAGGACAGGTGCCGAAGCCGGATCTGGTGCTGTGGCCGGAAACCTCCACTCCGCTCGACGGCGACGACCCGGGCGTCGACCAGATGCTGTCGGCCTTCGGCGCCCCGGGGATCATCGGCGCGCTCGTGCGCACGCCGGACGGGGCGGCGGAGAACTCCGCTGTCGTCTGGGATCCGAACACCGGGCCGGGACAGCGTTACGTCAAGCAGGATCTGGTGCCGTTCGGCGAATACGTGCCCGCGCGCGCGATCGCGCGGCTGGTGACGCCGTTCATCGACGACACCCGCGACATGCGGCCCGGCGACGGCTCCAATGCCGCGCTGTCGGTCGCGGGAGCCAAGATCGGCGTGTTCATCTGCTACGAGTCGGCGTTCGACGGCCCCGCGCGCGACGCGGCGAACGCAGGCGGCGAACTGCTCGTCGTGCCGACGAACAACGCGTGGTACGGGCCGGGGGAGATGAGCTACCAGCAGCTGGCGATGGCGCGGCTGCGCGCGGTCGAACACGGGCGCGCGGTGGTGGTGTCGGCGGTGTCCGGGGTGAGCGCGCTGGTCGCCCCGGACGGGACGATCACCAGCTCCACCGGGCTTTTCACGGCGGATGCCCTGGTCGGGCGCGTGCCGCTGCGCACGCAGACTACGCTGTCGGATCGAATCGGTGCGTGGACGGAGTACGGACTGCTGGCGTTGGCGATCGCGGGTGTCGCCGGCGGGTTCGTGCTCCGTTTTCGCACCCGGCGCGGTACCGGCAAGACAGTGACAACGGGGACCACAGCAGGGGAAACGGCGGGCTGACTCGCCGGATGCGGAGGAGACGGATGGCGCAGGCGCCGCGGGGGGCCGAAACGATCGAACCGGTGCTGGTGGTGATCCCGACCTACAACGAGCGGGAGAACCTCGGCCCGGTGCTGGACCGGCTCCACAAGGCACTTCCGGACGTCGACGTGCTCGTCGTCGACGACGGCAGCCCGGACGGCACGGGGGAGCTGGCCGACGAGCGCGCGGCCGGGGACAAGCGGGTGCACGTGCTGCACCGCACCGCGAAGGAGGGCCTCGGCAAGGCCTACATCGCCGGGTTCCATTGGGGGATGGAGCGCGACTACGCGACGTTCGTGGAGATGGACGCCGACGGTTCGCACGCGCCGGAGGACCTGCCGCGCCTGCTGGACGCGGTCGGCGACGCGGACCTGTCGATCGGGTCGCGGTACGTGCCCGGCGGCAGCACGGTGAACTGGCCGCTGCGCCGGACCCTGCTCTCGCGCGGGGCGAACCTGTACTCGCGGATCGCGCTGGGCATCAAGGTGGCGGACATGACCGCGGGTTTCCGCGTGTACCGCCGTCCGGTGCTGGAGAAGCTGGCGCTGAACGACGTCGCCTCGCACGGCTACTGCTTCCAGATCGACCTCACGCGCCGCACCGCGGACGCCGGGTTCGACATCGTCGAGGTGCCGATCACCTTCACCGACCGGGAGATCGGCGTGTCGAAGATGAGCGGCGGCATCATGTCCGAGGCGTTCTTCCGGGTCGCGGAGTGGGGCGTGCAGCGCCGCCTGGCCCAGCTGAAGAAGCTGCTGGGCCGAGGCTGACGGTTTTCTAGTTCAGGACGCGGTAGGTGAGGTGTTCGGCGCCCGGCGTCGACACCGCACCGAGCGGCTCGAGGCGCACCGGCCCGGGATTTCCTTGGGGGAACAACGGGGTTCCGTCGCCGAGGACGATCGGCGCGAGGTGGATCCGCAGCACGTCCGCCAATCCGGCGTACAGGACCTGCGACGCGATCGACCCGCCGCCGCCCACGGTGACGTTCTTTCCGCCTGCGGCCGCGCGAGCCTGCTCGATCGCGCTTTCGAGGCCGTCGGTGACGAACCGGAACCGCTCGCCCAGCCGCACTTTTTCGGGCCGGGCGTGGGTGACGACGAACACCGGCGGCGCGGGGATCCGGTCCTCGCCCTCGCCGTAGCCGTCCTCGTCGGCCCAGCCGTTGGGGCCGTCCACGACGTCGAACATGGCGCGGCCCATGACCACCGCCCCGGTGTCGGTGAACGACCGGTGCAGGATCTCCGAATCGCGCGGCGTCGGCTCGGAAACCCAGGCGTGCAACGGTTCTCCGCCGATGCCGAGCCCGTGGTCGGGACCGGCTCCCGGGGCGGTGACGTAGCCGTCCAGCGACATCGAGATGTCCACGACCACCCGGCTCGCTCCCGGCCGGTCCGCGTCGCGCGCGAGTTCGCCGAGCTGGTCCATCGAATCGCGGATCCCGCGCTCCATCCCGCTCGCGACCATGGCGTCGCGCGCCTCGACGCTCGGGAAGACCGACCGGGTCCGCAGCCGCGTCCGGCCGTCGAGGTCCTCGAAGGTCATGCTCTCCAGGCTGACGTTGCCCGGCGCGCCCTCGTACTCGAAGGTCTGGACGATCCGCTCGGCGCTCTCCACCGCGTGGAAGACGCCGTGGAAGAAGTACTCGCCGCCGTCGGAGTCGCGATGCACGTAGCGGTACGCCCCGCCGGAGTGCGCGTCGAACTCCAGGATGCGCATCTCGATGTCGCGCGGACCCAGCCAGCGGGTGAACAGGTCAGGGTCGGTGAAGGCGCGGAACAACTGCGCGGGGGTCGCGTCGAAATCGCGGACGACCTCGATGAACGGGCTGCCGGGCTGGGCGCTGATGGTGGTCGCGGTCATCGGTCTTGCTCCTTGGTCTTTTCGAGGGCACTGGCCTCTTCGAGGATGCTGTCGAGGCGGCGGAACTCGCGTTCGCGGGTCAGCCGGTAGGCGTCGATCCAGCTGGTGAGCTCTTCGAGAGCGGCGGCGTTGAGGTGGCACGGGCGGCGCTGGCCGTCGCGGCTGCGCGTGATGAGCCCGGCCGCCTCCAGCACCTGGACGTGCCGCGACACCGCTTGTTTCGTCACCGGGAACGGCTCGGCCAGTTCGTTCACGGTCGCTTCGCCGCGCGAGAGCCGGGCGATCAGCGCACGCCGGATCGGGTCTCCCAGCGCGGTGAACGCCCGGTCCAGCCGGTCCTCGACGTTGTCAACGGACATCTTTATCAACCGATCTCTTTATCAAGCAGTACGTTGACAATAGGCCCGTCGTGTCCCCGGAGCAAGGGGCAGGCGGAATTCAGCGAACCTTGCGCACCGAGGTCGTCCCGACGTCGACGGCGGCGCCGCTCGCCGCGACCGGCATGAGCGGCGGAACCGGCTGACCGGCCTCGTCGACGAGCACCGAGTGGTCTTCGCCGGGGGAGAAGGCGTGCCGCTCGCCCCATTGCCGGAGCGCGACGACGACGGTGAACAGATCGCGCCCGGCCTGCGTGAGCGAGTAGACCTGCCGTTTGCCGGACTCGGCGGTCTGCCGGTCGAGGACGCCGCGCTCGACCAGGCGGCGCAGCCGGTCGGTGAGGATGTTGCGGGCGATGCCGGTGCGCTGCTGGAAGTCGGTGAACGCCCGCGCGCCGTCCATCGCGTCGCGGACGATCAGCAGGCTCCACCGGTCGCCGACGAGGTCCAGGGTGCGGGCCACCGGACACGACGGGTCGGTCCAGGCCGAGTTCTCGCCCACGGGCGCGCCTCCTTGATGAGTTGCTCTTTGAAACCATTCTGCCGTACGGTGCGATCAGTTGCAATTAGCTACTGATTGGGGGAGTCATGGGCCTCACCACGGGCCGCCGGACGGTGTTCGCCGCAGTGTGCGCGGTCGCCGTCGCGAGCATTTACGCCGCTCAGCCGGTTCTGGCCGAAATCGGCGGAGACCTGGGCGTGCCGGACGCCGGACTGGGCTGGATCGTCGCCGCCGGACAGCTCGGCTACCTGGCCGGACTCGCCGTGCTGGTCCCGCTCGGCGATCTCGTCGACCGCCGCAAGCTCATCGCCGGGCACCTGCTGCTGACCGCCGTGGGCACGGCGCTCGCCGCAGCCGCCACCCAAACTTGGCTGCTGCTAACCGGTTTAGCGCTCGCGGGCCTGTTCGCGGTGGTCGTGCAGACGACAGTCGCCTACGCCGCCGCATTGTCCACTTCGGACGAACGCGGCCGCACGCTCGGCGTCGTGACCTCCGGCGTGGTCATCGGCATCCTCGGCGCACGCGTCGCGGCCGGTGCGCTGGCCGAACTGTGGGGTTGGCGCAGCGTCTACGTCGCACTCGCGGTGCTGCTGGTGACACTCGCCGGTCTCGTCCTGAAGACGATGCCGCCCGACCCGCGCCGCGACGGCACCACCTACCGCCAGGTCCTGACGTCGCTGGGCGGCCTCTTCCGCGAGCCGCTGTTCCTCTCGCGGGGACTGATCGCGTTCTTCCTGTTCGCTTCGTTCGGCGCGCTGTGGAGCGGCCTGTCGCTGCCCCTCGCCGCCGCCCCGTGGAACCTGAGCACCGCGCAGATCGGCCTGTTCGGATTGGTGGGTCTGGCAGGCGCGCTCGGTGCCGCCCGCGCGGGACGTTGGGCGGACGGGGGACACGCGAGCCTCGTCACCGGCGGAGCGCTGGTCCTGCTCGCGGTGTCGTGGCTGGCAGTCGGGCGGCCGTCGCTGTGGCTGCTGGGCGTGGGCGTGCTGGTGCTCGATTTCGCTGTGCAGGCAGTGCATGTCAGCAATCAGCACCTGCTCACCACGGCGCATCCGGACCGCACGAGCAGTGTCATCGGCGGCTACATGATCTTCTACTCGCTTGGCTCTGCCCTGGGCGCGGCCACGACGACCACCGCGTTCTCGGCGGCGGGCTGGACCGGCTCCAGCATCCTGGGCGCGGCGTTCGCCGGGTGCGCGTTCGCGGTGTGGGCTGTGGCTAAGGCCGGAGCTCGGCGGCTGTCGTTGCGAACGCCTTGACCAGCGCGGTCTCCCCGGCGCTGCGCCACATCAATCCCCATTGCGCCAGCGGAGCGTCGCGGAAGGGCACGAAGGCGATGCCCGGTCGCGCGAAGTACTCCGCGGCGTGCGCGGCCAACGGGCAGATTCCTTCGCGCGCGCCGATGACCAGCAGAAGTTCCTGAAAGGTGCGATAGGCGCGCCCGCGGGTGACCGGAACGCCCGCGGGCGTCGTCCACGGCTCGGGCGGCTCCCGCCAGTAGGCGGGCGGCGGGTGCGCGGCGCGCAGGACCGTGTCGCGGCCGAGATCCTCCAAGGTGACGAACTCCCGGCGGGCGAACGGATGCCCGGACGCGACCGCGAGCACCATCGGCTCGGTGTGCACGACCGGTCCGGTCGTGATCGCGGGGTCGGCGACCGGCAGCAGGACCACGGCCAGGTCGGCCTCGCCGGAGCGGAGCGTGGCGAGCGGGTCCTCGAACGGCGCCTCGCTGATGTCGACCTCGCAGCTCGGGTGCCGGGCCCGGAAAGCGCCCGTGACGTCGAAGATCAGGTTCGCCACCGCCGGAGCCTCGAAAGCGAGCCGCAAGGTCCCTTCGACGCCGCGTCCCGCCGCCACCGCACGCTCGATCCCGGCCAGCAGCTGCCGGTAAGCGGGCCGGATGTCGGCCTCCAGCCCGCGACCGAGCGGAGTGAGGGAGACCCGCCGGCTGGTGCGGTCGAACAACCGCGCCCCGATCCGGCGCTCCATCGTCTTGACCGACTGGCTGACCCGCGCCTGCGACACGCGCAGCCGTTCAGCGGTCCGGCCGAAGTGCAGCTCCTCGGCGAGCGCGAGAAAAACCTCGATGTCCCGGTGTTCCACCCACGCCTCCGATCGATAACCCAGAGCTTATCAACCGATGCGCACTTCGTCGTTGTTCGCCCAGCTCAGCGACGGAAAAGTAGTCCTTGTCAGCCAGCTCCACCGAGGAGGAACCGATGTCCGAAACCACCCTGATCCGCGCCGCCGCCGCCGAAGTCCTCTCCGACGCTCCCGGCAGCCTGATCACGCTGCTGGCCGACTCCGGCGGTTTCACCACCAACCGCGCCACCCTGAACGAGGGCGTCTTCGGCACCCCGGCGCACTTCCACACCCGCGCGACCGAGTTCTTCTTCGTCCTCGGCGGCGCACTCCATGTCCTGGCGGGCGACGACCTGCACACCCTCGAAACCGGCGACTTCCTCGCCGTGCCGCCGACCGTCCCGCACGCCTTCGGCCCGGCCGCGGGCTCCGCCGCCGACGTCCTGGTGGTCTTCACTCCCGGCATGGACCGCTTCGACTACTACCGGCTGCTCGACCGCGTGGCCCGCGGCGAGGCGGACCCGAAGGAGATCGCGGCGTCGTCCGAGCAGTACGACAACCACTACGTCGACAGCCCGCGCTGGCGGCAGGCCCGCGCCGACGCGGCCGCCTGAACCCGGCCGACACCCGTGGAGGTCTGCGAAAGGCTGGGCGTTGGCCCGGTGCGCGCGAGGAAGCCGCCCCCGAAACGCAGACGGCGATCGGCCTCCGCGTCGGACTGGCTGGCCGCGCCCGTGCCGCGGACGCGAAACGGCCCCCGCGGGGGGGAGGTCGCGGGGGCCGTTCCTGTTCGGTGGTGGGAGCCAGCTACTGGCCGAGGCTCAAGCGGACCGGCTGGTCCGGCGTCCCTTGAGCTCGGCGAGACGTTCGTTCAGCAGGTCCTCGAGCTCGGGGATGGAGCGGCGCTCCAGCAGCATGTCCCAGTGGGTCCTGGGGGGCTTGACCTTTTTTTGCTCGGGCTGCCCGCCGTCGACGATCTCGGATTCGCTGCCGTGCAGGCGGCACTCCCACACCGTCGGGATCTCGGCGTCGTCGGAGAACGGCACCTCGAACTCGTGGTTCTTGGGGCAGGAGTAGCGCACGGTACGGCGCGGAGCGAGGTCGTGATTGCGGTCGGTCTCGTAGCTGACCGCTCCCAGCCGGCTTCCACGGAGAACACGGTCGGCCATAGTGGGATTCCTTTCAGTCAGCTCCGGGTGGAGCCAGGGTGATGCTCACCCTATGCAACGAACGAGGCATCCGAGAGATTCCCGGCGCCCCATGTCGCTGCTCACGATGAGCTGCGTCACCCGTGGTCTTCAGCTTCCTCCAGAGGGAGTCGTTTCGCCCTCTGACGTGACGCGGATACCGCCTTCTTAGTGCGGATATCCCCCAGTCGGGCTAGTTAGGTTAGCTCTAGGACAACCGTAACTGACCGTGCTGGGCGGCAGCGGGTCCCAGATCCCCCGAGCGGAAGTGCCGACGGCACAGTACCTGATAACGGACCGTGACCATTTCGGCATCAGACCGTGCTGAAGCTGAAGGTTCAACTACGGAGTGTTCGGTATCTGCTACCACAACGGTGTCTCCGTCACGGAGAATCACGTCGTCGCGGACCCGCGCGTTGAACCGGCCGGGCAGCCCGCACCAGCAGAGCACCTCGACCTGGACCGGCTGCAGTTCGTCGGCGAGTTCGAACAGCCGGGCGGCCCCGGGGAACAGCGTGCTGCGGAAGTCGGTCGCGATCCCGAAGCAGTACACGTCGATGCCCGCCTCGTCGGCGAGTTCGGCCAGCTGGTCGACCTGGACGGGGGAGAGGAACTGCGCCTCGTCCACGATCACGTAGTCCACGTGCTGCCCGCGCGCCCACTGCTCGCGCACCAGGTCCCGGATGTCGGTGCCGGTCGCGACCTCGGTCGCCCGCCGCGCGATGCCGATCCGGCTGGTGATCTGCGGCGCGCCGGACCGGTCGTGGCGGACCAGCACGAGCCCGCGGCGGCCCTGGCGCGCGTGGTTGTGGTCGATCTGCAGCGCGAGCGTCGACTTCCCGCAGTCCATCGGGCCGTAGCAGAACTTCAGCCGTCCCCGCGCGGGACCGTTGCGCCGGGCCCCGGCCGGCGGGGCCGCGGAAAGCGCGTCGGTGGGGTCCTCGAGAACAACGTCGTCTGCAGCGGTCACGACGCCCGACCCTATCTGGGCCTCACAGCACCTCCGGCGGACGGTTGCCGGCGGCCGCGATCGCGCGCCGCACCGGGACCAGCGCGACGAACACGAACCCGAGCACGAAGAACACCACGAGCGCGATGATCGCCAGCCGGAACGACCCGGTCGCCTGCCCCACGCCGGCGAACACGAGCGGCCCCAGCCACGACGTGCCCTTCTCGCCCACGACGTAGAGCGAGTAGTACTGGGCGTCCTTCCCGGCCGGGATCATCTGGCTGAACAGCGACCTGGCCAGCGCGTTCGTCCCGCCCAGCACCAGCCCGATGCCGATCGCCACGGCGAAGAACTGCAATGGCTGCCTCGGCTGCACGAAGTACGCCCCGCCGAGCACCACGACCCAGAGCACGAGACTGACCAGGATCGTCCGCTTCGCGCCGAGCCGCCGCGCGAGCAGGCCGTGCAGGACGCCGCCGGCGTAGGCGAGGAACTGGATCACCAGCACCGTGATGATCAACACTTCGTCGGAGAACCGGAGCTCGTCCTTCCCGTACTGTGCCGAGACCGTGACGACGGTGTTGATGCCGTCCGCGAAGAGCAGGTAACTGCCGAGGAAGGCGAGCGTGAGCGGATACGCCTTCGCCTCGGCGAGCGTCTGGCGCAGCTCGCGGAAACCGGACCGCAGCACGGAAACCCCGCGCGCGGTCTCGGTCGGCACGTGGACGCGGGGGAGCCGCCGCAGCGTCGGGACGGTGAAGACGGCCCACCAGATGCCCGAAGTCAGAAAGCAGATGCGCACCGCGAGACCGGTGTCGATGCCGAGGGACTCCCGGCTGAGGTAGAACGCGAGCTGCAGCGCGAGCGCGAGCCCGCCGCCGAGGTAGCCGAACGCCCAGCCCTTGGCCGAAACGTCGTCGCGCTCGTCCGGCGTCGCGATGTCCACCAGGAACGAGTAGTAGACGACCAGCGAACCGCCGTACCCGATGTTCGCGAGGATGAACAGCGCCGCGCCCAGCTGCCAGTCCGAACCGGCCATGAAGAACATCAGCGCCGACGCCACCGCGCCCAGCACCGCGAACCCGCCGAGGATCTTGCGTTTGTTGCGGCTGCGGTCGGCCACCGCGCCCGCGATCGGCAGCACCAGAACCTGCACCACGGTCGCCACCGACAGCAGGTAGCCCCACAGCGAACCGGCGGGGAAGTGGAGGCCGAACACCGACACGTCGCAGTGGTTGAGCTTGTCGTCCGCTCCGGCCGCGTTGAGACAAGCCCTGTCCCCGTTAAGGGTGATGTTCTGCTTCGCGTCCGCCGCCGCGACGGTGCTCATATACAGCGCGCCGAACACGGTCGTGACCGACGAATAGAACGGCGAGTTGGCCCAGTCGTAGAAGTACCAGCCCCACCGTTCCCGCTTGCTGTCCCGGGTCTCGGCCAGCGTCATCCACGGCTCCTCGTTCGGTCATGAATCTCCAGGTCGCGCCGGACATTACTGCCGAGAGGGCAGCCGGTACCGCCGAAGGGGGCAAACCGTGTCCGGTTCGTCGCTTCCGGTTTCCGCCACGCCGCGCGCAGGAACACGCGACACGCCGGGCCGGGCGTGTCGCTGCCGCGATATCCGGGCGTGTCATGTGAGACTGCTGTGCGTGGTGTGACTCTTGTGGTCCATGAGTCACGTGCTTAGTGTGCGTGGCATGACCAACCGCGTTCGCACTGCCAGACGGGCCGCCGCTCGAGCCTTGCTGCTCGTGGTCGCCGTCCTCGGCATGGAACTCGTCGTCACCGGCGCCGCCTCCGCGGACCCCCGCTCGGACACCTGGGCCAAGCTCCGCATGTGCGAGTCGAGCGGCCGCTACACGATCAACACCGGCAACGGCTACTACGGCGCCTACCAGTTCGACCTCTCCACCTGGCGCAGCGTCGGCGGCCAGGGCCGCCCCGACCAGGCCAGCCCCCGCGAGCAGGACTACCGCGCGCTGTACCTGTACCGGATGCGCGGCTGGCAGCCGTGGGAATGCGGCGGCATGCTCGGCCTGTCCAACGACGGCGACGCCCGCAGCAAGCGCGTCCCGTCCTGGGAAGAGGCCGCCTACATCGGCGGCGGCGGACTGCCGACGCCGCCCGCGCCCAAGCCGCAGCCCACCCCGCCGCCGGGACCGCCCGGCGCGACTCCCGCCTGGCCCGGCCTCGTCTACGCCTACGGCGACTGCGCGCCCGCGCTGCGCACGTTCCAGCTGCGGATGAACGCCTTCGGCTACGGCTTCAGCGGCACCGGCTGCTACTACGACAAGACCCGCACCGCGGTCCTGGACCTGCAGCGCGCCAACGGCATCAACGACTCGGGCCGGCTCGGTCCGAAGACGTGGAGGGCCGCGTGGGAGGGCAAGGCTCCGCGCTGACCCGCCCCGCTTCGGCGTAGCGCGCGGCGAGCTGCTGGAACGCTTCCGCGAGTTCGGCCGGGCCGACGACTTCGAGATCAGCGTCGACCCGGCCGAACGAAGCGGCCAGCCCGCGCCACGACCAAGCCCCGAGACTCACCCGGCACCGGTCCGGCCCGAGCGCCTCGACGACCCCGTCGGCCAGATAACTCGCCGCCTCGCTCGCCGGGAGACGCAGGATCACCTCGCCGCGACAGGGCCATTCGCCGGACAGATCCGTCCCGCGGAACTTGGCGGCCACGAACGCGGCGACGTCGGACAGCCCGCGCTCGGCGAACCGCGGCCCGGTGGGCGTCCGCGGCGTGATCCGGTCCGCGCGGAAGATGCGCCAGTCCTCGCGATCGAGATCCCACGCGACCAGATACCACCGCTGGCCCCACGTCACGAGATGATGCGGCTCCACGCGCCGAGGCGGCGTATCCGTTGGGGCGTAATCGAATCGCAGCACCTCCCGGGCCCGCACCGCGGCGCTCAACGCGACGAGCGTCTGCGGATCCGCGCTGGGGGCCGGGCGCTCGACGGCAGTGAAGCTCAAGGCGTCCACCCGATGCCGCAACCGCGCGGGCATCACCTGCCGCACGGTCTGCAGCGCCCGCTTCGCCGCCTCCTCGATGCCGGCTCCGGTCGCCGCTTGCAACGCGATCGCCAGCGCGACCGCCTGATCGTCGTCGAACAGCAACGGCGGAAGCCGCGCACCGGCGTCGAGCCGGTAACCGCCGTCCGGCCCCTTCGTCGTGACGATCGGATAGCCCAGCTCCCGCAGCCGGTCGACGTCGCGGCGCACCGTGCGCGGACTGACCTCCAGCCGCTCGGCCAGCAGCGCACCCGGCCAATCCCGCCGAGCCTGAAGCAACGAGAGCAGCGACAACAGCCGCGCGGAGGTCTTCGGCACGCCCTTGATCCTGCCTCGAGCAGCGGTCAGGTTCTGTCCGCTACTTCCACGCACCCCGTTCCCGCAGCACCTCGCGCAGCAGATCCGGCCGGTCCGTGACGATGCCGTGCACGCCGAGGTCCAGCAGCGTCCGCATCTGGTCCGCGTCGTCGATCGTCCACGTGTGCACCTCGAACCCGCGCCGCACCGCCGACTTCACGAACGAACGGTCGACCACCGTCAACGGCCCCTGCCGCACCGGAACCTGCGCGAGCCAGCCCGCGGAGAACCGGCTGATCGGCAGCAGCGGAGCCCACCCGTTCGCCCACAACAGGAACGCCGACCGCGGCCCCATCGCGGTCAGCAGCTTCGGCCCGGCCAGCCGGCGCAGCCGAGCGAGCCGGGAGTCCGAAAAGGACGCCGCCGCGACCCGGTCGATCGCCCCGGTCCGCTGCAGCGCCCGCACGAACGGGACCACCGCGCCGTCGGCCTTCACGTCGATGTTGAAGAACGCCTCCGGCAGCTCCTCGAGCAGATCCTCCAGCCGCGACAACGGCGCCCGGCCGTCGATCTTCACGTCCTTGAGCTGCGCCCAGGTCTGCGTCGCGATCGCCCCGCGCCCGTCGGTCGTCCGATCGAGCGTCGAGTCGTGGTGGACGACGACCACGCCGTCCGACGTGGCGTGCACGTCGGTCTCCAGATAGCGATACCCCTCGGCCGCCGCGCGCTGGAACGCCGGCAGCGAGTTCTCCAGCCCCTCCAGGTCGCCGAGATGCCAGCCGCGGTGGGCGAAGGCGCGGGGGAGCGAGTCGGCGAGGTACGGAAACGGTGGACGCATGCTTCCAGTCTGCGCCATCGGTGTGGCCCCGTCGTGAGAACGTGATGGACAGCTAGAGTCCGGCGGGTGAGGGAACTGGCCGAAACCGCTCTGACCGGCGACGAACGCGTCGTGCCGCGCCGCACGAACGCCCCGAAACACTGCGGCTGGTGCGGCCGCCGCCTGCCCGAAGCGGGCAACGTCGGACGCCGCCGACGCTACTGCGGGCAATCCTGCCGCCAACGCGCGTACGAACGCCGGACCGCCCTGCAGCGCAGCGGCCTGCCCGAGGACGCGGTCGTGCTGTCGGACACCGAGATCGCCGCGTTGCAGGACCGGCTCTTCCAGCTGCGTTGCGCGGCGGAGGACATCGTGACCGCTGCCCAGGACGGCGCGACTGCGGGGGAGCTGCGACAGCTCGCCGAGGAGATCGCTACAGCGGCCAAGGATCTCGAACAGCTTCGCTGAGGCTATTTGTTTCCCCCGAAACTCGCTGTCTGACCTGCTGACTATTTTCGGTTATGCCAATTGACACAAGTGGCCTCGCGGCTCTAGTGTTCCCGCCATGGACGAACCCCGAGGGCGAGGCCGGCCCCGCAAAAGCCCCGCGGCCCCGGCGCGCTGGACGCCCCCGGAAGGCTGGTCGCGGCTGGTCGCCTGGATCTCCCCGGAGGAGAAGAAGGCGCTGAAGCACGTCGCGGTCGAAGCGGACGTGTCGGTCGCGGACCTCGTCCGGTCGCTGGCGAGCGGACTGGCCGAGGGCGTCGTCAGCCACGAGGAACTACTGGGGCATGTCAGGAGAGGGAACCAAGTCATGGAGAAGATCCCCACGCTCTTCGAACGCGACGAGCGCTTCCAGGTGGTCGACCGGCCCCGCGCCGAATGCGCGTGGGTCTTCGACGGGGCCGGAGTGGGGACCGAGAAACTCGACGGCACCAACGTTCGCCTGACCGTCCGCTCCGGCCTCCTGGTCCGCGTCGAAAAGCGCCGCAACCCCAGCAAGGCCCAGAAACAGCAAGGAATCGTGGACGGCTGGTACGTCGACACCGACGAGACCTCCGCCGACGACAAGTGGATCCTCGCCGCCGCCGGGAACACCGACGTGTCGGAGTGGGCGGACGGGGAGCACCCGTGCGAAGCGCTCGGGCCGCGCATCCAGGGCAACCCGCTGGCCTTGCCGGAGCACCGGTGCGTGCCGTTCGACTTCCAAGCGCCCGCGGTGCGGGACGTCCCGCGCAGCTACCAGGGCCTGCGCGAGTTCCTGACCACTTTGGACAGCAAGTTTTCGCCGGGCCACCTCGCGGAAGGGATCGTGTTCCACCACCCGGACGGACGGCGGGCGAAGATCAAGCGCAAGGACTTCCCCCGGAGCACGACGGCCGCCTGAATTCGAGTTGACCTTCCAGCGGGTGGAAGGTGCAGATTGAGGGCATGGACGAAGCGACCGGCCGCTACCCGATCGGAGAGCTTGCCCGCCGCACCGGACTGTCCGCGCGGACGATCCGATTCTGGTCCGACAGCGGAGTAATCCCGCCCGCGGAACGGTCCGCGGGCGGCTACCGGCTCTACAGCGCCGACGCGGTCGGCCGCCTGCACCTGGTCAGGACGCTGCGCGAACTCGGCTTCGGCCTGGACGCGGTGCGCGAGGTACTCGACAGCCGATCCACGCTGGCCGAAATCGCCGCGAGCCACGTCGAGGCACTCGAAGCCCAGATCCAGCTCTTGCGGCTGAACCGCGCGGTCCTGCTCAACGCCCTCAGCCGAGACAACAAGACCGAAGGACTGGCCCTGATGCACGAACTCGCCCGGTTATCGGCCCGCGAACGGCAACAGCTCATCGACGGCTTCGTCGACAAGATCTTCGCCGGGGTCGACGACCCGGACGCTCTGGTCATCGCCGAGTTCATGCGAGAGATGCCGCCGCAGTTGCCCGACGACCCGACTTCCGCTCAGGTGGACGCCTGGATAGAGCTGGCCGAACTCGTCTCCGACGACGACTTCCAGCACACGATGCGGCAGATGGTGCTCCGCGGCGAATCCGACTACCGCATCGACTTCGGCCTCACCATCCGCCCGGGCGTCCTCGAACACGCTGGTCCCGCGGCGGAGGAGGGGATCGCACCGGAATCGGCTGCCGGTCACGCGATCCTCGACCGGATCGTGCCCGCTGACTGCGACTCGCGAGCCCTGCTCGAATGGCTTGACCTGGTCGCCGAACCGCGCGTCGAACGCTACTGGGAACTGCTGAGCCTGATCGACAATCGCCCGCCGGAACCGCGCAGCGTGCCTGCTTTCGCGTGGCTCGCTGCCGCCCTGCGCGCACACCGATAACGCCGGGACGGCGTGGCTGAACAGGACCTGTTCAGCCACGCCGGGCACAGGGGAGAGGCTGATGGTGGCCTCCGCGCGGGCAGGGGTTCATTGACACGGCCGAGAACCAGCATCCGCTCGACTCGTTGCGGCAGGGTCGCTGCATCCCGGGCCTGGATCGCCTGTTGGCACACAGCGCGCACTCGCTGCAATCCGCGCGCGGGCCCCGGCTTACGACTGCGGAAGCTCCGCCGCCCGCGCCAAATTCTCCAGCGACGCCGTCAAATTGTCCGTTGTCATGGACCGCGCGCGGGTGTTGCGCATCGTGTCGTCGGGATCCAGCTCGGACCAGTCGTAGGTGTGCGTCACCTCAGTCCGCGTCGCGCTCAGCGGGTTCAGTTCCCAACGCCACAAATGCCCCGGCGGCTCCTTGCCCGGCTCCGACGGACGCCACGCCACCCGGCGCGCCTCCTCGAACTCCACGATGCGGTTCTCCCGAACCCAGCCGTTCGTGAGGGTCGTCGTGAACACCTCGCCGACCGCGTGAACCCGCTGGCCCGGCTTCGCCTCGGCCAGGTTGTCGTTGCCGTCCCAGCTGGGCTGCCGCACCGGATCGGCGATCAGCTCGAAAATCCGCTCCGCCGGTGCCTCGATCTCACGGCTGGCGCGCACGACGCGCGAAGGTTCGTCAGTCACGCGCTCATGCAATCACATCGACCTCCCGCGCAGTGCCCTCTCGAGAAGACTCCTCCCGAGCCAACCCGTTGAGCGCCCGATACGTGCGGTTGCTCGCCGCGGCGGCTCGCTGTTCCCGGCCGGTCGCTTCGATGTAGTTCTGACTCGTCGCGAGGCTCGCGTGACCCAGCAGCGACATGATCTCCGACGCGGTCGCACCGTCCTCGGCCAGCCGCGTGGCGAAGGTGTGCCGCAACGCGTGGAGATTCGCGCCCGTCGGCACGCGGTCGTGCAAACCCGCCCACCGGTAACACGACTTCACCAGATACTCCAGCGCACCGCGCCCGATCGGGTTGCCCGCCCGGTCCCGCAGCAACGGCTCGTTCGACGAAAAACGATGCCGGGGAAACCGTCGACGGCACGAAGCCTGGTAGTCCTCGATCAGTTTCGCCATCGCCGGCTGCACCGGGATCGACCGGTCCCGGCTGCCCTTGCCGTGGACGTGCAGCCTCAGTTCACCGTCTCGCCCGACGACCGACCGCGGCGTGAGCGCGCGCATTTCCGCTGCCCGCAGTCCCGCGACCAGCCCGAGCGCCAGAACCAGCACGTCCCGCTCCGGCCAAGGATCCCGCGCGCGCCGCGCACCGTCGGCCGCCGCGGTGAGCAGCTGCTCGGGAGTTTCCTCGCCCCGCAACGGTTTCGGAGTGAGCGGGGGAGTCTTGGGCCGGGCGACTGCTCCCATCGGGTTGCCCGGGAGCAGTCCGTCGGACACGCAGAAGGTGAGGAACTGGTTCCACGTCGACCACGCGCGCAACACCGAGCTTTTCGCGTGGTTGTCGGCAAACACGCCGAAGGCAGCCCGCAGCACCGGCGCTGTCAGCTCTTCGACGTCCGCCTCGGCGCGACCCAACTCGGCCAGCAGGAGAGCGGTGATCCCGGCGAGATCGCGCCGATAAGCGGCAGTGGTGTGCGGCGAGTCCTTGCGCGGCCGCCGTGCCGCGAAGAACGCTTGCTGTGCCTCGGAAACGAGCATAGTGATCTTGTACCGCACAGCACCGACAATTTCGACGCTGCTTCGGCCCTACCTGTTGTCTGATATATGATGCATAATAGCGATTATGCATGAAACATGGCCGTGGAAGGGGTTTGACGAGGTTTGAGAAGGGGCTGGATCCCCTTGGGGGACAGCGCCTTTCGATCACTCCACTCGCGCTTGGATGCTCCCTGCGTTGCGTGAAAAGTCGGTGTTCGCGCGTGCCTCTGTGCAGCGAATCCACCTGACGCTGGGTCCGGTCTGCGACGCGTTCATCTGGTCGAGTGGATCTTCAAGTCGTCCGAGTCAGCCTCAGCGTGTTGGAGAAAGTTGTTGTGCTCCAACCTCAACGTCCAGCCAGTCGTGCTTAATTCGTCACGGTGACGAATTAAGCACGACTGCACCCGGTGGATCCCGTCGGGGATTCCAGGCTCTTCGCCGAGACGGCACCTGAGGCTCCGCAGGAACTTGGCCCAGCGTCCACCTGTGACGGAGAGGCAAGCCAGCTGATGCTCGGCGAGCCAGGAATGCTCCAGAGGACGCGTGCGGAGACAAGTCGTGCGACAGCATCAGAAACCTCTGGAGAAACCCCTCCTCGGCACGCTGATCCGCAGGTCGCCAAAACGCCGATAATGTACATTATGTCAAGTAAGCTGCTTGAGCAGCACCCAGACCACTCACCCGCCTGAGAGTCAGCGCTGGGAAGGTCGGATCCTGATCTGGTGGTTATGGGCGGCGTGCCACAGCACTTCGCCGACGACGGCGTCTCCGACCGCTGGCAGCGACGTGCCGCACGGCAACGCCGTCACCTCAACCAACCCCAGCGCGTCGGGCACGCCATCGATCCGCACGAATACTCCGAACCGCTGTCGGCCGATCACCTTGCCCGTAATCGACGTCCCCACCGGCAAGGACTCGATCGTCGCCGCCCATGCCGCACGAGCCCGGCCCACGAGGCGCTCGTCTGGCCAGGAATACTCGTCCACAGTACGAGTATTCCAGCCATTCCGGCCTCACCACACCAGCGGACCGTCGATGTCCACGTACGTGCCCGTCGGTCCGTCCGTGCCCACCTGAGCCATCCGGACGATGATCTCCGCGCCTTGCTCAACGGACTGTCCGCCGCGGCGTCCGTTGATGTCCGTGTTCGTGTAGCCGGGTTCGACGGCGTTGATCCGGATCTCCGGAAACGCCTTCGCGTACTGCACAGTCACCATGTTCACCGCGGCCTTCGACGCCGGGTACGCCACGCCCCGGTACGCGTGCTGATGCGTCGCCTGGTCGGCCATCCTGCCCAGCGATCCCAGCGCGCTGCTGACGTTCACCACCGCCGGCGCGGATGAGCGTCGCAGGAGCGGCATAAACGCGTGAAGCACTCGCACGACGCCGAAGACGTTGGTGTCGAACGTTTCCCGCATCAGGTCGGCAGTCACGTCCGGTGCGCCGACCGGTTCCCCATCGCTGCCCAGTTCGATGGCGATGCCTGCGTTGTTGACGAGGACGTCCAGTCCCCCGTCAGCCTCGACGGTTTTCGCCGCGGCGAGGACTGACGCGTCGTCGGTGACGTCGAGCTGAACGGTTCGTGCGCCGAGTTCCTCCGCGGCCCGCTGGCCTCGGGCGGCGTCGCGCGCGCCGATGTAGACGGTGTGTCCGGCGGCAACCAAGCGGCGGGCGGTTTCGTAGCCGAGTCCTTTGGTGGCACCGGTGATGAGCGTTGTGGTCATGGCCGCGAAGGTAGGTGCTGGAGCGCGGACCAGGTCAAGGATCGGTGGCAGGATGGGTAGATGCCGCTGCCGGAGCCGACTCGGTACGCGCCGACCGGACTGTGTCACCTGATTCTGGAGGTGCTCGCCTACGCCGCGGACGAGGCCGAGGATCTGGGTGCGGGCCGGGCGGTCGTCGAATTCCACCCGGACGGTTCGGTTTCGGTGTCGGACGACGGTCGCGGGACGCAGATGGCGGTCGGCGACGACGGGCGGCCGGTGCGGAAGCCGGTGATGGCGACGAAAGACTTCCGGTATTTCGATTTTCCGCCGGCCACTCCCCTCCCGGACGGGCATCCTCGATACGGGATGTCGGTGGTCGCGGCGTTGAGCGAGTGGCTGGTGCACACGAATCGCCGTGCGGAGGGGGCGTGGACGCAGCGGTATCGCCACGGCGTCCCGGTTGACGATTTGGTTGCGGTGCCCGCGGATGGCACTACCGGGACGAGCGTTCGCTTCCTCCCTGCCGCTGGTCTCGACAACGGCGTTTCGGCGGAGTCGTTGCGGCCGTTGGCGGAGCGGTTGAGCGAGGTGCTGGCGGTCGAGGTTTAGTCCACTCCCCTGGGCGGTCCTTGGCTGATGCGGCGCAGGGTGGGTTCGAGGCGGTCGAGGTCGCTGGTGGTGATCAGCTGCCGTTCGTCCCACCAGGTCGCGCCGGCTTCGGCGAGCGGGGCGATCAGGTCGCGGGCTCGGGCCGGGTCGCCCGGGGTGCGGCCGCCGACGACGAATTCGAACTTCTCCCCCGCGCCGTGTTTTCGGGCGTAGGACACGACATCGCGGACGTCTTCCGCTGCCGGGACGACGCCGTGGGTGGCGTTTGTGAACAGCGGGGCGATGCCGTCCCAGCGCGCGGCGCGGCGGACGGGCCGGCGGTTGGGCCACACGGCGGCGAGCCAGACGGGCGGGCGCGGCTGTTGGACCGTGGCGGGCAGGAGGGTGACGTCGCGGGCTTGGTAGTGCTTGCCGTCGTGGTTGACGGGGTTTCCGGACCAGTACTGGTCGAGGAGGCCGAGGCTTTCGTCGAGATGCTCGGCCAGCAGCACGGGGTCGGTGGGTTCGCCGAAGCTGCCGAATTCGTCCTGGATCGGTCCGCCGAGGCCGGCGCCGAAGATGACCCGTCCGCCGCTGAGGGCGTCGAGGGTGGCGACCTGGCGGGCGAGGTGCTCGGGACGGCGGCGGGGCACCGCGGTGACCAGCGTGCCGAGCTTGAGGGTGGAGGTCGCGAGCGCGGCCGCGGTCAGCAGCATCCAGGGATCGCCGAACGGCTGGCCGCGGCGTTTGTCCTTGTCGTGGACGACGTGGTCCCAGAGGAACAGCGCGTCCCAGCCTTCTTGTTCGGCCGCCGCGGCCACTCTCGCCACGGTCCGGGCGTCGGCGAAATCGCCGAAGTTCGGGATGTTGATCGAGAAGCGCATACGGGAAATGGTCCTGGCGAGAGAGGCGGTACGGCAAGCGAATAACCGGCCCGTCACGGAATTCTCGCTACGCTGTACCGGCGTGCAGGTGGCAGCCGAACCCTTCGCCTCCCGTGCTGATCGCGAGGCACGAGTCCGGCGCTCTCGGTGCGGGCCGCGCGGGAGACCTGGACGGATCCCCGCTCCGCCCGCATCCGCTTCAGGCGCGGCTGTTGGGGCGCTTGCGCGCCGGTCGGCGCGGGGTGGCCGGGCCGAAGTCCCGCCACAGCACCAGCGTGTCGCGTCCTCGACGGGGGCGCGGTGCCTTGCTCCGGACGTAAGAACGCGCCCGAAGCCTCCGCTCCCGGTCGAGCCAGGTCAAGAACCCGCCCGGAATCAAGCACAACGACGGCACGAAGCTGAACACCATCGCCACGGTGAGCCCCCATGGGTCGTTGGCCAGGTCGCTGGTGCGCAGCCGGTCGGGGTCTGCCGGGTCGTACATCACGGTGACCGTGTCCCCGACCCGCGGTACGGGCTCGCTCGATGTCCTGCTGAGCACCCGTACCCGGTCGTCGCCGTCCACCATGAAGCGCACATGGACGAAGCCGGACCGCGAGGGGCGATCGCCGTTGACCACGACGACCGTGCCCTGCACCCGAACTCCGCTGGCAGCAAGGTCGTCCGCGCGGTTTTGCAGGAAGATCCCGCTCGAAACGAACACGCTGAACAACACGATGCCGGAGACCGCCATGAGCACGCCCACTCGCCGACGGCGAACGGCCAGTCTCGCCGTCTCGAACCGGCCGGCGTCTTCCGCGCCGACCCGTCCCCCTGCCGTCCCGAACCGGAGAAAGTCTTCCACGCCGTCCCCCGCCCGCGTCTACAGCGGCTTTCGCACCTTCGGCCCAGCGTAGAGCTGCTCCATACCCTGGTGGAAGACCGTCGGTGGCGTGCCGTTCCGGCCGCGCTGCCGGGGACAGGTGCTTGACCCTGCCCATCGTGGGATGCGAGCCGCACCGTTGACGCAAGTTGTGAATCGGTGGTTCACTTCTTGCCGTGGCTTACCGCAGAACGCCCAAGGTCCAGGAGCGCCTCGACGCGCTCCGGGACAGCATCCTCGACGCCACCGTGCAGCAGCTGGCCGAGCACGGCTACTCGGGCTGCTCGGTTGCCGCCGTCGCCGAGCGGGCGGGTGTTGCCGTGGGCACGGTGTACCGGCACTTCCCCACCAAGGCTGACCTCGTCGTGCGGGTCTTCCGGCAGGTCGTCTCCCGCGAGGTCGAGGCGGTGCGTTCAGCGGCAGCTGGACCGGCCGATCCCGTGGCCCGCGTCGTAGCGGTGTTCGAGACGTTCGCGGTGCGGGCGTTGAAAGCCCCGAGGCTTGCGTACGCCCTGTTGGCGGAGCCCGTGGACGCGGTGATCGATGCGGAGCGGCTCGAATTCCGGCGGGTGTTCCGGGACGTCGTGGCCGAGCACGTCGCCGAAGGCGTACGGGCCGGGGTGTTGCCCGCGCAGGACGCGGCGGTGAGTGCGGCGGCGTTGGTCGGCGCCGCGGCGGAAGTCTTGATCGGCCCGCTGACCAACGGCGGGTCGGCGGAGGTCAGCGAGTTGAGCACGTTCGTCGTGCGGTCACTGGGAGGTTCGGATGCCCGCAACGCATGAGGTCGTCAATCAGGTTCCGCCGCTGGAGCACGACGTCGCCGCCGATCCGGCGCTGGCGGAGGCGGTCGGGCGCACGGAGGCGTCGTGGGTCGTCGACGAACTGCGCGAACTGGGGCGGCTGGCGGGCAGCGAGCAGGTGCAGGAGTGGAGCCGGCTGGTCAACGAGAACGAGCCGGTGCTGCGCACGCACGACCGGTTCGGCCACCGGATCGACGAGGTCGAGTTCCATCCGCATTGGCACGACCTGATGAACGTCGCGGTGTCGCACGGGCTGCAGGCCGCGCCGTGGCGGGACGAGCGGCCGGGGGCGCACGCGGCGCGGGCGGCGAAGTTCTACGTCTGGAGCCAGTCCGAGGCCGGGCACACCTGCCCGATTTCCATGACGTACGCGGCGGTTCCGGCGTTGCGCGCGAATCCTGAGCTGACCGAGAAGTACGAGCCGCTGCTGGCGTCGACCGAGTACGACTTCGGGTTGCGCGAGCCGACCGCGAAACGCGGCCTGATCGCGGGCATGTCGATGACCGAGAAGCAGGGCGGGTCGGACGTCCGCGCGAACACCACCGCGGCGCGGCCCGCGGGCGACGGGACTTACCGGCTGGTCGGGCACAAGTGGTTCACGAGCGCGCCGATGTCGGACATGTTCCTGACGCTCGCGCAGGCCCCCGGCGGGCTGTCGTGCTTCCTGCTCCCCCGCGTTCTCCCGGACGACAGCCGGAACCCGATCCGGTTGCAGCGCTTGAAGGACAAGCTCGGCAACCGGTCGAACGCGTCGTCGGAGATCGAGTACGACGACGCGGTGGGCTGGCTCGTCGGCGAAGAGGGCCGCGGGGTCCGGACGATCATCGAGATGGTCAACAACACCCGGCTCGACTGCGCACTCGGGAGTTCGTCGGGCATGCGGCTGGGCACGGTGCGCGCCGTGCATCACGCGACGCACCGGCACGCGTTCGGCAAGGCGCTCGTGGACCAGCCGTTGATGGCGAATGTGCTGGCAGACCTGGTGATCGAGGCGGAAGCGGCGGTGGCGGCGTCGATGCGGCTCGCGGCCGCGGGCGACCGGCGCGACGACGAGCAGGAGCAGGCGTTCCGTCGTCTCGGGCTCGCGGTGACCAAGTACTGGGTCTGCAAGCGGGCTCCGATGCACGCGGCCGAGGCGCTGGAATGCTTTGGCGGCAACGGGTATGTCGAGGAGTCGGGCATGCCGCGGCTGTACCGCGAAGCTCCGCTGATGTCGATCTGGGAGGGCTCGGGCAACGTCGCCGCGCTCGACGCGTTGCGCGCGATGGGACGGCAGCCGGAGTCCGTGGCGGCTTTCTTCGCCGAGGTGGAGCAGGCGGCGGGCGGGGACGCGCGCCTCGACGACGCAGTCGACCGGCTCAAGAAGGATCTGTCCGATGTGGACGATCTGGAGTTCAGGGCGCGGCGGGTCGTCGAGTCGATGGCGTTGGTGCTGCAGGGTTCGCTGCTCGTGCGGCACGCGCCGCGCGCGGTGGCGGACGCGTTCTGCGGCACGCGGTTCGGCGGCGACTGGGGCTGGGCTTTCGGCACTTTGCCCGCTGGAACCGACACTTCCGCGATCATCGCCCGCGCCCGCGTCTAGTCCGCGTGTTTCGCCGGACAGGGCCCGGCGGCGAGGGCTACTGTCCCTGCCCGTGACCGAACCTGTTTACGTAACCGAGACGCGGACCGCGTACGACACTGTCGCCGAGTCGTACGCCGAAATGCTGAAGGATTTCCTCGAGTCGAGCACGTGGGACCGGACGATGCTCGGCGCGTTCGCGGAGCTGACCGGCGAGGGCCCGGTGGGCGATCTGGGCTGCGGCCCCGGCCGTCTCACCGGGTACGTCGCTTCGCTGGGGCTCGACGTTTTCGGCGTCGACCTCTCCCCCGCGATGGTCGAGGTCGCCCGCCGGACGCATCCGCACCTGCGCTTCGAGGTCGGCTCGCTGGCCGCGCTCGACCTCGCCGACGGCTCGCTCGCCGGGGCGCTCGCGTGGTATTCGCTGATCCACACGCCGCCGGAGGAGCTTCCGGTGGTGGCCAAGGAACTCGCGCGGGTGCTGCGGCCCGGCGGCTGGCTGCTGACCGCGTTCCAGGTGGGCGACAACCATCGCCGCCGCATCGAGAACGCCTACGGGCACGACATCGCGGCCGACGCGTACCGGCTCGACCCGGACTTCGTCGCGCACCTGCTCGCCGACGCCGGGTTCGTGGTGGACGCGCGCCTGGTGCGCGAGCCGGGACCGAGCTTCGAAGCGACCCAGCAGGCGTACTTGATGGCCCGCAAGGAGGGCTGAGGAAAGTCCACTGGGGACGGAAGGGAGCAGGGACTTCTCCCTGTCCCCTTCAACATATAGCG
The DNA here is from genome assembly GCF_040610415.1 of Amycolatopsis sp. NPDC004079. Taxonomy (NCBI): domain Bacteria; kingdom Bacillati; phylum Actinomycetota; class Actinomycetes; order Pseudonocardiales; family Pseudonocardiaceae; genus Amycolatopsis; species Amycolatopsis sp. NPDC004079. The sequence goes on along the minus strand of NZ_JBEXMH010000019.1, from coordinate 21,909 downwards.
CACCCCGGGGCTTGCGGCAAGGCCCGGGTGGTGCTCCACAATCGTCCGCCGGAGCCACTGCCTGCGGAAATGCCGCGGGCGGAAACCGGCTCCGGTACAGGGGACGAGAAGTTCATGGCGGACGTGATCGTGGTGGGGGCCGGGCCGGCGGGCGTGCTGCTGGCCGCGGAGCTGCGGCTGCACGGGGTGCGCGTGGTCGTGCTGGAGAAGGAGGCGGAACCGCCGAAGTTCGTGCGCGCGCTGGGGATGCACTCGCGCAGCATGGAGGTGCTGGACCAGCGGGGGATGCTGGAGCCGTTCCTCGCCGAGGGTTCGACGCACCCGGTCGGGGGTTTCTTCGCGGGGATCGCGCGGCCCGCGCCGGAGCGGCTCGACACCTCGCATCCGTACGTGCTGGGGCTTCCGCAGCCGATCACCGACCGGCTGCTCGCCGAGCACGCGGTCAAGGCGGGCGCGGAGATCCGGCGCGGGTGCGACGTCGTCGGGCTGAGCCAGGACGACGAGGGGGTGACCGTCTCGCTGGCCGACGGCAGCGAACTGCGGGCGCGCTACCTCGTCGGCTGCGACGGCGGGCGGAGCACGGTGCGCAAAGCGCTCGGTGTCGCGTTCCCGGGCGAGCCCGCGCGGCGCGAGATTCTGCTGGGCGAGATGGAGGCGACCGCGGATCCCGCCGAAGTCGCCGCGCTGGTGACGGAAATCCGCAAGACGCAGCTGTGGTTCGGGGTCGGGCCGCTCCGCGACGGGATGTTCCGCGTGGTCGTGCCCGCCGCGGGCGTGGTCGAGGACCGGGAGGCGCGGACGCCGACGCTGGACGAGGTCAAACACCAACTGCGGGAGTACGCCGGGACGGACTTCGGCGTCCACTCCCCTCGCTGGCTCTCGCGGTTCGGGGACGCGACCCGGCAGGCCGAGCACTACCGCGTCGGCCGGGTGCTGCTGGCAGGCGACGCGGCGCACGTCCACCCGCCGCTGGGCGGGCAGGGGCTCAACCTCGGCCTCCAGGACGCGTTCAACCTCGGCTGGAAACTCGCGGCCGAGGTCAACGGCTGGGCGCCGGAGGGACTGCTGGACACCTACGAGGCCGAACGGCATCCGGTCGCCGACGCCGTGCTGGACAACGTCCGCGCGCAGGCCGTGGCGATGTCGCCCGATCCCGACGGGCGCGCGATGCGGCGGCTGCTGACGGAGCTGATGGCTTTCGAGGAGGTCAACCGGCTGCTGCTGGAGAAGGTGCTGGCGCTCGACATCCGCTACGACTTCGGCGAGGGGCATCCGCTGCTCGGGCGGCGGATGCCGGACCTGGCGCTCAAGCGAGGACGGCTGTACGAGCTGATGCACCAGGGCCGCGGGCTGCTGCTGGACCAGACCGGGCAGCTGTCGGCGGAGGGCTGGGCGGACCGGGTCGACCGCGTCGTGGACGTGAGCGAGGACCTCGACGTCCCGGCCGTGCTGCTGCGGCCGGACGGGCACGTGGTCTGGACCGGCGAGGATCAGCGGGAGCTGGAGACGCGTCTGTTGCATTGGTTCGGCGCGCGGCGATGAGGACGTAGCAGGGCCCGAGCGGGCTTCCCGGCTTCGCTGGGGGTGTTGGGAAACCCGCTCGGGCGGCGGTCAGGGATGCACCGGACCGCCCCAGCAGTCCTGTTTGCCCAGTCGCACGGACGTGTTGGTGTAGACGCCGTCGGCGATGGTGTCGCCCATGATCGACCGCTGGTCCGACGGGCGCGGCCACTGGTAGCACCAGTGCTGGGCGAAATACCCGCCCGCGGCCTGGATCGGGTCGAAGTCGCAGATGCCGTCGGTCTGGATGCAGTAGCGGATGGACCGGACGCCGTCGAAGTCCGGGCGGCCCGCGCCGAACGACACGTATCCGCCGAACGGCGACGGCAGTCCGGTGCCGGGCGGGAGCGTCGAGCTGATCCCGGTTCCGGCCGGGCCGGGCGGCTGCATCGGGTCGGCGAAGAGTTTCGCGCTGAACTTCGCCTTGTCGACGCCGAGCTGGTCGTCGGCGATGTCGCTGAGCACCATGTTCGCCACGATCGCGCCCTGGGAGTAGCCGACGACGGTGAATTCGGCGTTCGGGTTCTCCCGGTAGGCGTCCTGGACGACCTGGCGGCCTCGGTCGTGTCCGATCTTGACGCTCTGGTCCATCGGGGTCTGGTCGCAGTTCGGGGCGCCGGCGGCTCCGGCGGGATAGTCGACGACGCGCGCGATGCCGCCCCGCAGCCACTCCGGATGGTAGACCGACGCCTTCCCGTCGCAGGTGCCGCCGATCAGGATGTAGTAGTGCGCGCCGTCGGCGGACGCCGGCGCCGCGCTGGCGAATCCCGCGCCGAGCGTGGCGACGACAGCGCCGATCAGCGCGATCCTCCTGGCTTTCTTCACAATCGGGTCCCCTCCGCGTCGAATGGTCAGAAGGTTACTGAACGCATTCGGAAAGCTACGGAGAAGCTATGAAATCCTGCTGAAAGCATGATCGCCGCGCGGACCGGGGTGTCCGCCGATTCCGCAGGTCAGGACGCACAGCCACCGGAGACGAGTCCACCGGATCGAGTGACCGGGCCCGCTGACTGTGCGCGAGGGTTCAGCGGACGCGGGGCGTGAACTCCGCGAGATCCGGCAACGGCGGCACCTCCCGTGCATACGCGTCCGCGGCCAGCACTCCCGTGGTGACCCGGGTGGCCGTGCGGCGGCCGAGTTCGTCCAGGATTTCCTGTTCGGTCCGGCCGCGCGCGAGCAGCAGCAGGAACGGGTCGGCGTCGAGCAGCCACGCGACCTGGAACGACAGCGCGGCGGCGTGCCGGCACGGGAGCTCCCAGCCGGGGCAGTCGCAGTCCGGGTCCAGGTCGCCGATGCCGGGCAGCAGCGGGACGACCTCGGCCAGCTCCGGCGGCAGATGCCGGTCGAGCAGCGCGGCGAGGTGCCCGGAGTGGTCGGCGGCGCGGTCGAGCAGCAGCTCCCAGTCCGTTGTGGACAGTTCGGCCAGGTGGACGCCCGTGCGGTACGGGCCGTCGTCGGCGTCCTCGGTGGTCGCGGTGACGAGGCCCGGGCTGACCGTGATCGGGCCGACCAGTCCGGCCGCGGCGTAGCTCCGGCCCTTCTTCAGCTGCCGCAGGTCGAGCGCGGTGTCCTCCATCGCCTGCAGCCACGCGCGGCCCCACCAGGTGCGGGCGAACGGGCCGCGGCCGGGGCGGGCGGGGAACGCGGGGAATCCGCGGACCCGGTCGGTCATCGCTGCCTCCGGAGGGTCACGAGCTCGGCCAGTTCGTCGTCGGTGAGTTCGGTGAGCGCGGCCTCGCCCGAGGCGAGCACCGCGTCGGCGAGCGCGCGTTTCTCCCGCAGCATCACCGCGATCCGGTCCTCGACCGTGCCTTCCGCGACCAGCCGGTGGACCTGCACCGGCCGGGTCTGCCCGATCCGGTACGCGCGGTCGGTCGCCTGGTCCTCGACCGCCGGGTTCCACCACCGGTCGTAGTGCACGACGTGATCGGCGCGCGTGAGGGTGAGCCCGGTGCCCGCGGCCTTGAGCGACAACAGGAACACCGGCACGTCGCCGTTCTGGAAGCCGCGCACCAGCTCCTCGCGCCGGGCGACCGGGGTGCCGCCGTGCAGCAGCCGCGACGGGATGCCCCGCGCGGCGAGGTGCCGTTCCAGCAGCCGTGCCATCACGACGTACTGGGTGAACACCAGCACCGCGCCGTCCTCGGCGAGGATCGTGTCGAGCAGTTCGTCGAGCAGCTCGAGCTTCCCGGACCGGCCGGAAAGCGTGCTGCCGTCGGGCTCGCCGAGATACTGCGCGGGGTGGTTGCAGATCTGCTTGAGCGCGGTGAGCAGCTTGACGACCCGGCCGCGGCGGGCCATGCCGTCGCTCGCGGAGATGTCCGCCATCAGCTCGCGCACGGTGGCCTCGTACAGCGACGCCTGCTCGGTCGTGAGCGACACCGGCCGGTCGGTCTCGGTCTTGGCGGGCAGCTCGGGCGCGATGCCCGGGTCGGATTTGCGGCGGCGCAACAGGAACGGCCGCAGCAGCCGGGACAACTGCCCGGCGACCGCCGGGTCCGCCCCGGATTCGACCGGCTTCCCCCAGCGGCGGCGGAAATCGGCGAGCGGGCCGAGCAGACCCGGCGTGGTCCAGTCGAGGATCGCCCACAGTTCGGTGAGCGTGTTCTCCACCGGCGTGCCGGTGAGCGCGACCTTCGCCGCGGAAGGCAGCAGCCGCAACGCTTTCGCCGTGTCGGAGCGGTGGTTCTTCACGTGCTGCGCCTCGTCTGCGACCAGCAGATCCCAGCTCACCTCGGCCAGCGGCGCGGGGTCGGTGCGCAGCGTGCCGTAGGTGGTGAGGACGAAGCCGCCGTCGAGCTCGTCCAGCGACCGCGAGGCGCCGTGGAACCGGCGCACCGGGACCCCGGGCGCGAACCGGCGGATCTCGGTTTCCCACGTGCCCAGCAGCGAAGCCGGGCACACGACCAATGTGGGACCGGCGCTCCGGTGCAGATGCAGGGCGATGAGCGTGACGGTTTTGCCGAGCCCCATGTCGTCGGCGAGACAGCCGCCGAGACCCAGCCCGGTGACGGTGTCGAGCCAGTGCAGGCCGCGCAGCTGATAATCGCGCAGGGTCGCGGCCAGCCCCGCCGGCTGCGGCACCGGCTCGGGATCGGCCGACAGCCGCGCGCGCAGGTCTTCCAGCCAGCCGTCGGTGCGGACGTCGACCAGCTCGCCGTCGACCTCGGTGCGGCCGGTGAGCGCGACGCCGAGCGCCTCGATCGCGGTCAACGGCTTGAGCGTGCGATCGCGGGCGCGGTCGGCGGTGGTGCGGTCCAGCAGCACCCACCGGTCCCGCAGCCGGACGACCGGGCGCTGCGCCTCGGCGAGCGCGTCGAGTTCCGCGACGCTCAGCTCGCTGTCGCCCAGTGCGAGCTGCCAGTCGAACTGCAGCACCCGGTCGCCGCCGAAGAACGACCGCGCGTCGGACGGCGCGTCGCCCGGCCGGACGACCGCGCGCGCGGCCAGCCCGGTCAGCTCCGCGGGCCAGTGCACCGCCAATTCGGCGGCGTCGAGCGCTCCGGCGAGCAGCTCGGCGATCTCGCGGTCTCCCAATGCGACCGCCGACGGAACCGCCGCCGACAGCAGCGGAGCCAGCGCGGCCCACACCTCGGCTCCGTGCCGCAACGCCAGCAGAACCTCGTGTCGTGCTTCCTGGCTTCCAGTGCGCCACAGCTCTTCCGCGTCGACCAGCGGCTCGGTCCCGCCGTGCACCTGGACCACGGCGCGGAACCGGCCGCCCGCCAGATCGTCGGACTCGATCCGCAGCGAGACGCGCAGCGCGGGCTCCACGCCCGCGACGTCGCCGAGGAAACGCATCAGCAGCGGATACGGCTCCGGCAACCGCGCCGGGTCGCCAGGGATCGGAGTCGCGTGGGCGCGGGGAGGCATCGCTTCGGCAAGGCGGCGCAGCCAGGCTTCCTCGGCCGGGTCGAGCGGTCCGGTCCACCCGGCCGAGGCGAGCCGTTCCGCGGCTTCGGCGGCCAGCGCCCAGAACCGCGCGGACGGGTCCGTGAGCGCGCGCAGCACCGGCACCGCCTCCGCGGTCGGCAACCGCAGCGCGGGCACCGTGCGCACCCCGTCCGGCAGCACGACCTCGACCGTGCCGGGCGCCCCGGGACCGTCCGGCTCCGCACCGTCCGGTCTCCAGAACACGATCCGGCCCGGCTCCACCACTACAGAATTCAGTGCTCCGCCCTCCCCTGGCTGGCCTGTCCGGGATAGTCTACCGGAAAACTCTGTACTGCGTACAAGGAGCGAAATGGACACCGAGGAGCCGGGCGATCCGCGGCGGACCATCGAACTGCTGTGGGGCGTGCCCGGTCCCCCGCGCCGCGGCCCGAAACCGAAGCTGTCGGTCGAGCACGTCGTGGCGGCCGGGATCCGGGTCGCGGACGCGGACGGGCTCGACGCGGTCACGATGCGCCGGATCGCCGACGAGCTGGGCGTCGCGACGATGTCGCTCTACACCTACGTGCCCGGCCGCGAGGAACTGCTGGAGCTGATGCTCGACCACGCGCACGGCGAACTCCCCGGCGAGCTGCCGGAAGGCTGGCGGGCCGGACTGGCCGCGGTCGCCGAGGACCTGTGGCGGCTCTACCACCGGCATCCGTGGCTGCTGGAGATCCGCGTCGGCCGCCCGACGCTGGGCCCGCACAGCTTCGCCAAATACGAGCGCGAACTGGCCGCGATGGACGAACTCGACCTCGACGACGTGCAGCTCGACGCGATCGTCAGCCTGCTCAACGGACTGGTCGCGGGCGCGGCGCGCGGTTCGGTGGACGCGACCCGCGCCGCGCGGCGCAGCGGCATGACCGACTTCGACTGGTGGAACCGCTCCGCGCCGGTGCTGGCCGAGATCCCGGCGGCGAATCCGGTGCACTTCCCGCGCGCGAGCCGCGTCGGCGCCACCGCCGGTCAGACCTACGGCGGGTCGTCGGATCCCGAGCACCACTTCCGGTTCGGGCTCGGCCGCATCCTCGACGGGATCGGGCAGCTCGCCGGAGCCTGATCCCGCGAAATTGTCGGTGGCCCGGTTTACCGTTCGGAGAGTGTCGGCGGAACTGGTCCGCCGACCAGCACGAGAAGGGAGCGTGCGGTGACCGGGCAGCACGACGTGGTCGAAGCCGCTGTCGCGCAGGCGTTCCGCGACGAGTGGGGCTCGGTCGTGGCAACGCTGATCCGCGTCACTGGCGACTGGGACCTGGCCGAGGAATGCGCGCAGGACGCGTTCGCGCTCGCCGTGCGGACCTGGCCGCGCGACGGCGTTCCCGACCGCCCCGGGGCGTGGCTCACCACCGCCGCGCGCAACCGTGCCGTCGACCGGCTCCGGCGAGCTGCGGCGGGAGAGGACAAACTCCGGGAGGCCGCGCGGCTGGCGGTCGCGGACGAACCGGCCGCTGTCCACAGCGGAGCCAGCGGAGTGGAAGACGACCGGCTCCGGCTCATCTTCACCTGCTGCCACCCCGCGCTCGCCTTCGAAGCGCAGGTCGCGCTCGCGCTGCGGACCCTGGCCGGACTCAGCACCGCGGAGATCGCCCGCGCGTTCCTGGTGTCCGAATCGACGATGTCGCAGCGCCTCGTGCGGGTGAAACGCAAGATCCGCGCCGCCGGGATCCCGTACCGGGTGCCGCCCGCCCATCTGCTGCCCGAGCGCACCGCCGCGGTGCTCGGCGTGCTGTACCTGTTGTTCAACGAGGGCTACTCGGCCAGCGAGGGCGACGATCTCCAGCGCCCCGACCTGGCGGGCGAAGCCATCCGGCTGGCCCGGCTGCTGTGCACCCTGATGCCGGACGAACCCGAGGCCACCGGCCTGCTCGCGCTCCTCCTGCTGCAACACGCCCGCCGCGGCACGCGAAACCGGCCCGACGGCGAGCTGATCCCGCTCGACGAACAAGACCGGAGCGGGTGGGACGCCACCGCGATCGCCGAGGGAACCGCGTTGCTCGAGGAAGCGTTGCGCCGACGCAGTCCCGGGCCGTACCAGGTGCAGGCCGCGATCGCCGCGTGCCATGCCACCGCCGCGCGCGCCGAGGACACCGACTGGGCGCAGATCGCCGGGCTCTACCTCCAGCTGCGGCGGTTCCGGCCGGGTCCGGTGGTCGAGCTGAACCGCGCGGTCGCGGTCGGGATGGCCGCCGGACCGGAAGCCGGGCTCGCCCTCGCCGACCGGCTGACCGGGCAGCTGGCGGACTACCACCTGCTGCCCGCCACCCGCGCGGACTTCCTCCGCCGCCTCGGCCGCACCGAAGAAGCCCAGGTCGCGTACGCCGAAGCGCTCGCGTTGGCCCGCACCGGAGCCGAACGCAGCTACCTCCGGAGAAGACTTTCGGAAATTTCTTCGCCCGAGGTGTCTGTCTCGGCCTCTTCCGTTCGTCGGGAAGGCAAACCGACCCCGGAAGGACAGCCATGATCACCAAAACCCTTCGCGTGCCCGGCGCGGAACTCCGCTACGACGTCGCAGGCACCGGACCGCTGCTGCTCCTCGTACCCGGCGGACCCGCGGACGCCACCGCGTTCACCGCGCTGCGCCCGTTCCTCGCCGACCGCTACACCGTCGTCACCTTCGACCCGCGCGGCATCTCGCGCAGCCGCACCACCGAACTCGACGACGACCTGGTCGGCCAGCACGCCGAGGACGTGCAGCGGCTGCTCACCGAACTGGACGGCGGACCGGTCTCCGTGCTGGCCAACAGCGGCGGCGCGATCACCATGCTCGAACACGCCACCCGCTACCCCGCCGCGGTGCACACGCTCGTCGCGCACGAACCGCCGGTCAGCCGCTATCTCGGCGAACTGCTGGCCGACTTCCCGGACATCCCGGCGATCTACCGGGAGCAGGGCATCGACGCGGCCCTGGGCGCGTTCATGGCCGCGAGCGGATTCGAGATCCCGCCGCCGCCCGAGCACCCCACCGCCGAGGAAATCGAGCAGGGCAAGCAGATGCGCGGCAACTTCGAAGTCTTCTTCGGCAAGCTGATGGGCGCGATCGGCGCGTGGGAACCCGACCTCGAAGCGCTCGCCGCCGCGGACACCCGGATCGTCGTCGCGGTGGGCGACGCGATCGGCACCCCGGCGTACGAGGCAGGCGTCGGACTGGCCGGCGCGCTCGGCAGCGAACCCGTCCGGTTCCCCGGAGACCACGCCGGATTCGCCGTCGAACCCGAGGCATTTGCCGCTCGCCTCGCCGAAACTCTCACCGAGGAGAACTCGTGCGCTACCTCCTGATGATCGCCGGGTCCGAAGCGCCCACCGAGGAACAGCTCGCGATCGGCTGCGGCGGCTGGTCCGAGGACCTCGTGGAACGCGGCATCCTCGTCGGCGGCGGAGGACTGCACCCGCCCGCGACGGCCACCACGGTGCGCGTGCGCGACGGCGACGTCCTGCTCAGCGACGGGCCGTTCGCCGAGACCAAGGACCAGATCGGCGGCTACGCGGTGCTCGAATGCGCCGACCTCGACGAGGCCGTCGAGCACGCGTCCCGCCATCCGGCCGCCGCATACGGAACGATCGAAGTACGCCCGCTCCTCGGCTGAGGCCGGCGCCCCGAACCGAAAGGAACCCCATGCCCTCCATTGTGGACAGAAACGAGCAGCGCTACGTCGGCTACCGCGCGACAGTCGGATTCGACGGCATGGCCGAGGTCGCGCACCGGATCGCCGCGATCGTCGGCGCGCTCGACGAACGCGGCCTCGAACCCGCCTGCGCGCCGTTCTTCCGTTATCTGGTGCTCGGCACGGACATGGAGACCGTCACCGTCGAGGTCGGAGTCCCGGTCACGGACGCCGTCGACCTCGGCGACGAGTACTTCAACGCCGTGCTGCCCGCCGGGAAATACGCCCAGGCCACCCACCACGGCGCGCCGAGCGGCCTCTTCGCGGCCACCGCCGACCTGCTCGCCTGGGGCGAGAAGGAGGACGTTCGCTGGGACCGCACCGTCGAGGCCGACGGCGAGCACTGGACCGCCCGGCTCGAGATCTACCGCACGAACCCGCAGGCGGAGCCGGACCCGAACAACTGGGACACCGACCTCTGCTTCCGGCTCGCGGACTGACCGGCCGGTGGCCCGGAGTCACGCGCTCCGGGTCACCAAAGCGCCCACGAGACACCCGAACCCGGCGGCCGACGCCACCGTCCGCACCGTGTTCCACCGCACCCACGGCTCCTCGAACCGGGCCCGCAGCGCGGCGAAGTCGGCCGTGTCCACGGCGAGGGCGTTGTTCATCGGCACGTTGATCGCGCCGGTCACGATCACCATCGCCACCAGCAGCACCGCACCCGCGACGAGCCACGGCAGCCCGCCCCGAGCCCCGCTCGTGAAGTGCAGGACCACCGCCGCGACCGCGAGCAGCGGCGCGCCCAGGAACGACAGCATGAACCAGCCGTTCACGATGACGTCGTTGATCCGGCGCATCGCGGTCACGAACGTGTGGTCGTCGGCCTGGGCGAGGCCCGGCATCACCGACACCGTGTACGCGTAGAACAACCCCGCGATCAGCCCCGCCGCAACCACTGCCGCCACGAGAACCGCCTTCGAAACGATCACCATCGTCTTGCCTTCCGTTTCGTCCCCCAGCACGCTCCCAGTCAACCCAAAGATCGCGAGACGATCCATCGGTTATCCGCTCGGAACCATGCGCGATCGTCTCAGCAGGAGACCTCCATGCAGCACACCCTTCCGAACGGCGTCACGCTCGGCGCCGAGCATTTCGGCGACCCGACCGCACCGCTGGTCCTGCTCGCCGGCGGCCCGACGATGCTGTCCTGGCCGGACACTTTGTGCGAAGCACTCGCCCGCGACGGACGGCACGTCGTGCGCTACGACCTCCGCGACGCAGGCGCCTCGACCACTCTCGATCCGAACGCCCCGGCCTACACCCTGCGCGACCTCGCCGCCGACGCCGCCGCCCTCGCCCGAGAACTCGACGACCGGCCCGCACACCTGGCCGGGGTCGGGGTCAGCGGGATGGTCGCCCAAGTCGCCGCCCTCGACCACCCGTCCGCCTTCTCCGCCCTCACGCTGTACGGAACGCGCCCCGTCGCGCCAGGCCCCGTCGACCCCGATCTGCCCGACCACGACGCGAAAGTCATGCACAAAGTCTTCGCGCTGCCGATGCCGGATTGGTCAGACCGTGCCGCCGTCGCCGAACGCGCCGCCGTCAGCGCCGAGATTCTCGGCAACGACCCCGACGAGGCCCGAACCGCCGCTGAACGCATCTTCGACCGCGCGGCCAGCACGGAGCCGTTGGTGCAACTGGCGAATCACTTGGGCATGGTGTTCTCCAAACTCGACTGCACACCGCGGTGGCGCGAACGCCTGCCGGAACTCGCGATCCCGACCGTCGTGCTGCACGGCCGCCGAGATGCGTTCTTCCCGGTCGGCAACGGGGAAGCCCTCGCCCGCGAGATCCCCGGTGCGCGGCTGGCGGTCGTGGAGGATGCCGCCAGCGCGATTCCGGACGCTGCCGCCGAGGAGATCGCGGCGGCGATGCTCGCGGCCTGAACGGTCGCCGGTATTCGGTGAAAACGGCAACCAGTTCGCGACCGAGAGACCGGAGCGAGGTCGGTTTCCGACGTGGTGGGCTTGTTCGCGAGCGCGAGCGAACCGGGCACGCGCGGAGGCGCGGCCTGGAATGGCGGGCCGAGGACTGCGGGCGACGCGAACCGCGCTTCCGCGGTGCCGCAACCCGCAGTGCCGCGATCCCAGCCAGCCCGGCCCCCGGAACCACCGAGCTTTCCCTTGCCGCAGCGCTACTCTCAGCAGCGTGGACCCGCTCACCGCGTTGCTTGAAGGACCCCGTGCGCACGGCGCGTTCCTGCTCCGGTCCGTCCTGCGGCCGCCGTGGTCGTTGCGGATCGAGGACGAAGCGCCGCTGACCGTGCTCGCCGTCGTGCGCGGCGATGCCTGGCTGGTGCCCGACAACGCCGAAGCCGTGCGCCTGGACGCGGGCGACGTCGCCGTCATCCGGGGGCCCGAGCCGTACCTCGTCGCCGACGAGCCGGGGACGCCGCCGCAAGCGGTGATCCGGCCGGGGCAGGAGTGCGTCACCCCGGACGGCGGGCATCTCACCGACCTGACCGAGTTCGGCGTCCGCACTTGGGGCGGCGACGCGGACGGTCCGACGGTGCTGCTCACCGGGACCTACCCGACCGTCGGCGAGGTGTCGCGCCGGTTGCTCGCCGCGGTGCCGAGCGTCGTCACCGCACGCGCCGGAGACAGTCCGGACCCGCTCGTCACGATGCTCGCCGACGAGATCGAGCGCGACGTCCCCGGCCAGGAAGCGGTCCTCGACCGGCTGCTGGACCTCCTGCTCGTCCGCGTCCTGCGCGAATGGCTCGACCGCCCGGCCGCGCCCGCCTGGTACCGCGCGCACGGCGACCCGGTGGCCGGGCACGCCCTGCGGCTGCTGCAGGACCGGCCCGAGCATCCGTGGACCGTCGCGGGGCTGGCCAGCGCGACCGGGGTTTCCCGCGCCGCGCTCGCCCGGCGCTTCACCGACGCCGTGGGCGAGCCGCCGATGACGTACCTCGCCACCTGGCGGCTCGCCCTCGCCGCCGATCTCCTGCGACAGCAACCCGACGCGACGCTCACCGCGATCGCCCGGCAGGTCGGCTACCGCAGCCCCTTCACGCTGAGCACCGCGTTCAAACGGGAGTACGGCCGCAGTCCGCAGCACTACCGCCTGCGCGAACCCGCCTGAACAGGTGCCGTGAGCTGAACCAGCACGCCGCAGTCAGCTCAGGCTCGCCCCGCGCACGCCGAAAGCAAGATGCCCGGGAAACGCCCGCAGTCGCGGAAAACGCGGTGTGCCAAGGCCCGGCAACACTCGGCTAGATCAGTCCTCTTCCCCGGACATTTTCGCGAACAGGTGCCGCACCTTCTCCGCCGCGCCGTCGGACAGGAACAGCTCCAGGTTGTCCGCCGACATCTGCGCCGCCGGTTCGGCGCGGTCGAACATCGCCTCCTCGAACTTCCGCACGTCGCCGCCTTGAACGAGAACAAGGGCAAGCTCGGCGCCGTCCCGCATCGCGAGGTTCGCGCCCTGTCCGGCGAACGGGGACATCAGATGCGCCGCGTCCCCGATCAGCGTCACGCCCGGCGTGGGGTCCCATCGCAACCCGACCGGCAGCGCGGTCAGCGGATACACCAGCACCGGCCCGGACGTCGCGTCCAGCAACGCCAGGAACTCCTCCGGCCACCCGGCATACAGCTCCTTCAGCGCGACGCGGGCGCGATCCGGGTCGTCGAACGGGATCCCCGAGGTCTCAACCCAGTCCTCGGCGCAGCGCAGGGTCAGGTGGACGCGGATCGTGCCGTCTCCGTTGCGCTGCGCGGAAAGCGTCTGGTGATCCCCGATCGAGGAAAAGCCGCCGCGCCCGACGAGCGCCGATGCGGCTGGGTGGGCGCGGTCCGCGTCATGGATGACCAGCTCCATCCCGTGCGCGCCGCAGTACGCCGGTTCCGCGTCGGTGAACAGCGGACGGATTCTCGACCGGGCGCCGTCCGCGCCGATGAGGAAATCGCACTCCAGGGTTTCGCCGCCGGACAGATGGACGCGGTGCCGTCCGTCGCCGAGCGGCTCCGCGCGAGTCACCGCGTGTCCCCAATGGACAGTCTCCTCGGGGAGCGCGTCGAGCAGCAGTTTCCGCAGCGCCGGGCGGTCCGCCTCGGGACGGCCCCAGCGCGCTTCGCCCTCGTCCGGGGTGATTTCCTGCCGCAGCAGGGTTCCCGCTGAGTCGTAGAGGACCATGTCCTGGCCCTCGGGACGGGCGATCGCGCGGTAACCGGCCTCGAGACCGGCCTCGCGCAGCGCCCACTGGCCCTCGTCGACCGTGAGGTCCAGCGTGCCGCCCTGCACCCGGGCTTCCGGGCTGGCGTCGCGTTCGCAGACCACGGCGTCGACGCCGTGCGCCCGCAGCACCCGCGCGCAGGTGAGCCCGCCGAGCCCGCCCCCGGCAATGACGATTCGCATGATGACAACCCCTCGATACACTGTATTGAGCAAATACACCGTATCGGAACCGCCCCGGTACTGTCACCCGAAAAGGAGCGAGCATGGACGAACTGGTGTGGGAACGGCCCGAACCGCCGGCGCGCGCGGCGCCGGTGCCGTTGAGCCGCGCCCGCATCGTCGAGACCGCCTGCGCGCTGGCCGACGAAGGCGGCCTCGAAGCGGTGTCGCTGCGCAAGGTCGCGGCCGCGCTCGGCTCCGGGCCGATGCGGCTGTACGGCTACCTCGACACCAAAGAAGAACTGCTCGACCTGATGACCGACGCCGTCTACGGCGAGATCCCGCTGCCGGACCCGGAAACCGAAGGGCTCGCGGCACTCCGCGCGCTCGCCCACGGCTGCCGCGCGGCCGTCCAGCGGCACGAATGGTTCGCGGACCTGATCGGCGGACGGCCCGGGCTCGGCCCGAACGCGCTCGCCTACCTGGAGGCGTCGCTCGCCGCCGCGGCCGGTCCTGGCCCGATCGAGGACGCCATGATCACGGTCTTCACCGTGCACTCCTACGTCACCGGCGCCGTGCGCAGCGAGATCCGCGAGCGGCGACTCATCAGCGACACCGGCCTCGACGAGGAAAGCTGGCAGCGCGCCGCCGCGCCGTACCTGCAGCGGATGTTCGACTCCGGCCGCTACCCCACTCTCCTCCGCACGGCGCGCGACGCCGTCCACCCCGACGGCGACGCCGTCTTCTCCGCCGGCCTCGACCGGGTGCTCTCCGGACTCTCCCTGAGCTAGTTACCGCTTAAGCGGCAAGATGGGCGCATGAACACCGCAGCGCTGGGCCCGACGACCCGCGTCATGCACGCGATGGAACAGCTGTGGGCCGAAATCCGGCGGCGGCACGCGGATGTTCCCGAAGCGATCCTCGTGCTGGCGTCCGGAACGATGGGCACCACCACCGAGATCCACGGCCATTTCGCGCGGTCCCGCTGGCACGTCGGCGACGGCGTCGAACCGCGCGCCGAGTTCTTCCTGGGCGCGGAAGGCCTCCGGCGCGGCGCGGCCGAGATCCTCTCCACCACGCTGCACGAGGCCGCGCACGGACTCGCCGCCACCCGCGACATCGTCGACGTCAGCGACGGCCGCTACCACAACAAACGCTTCGCCGCGCTCGCCGCCGAACTCGGCCTGCGCGCCGAACAGTCGGACCGGATCGGCTGGTCCGCGACGACCGCCCTCCCCGCGACTCTCGAGGCGTACGAAGGAGAACTCTCCCGGCTCGAAGACGCGCTGACCGTGTGGCGACACACCGAACAGGAAGTCGCGCGGCGCGCCGTCGCGGCCCCGCCGGACGATCCCGAAGGGCCGGACGAGGTGGCCGAACCGCTCGCGCCGCCGGTGGTGATCGCGCCGGTCGACGGCCGTGGCGCGCATCGCGGCGGGCCCAACTACGTCGCGGCGATCTGCCGATGCGAACCGCCCCGCCGGATCCGCGCAGCCCGGTCGATTCTGGAACTGGGGCCGATCGCCTGCACGTTGTGCACCGAACCGTTCATCGAGGCTTGACCGCTGACGCGGCAATACCTAGTGCTTGCACTTTGCCATCACTTCGGGATACCGTCGCGCATCACGAACGGAAGGGGGTGCCGTCATGCTCAGCCAGGCGGCGGAGGGCGTGCTGGTCCACCAGAGCGAACTGCTCGAGAACAACGCGGTCGTCGTGCAGGGCCGGGAGGGCGTGCTGCTCGTCGATCCCGGGCTCACCGATGACGAACTGACCTGCCTCGCCAACGATCTGCGCGAACTCGGCCAGCCGGTCGCGGCAGGCTTCGCGACGCATCCGGATTGGGATCACGCGCTCTGGCACGCCGAATTCGGCGACGCGCCCCGCTACGGCACCGCCCGGTGTGCGGCCGATCTGCGGGACCTGCTGGCGAAGCCGGACTGGAAAACCCTCATCGCCGAGGGATTGCCGCCGGAGATCGCCGACGACGTGCCGCTGGACCTGTTCGGCCGCATCACCGGCCTGCCCGCCGGAACCGCCTATGTTCCGTGGGACGGCCCGCGAGCCCGGATCATCGAACATCCGGCGCACTCCCCGGGGCACGCGGCGCTGCTGATCGAGGAGCGCGGGGTGCTCGTCGCGGGCGACATGCTTTCCGACGTCCTGGTCCCGATGTTCGACACCGCCGCCGACCCGATCGAGGACTACCTCGCCGGATTGCGGGCGCTCGAAGCCGTGGCGGACGACGTCGAGGTCCTCATCCCCGGCCACGGATCCGTCGGAGCCGACCAGATCAGCAGGCGAATCGACCTCGACCGCGCGTACGTACACGCGCTGCGCGACGGCCGCGAACCCGACGACCCGCGGATCGGCCCGTCGGCCAAGCCCGGCTGGGAGTGGGTCCGGGATCTGCACCAAGGACAAGCCCAGCGGCTCGCCCGGATCAGCGGCGGATGATCAGCCGAGCCACCCGCGGTGCAGCGCCGGAGCGAGTTCGTGCGCGGCGGAATCGCGGATGGCGTTCTCGTCGTGGAGATACCCCTCGGTGGTCGACAACGCGGCGTGCCCGAGGTCGCGCTGCACCTGGCGCGGCGGGACCCCTCGCTCGATCGCGTGCGTCGCGTAGGAGTGGCGCGCCGAATGCGGGTGGACGGTGTCGCACAACGACTGCAGGTGGGTCGCGACGAACCGGGCCTCGGCGGTGTCATGGAGTTGCTGCAGCCGCGCGGTTTTGGGCGGCTGGCAGAACGTCGCGCACAGCCGCCGCAGCAACGCGGTCACGTGCGAAACGTGCACGCGCGCGCCGGTGCTGGTGACGAAAAGCGGCTCCGCCCGCTTCGCGCCGACCTGCCCGCGCAGCGCCGGGACCTGCGGCGTGACGCGGTCCGCGAGATAGGCGTCGAGCGCGTC
Organism: Amycolatopsis sp. NPDC004079; assembly: GCF_040610415.1. Taxonomy (NCBI): domain Bacteria; kingdom Bacillati; phylum Actinomycetota; class Actinomycetes; order Pseudonocardiales; family Pseudonocardiaceae; genus Amycolatopsis; species Amycolatopsis sp. NPDC004079. The sequence goes on along the minus strand of NZ_JBEXMH010000019.1, from coordinate 5,506 downwards.
CGCCACCGGTGCGGCCAGCGCGACCTCGCGGTCCTTGGATCCCTTGCCGTGCACGCGAAGCACGCCGATGCCGCCCGCGGCCGGCCGCCGGTAGTCGGCCAGATCGACGCCGACGAGTTCCTCCGCGCGCACCCCGGTGCCGATCAGGATCTCGACCATCGCCCGGTCGCGCGGGCCGTTCCGGCTGTGCTCGACCAGCAGCCAGGCGGCGAGCAGCAACGCGCGGCACGCGTCGAAAGACCAGCGCGCGGTCTGCGACGGGACGCCGGACGGCCGGTTGAGATGCTGCGCGCGCCGGTCGACGAGCGCGGCGGGATTGTGCCCGGCCAAGCCTTCCCGCAGCAGGTACTTGCGGTAGAACGCGGACACCGCCGACAGCATCCGGCCGCGCGTCGCGTCGCGGTATCCGGCCCGCGCCAGCTCGTCCAGCCACTGCTCGACGTGCTCCACCCGGACGTCGGCGAACGACGTGAACCCGTTGCGCAGGCACCACGGCAGCCACGCGAGCGCGTCCGGATCGGTCCGCCGCGCCCGGCCGCGGCGACGGCCCGGGTCCGGAGGCTGGTAGCCGGGGACCCAGTCGAGCGGGATGCCGAGGTCGGTCGCGTAGGCGACGCGGGTGTTGACCGACGCGTAGACGCGCAGGAACTCCCCGAACCGCTCCCGCGCGTCCTTGCCCGCTCCCCCGGCATCGGTGAGCGCGAGGGTCATGCGCGCCCGCCCGGATACAGCGCGGCGACCCCGGCGAGCACGAGATCGATCCCGGCGAGGAACTGCTCGCGGTCGTCGTGCTCGCTCATCTGGCTCGCCATCGCCCGGGTGGTCTCGTACTCCTCCGGATCCAATGCCTCCCACGCTTCCGCGGTGGCGGCGAGGAACTCGGCCCGGTCCGCGTCCGGCTCGGTCACCTGGCTGTTCGCCGCGTTCTGCCCGGCCGCGCCCAGGACGTAGTGCATCAGGACCGACGTCGCGGTGAACCAGTGCTCCTCGGGCACGCCGAGCGCGCGGACCCGACGGCCGAGGCTTTCGAGGATCCGCGGCGTCACCGGTCCGCCGGGGCTGCGGGACAGCTGGAGCAGAAGCTGCGCGGCCAGCCACGGATGCGCGTCGATCGCGGAGAACAGCCCGAGCGCGACCGCGTGCACCTCCTCGCGCGGCGAGCCGGCCGACTCCGCCGCCAGCGCGTCCGCCACCACCGCGTCGGTCGCGGCGACCAGCAGTTCGCCCTTGTTCGCGACGTGCCAGTAGATCGCGCCGGGACCGGTCGCGAGCCGCTCGGTGAGCACCCGGAAGGTCAGGCCGCTCTCGCCGGCCGCGTCCAGCAGTTCCACCGCCGCTTCGACGATGCGCTCCCGAGAGAGTGCCTCCGTGCGCCGCTGTGCCCGGCGCGTCCCCGTAGCCATGGGCCTATCTTGACACATCTGGAGCGCCGTTCCAATATGGAATGGCGTACCAGAACTTCTCTCTCGAAGGAGCCGTGTCATGAACACACCCGTCACGATCGTCGGCGCCGGGCTCGGCGGTCTCACGCTCGCCCGCGTCCTGCACGTCCGCGGAATCCCCGCCGCCGTCTACGAAGCCGAGGCGTCCCCGGCCTCGCGCGCCCAGGGCGGCCTGCTCGACATCCACGACTACAACGGCCAGCTCGCCGTCGAAGCCGCCGGGCTGACCGCCGAATTCCGCACCCTGGTCCTGGAGGGGAGACAAGAACTGCGGCTGCTCGACCGGGACGGGACAGTGCTGTTCAAACAACCCGACGACGGCACCGGCGGCCGCCCCGAAGTCCACCGCGGCGAGCTTCGGCAACTGCTGATCGACTCGCTGCCGGAGGGCACTGTCCACTGGGGACACAAGGTCAGCGGCGTGCGCGCCTTGGCCGAGGGCTACGAGGTCGCCTTCGCGGACGGAACCACGGTGAGCACGGACCTGCTGGTCGGCGCGGACGGTGCCTGGTCGAAGGTCCGGCCGCTGCTGTCCTCGGCGAAGCCGGAGTACAGCGGGGTGTCCTCGGTCGAGACCTTCGTCCACGACTCCGACCGCCGGTTCCCGGCCACGGCCGAGGCCGTCGGCGGCGGGATGCTGCTGGTGCTCGCGCCGGGCCACGGCATCACCGCGCACCGCGAGCGAGACGGGATCCTGCACGCCTACCTCGGGCTGGAACGGTCGCTGGAATGGTTCGACGGCATCGATTTCGCCGACACAGCCGACACAGCCGCCGCGACCGCCCGGATCGCGGCGGAGTACGAGGGCTGGTCGACGGCGTTGACCGCACTGATCACCGAAACCAGCACCGCGCCGGTCCTGCGGCCGCACTACGGACTGCCGATCGACCACCGATGGGAGCGGGTGCCGGGCGTGACCCTGATCGGCGACGCCGCGCACCTCGCCCCGCCGAACGGAGAAGGCGCGAACCTGGCCATGCTCGACGGCGCCGAACTCGGGATTGCGCTCGCCGCCCATCCCGGCGACGTCGAGGCCGCGCTCGCCGAGTACGAGCAGGCGATGTTCCCGCGCAGCGCGGAAACCGCCGCTGAGGGCGCGCACCTGCAACGGCAGATGTTCGGTCCCGACGCACCGCACGGCCTGCTCGCCGAGTTCGTCGCCGGGACCTAAGCCTGCCTGGTCGGTGAAGGGCTCCTTGACGGAATCTAATTCCCGCAAGGAGTCCTTCACAGACCGCGAACTCACCCGGCCGCTGCTTCCCGGAGGGAGGCGGAGAGCGCGCGGGTCTCGTGTTCGGTCATCCGGCCGGTCTCGTACGGCACGCCGTTGACCCACCGCTGCGCCAGCCGGGCGATCCGCTCGCCGTACCGCTGCGCGGTGACCCGGTCGCCAGGCGAACCGGCGTCCTCCGGGCCCAGGTCGGCATGACTCTGGCTCATCAGCCCCAGCCACGAGCCGAGCCGGTTGAGGTCGTCGCGGGTGCCGCCGCTCCAGTTGTTGCCCGGCATGTCGCCCACGCCGATCCACTGCATGCCCAGTTGCGCCGCGAACACCGACAGCTGCTGCAGCACGGTCAGCTTGTCGCCGCTCTGCGACGCGGACATGGTGAACCCGCCGGCCAGCTTGTCCTTCCACACCTGCGTCGTGAACGGCGTGAACGCGGCCTCCATGAACGCCTTGAACACCGCCGACACGCTGCCCATCAGAGTCGGGCAGCCCAGGACGATCGCGTCGGAACGGTCCAGCAACGCCATGACCTCGCTGTCGTGCCAGCGGCCCGCGGTGACGTCCTCGGCGCGGACGTCGACGAGGTGCACCTCCACGCCCGGCACCTGCCGCGCCCCTTCGGCGAGGTGCTCGGCCAGGAGGCGGGTGTGCCCGTGCACCGAATGGCAGACGACGGTCACGGTGGCGTGCGGGATGCCGTCAACGGCATTGGCTGTCATGCGAAAACTTCTTCCGGTCGTGGGGAAATCCCCTGCTTGCTCCCCATCTCATCCCGACCGCTGGGCGCCATCAACGCCGTTCTCCGACACCCAGCGATCGGTCACACCGATTGATCGGGCTAGCCTGATCCGGTGGACAGGATCGAGCTGGAAGCGTTCGTCACGGTCGCGGAGGAGCTCCACTTCGGCCGCGCCGCCGAACGCCTGCACCGCGGACAGCCGACCGTCAGCGACGCCGTCCGCCGTCTCGAGAAAACGTTGGGCGGCAAGCTGTTCCACCGCACCAGTCGCCGCGTCTCGCTGACCGATCTCGGCGAAGCGCTCCTGCCCGACGCCTACGCCACCCTCGCCCAACTGCGCCGCTTCCAGCAACGCGGCCGTTCCCTGGCCGGTGGCGGCCGGGCGCGCACCACGCTCGTCGTCGCCCACGCCGAATACACCGCGCACCAGGTGCTGATGCGCTGCCTGCCGCAGCTGCGCGAGCAGTTCCCGGACGTCACGATCGTGCCGGAGCCGATGCCGACCACCGCGCAGCTCGCGGCCCTGCGCGCGGAAACCGTCGGGCTCGGCATCGGCTGGGCGACCGGCGGGATCAACGGCGTGCGGGCGAGAGTGCTCTCCGCCGAACGGTTCGTCGCGCTCGTGCCCGCGGCGCATTCCCTTGCCGGACATGCCGAATTGAGCGCCGCCGAGCTGTCGGCGACCGCGCTGCTGACCTGGCCGCACCAGATCAACAGCGGGCTGTGCGACCGGCTGCTGTCCGCGTTCCGGATCAGCGGAGCGGACTTGCGGATCATCCGGACCGCCGACAGCGTGCAGGCGATCGCCGCCCACGTCGCGGCCGGAACGGGCATCGGGATCACCGTCGAGTCGGCCCTGGACCACCAGCCGCCGGGGCTGCTGATCATCCCGCTGACCGGTCCTTCGACGACTGCCGACCAGGTCGTCCTCTTGCCCGAAAAGCCGTCCGAAGCCGCGCTCTCGCTGCGGGATCTGCTGCTGAACGCCGCTTTGCCGGGTTAGGGACACGCGCCGGACAGGATCCGGCCGTGCAACTCCACCAGCCGTGTGCCGGGATCGACGCCCAGCTCGTTACGAAGGCGGCGGCTCAACCCGGCGTACCGGCGCAGCGCGTCCGCCTGACGCCCGTGCCGGCACAACACTGTCATCAGTTGCGCGGCGATCCGCTCGTCCAGCGGATGTTCGGCGGCGTAATGGTTCAGCGGGCCGAGCAGTTCCGACGACTTGCCTTCCCGCAGGCAGATGTCGAACAGGTCCAGCTCCGCCCCGAGCCGCTCGCCGGCGAACCGGGCGCGCAGATCGACCAGCCACCCGGCGTCGACATCGACGAACGGCACGCCCCGGCACAACGACAACGCCGCTTCGTACGACTGTTTCGCCCGCCGCCGATCGCTGCCGGACTTCCGCGCCCGCGCCACCAGCCCGCGGAACCGGCACAGATCGATGTCGTCCTCGTCGACGATCACCACGTATCCGCGGTGCCCGCGCGTCAGAACCAGCCGATCGCTGTCCTGGAACACCGCGCGGAGACGGGAAACGTAGCTGTAGAGCGCGTTGTGCACGCGTGCCGGCGGGGAGCCGTTCCAGACCCGGCTGATCAGCTCGCCGGTCGAGATCTGGACGTTCGGCTGGATGAGGAGCGCCGCGAGGAGCCGGCGCTGCCTCGGCGGGCCCAACGCGAGAATCCTTTCGCCGACCCGTATTTCGACCTCTCCGAGAACCCTGACCTCGGTGCCGCTCACGGAACCTCCCTGGGTTGTTTCCGGGATACCAGTCCCGCCGCCGCGGTTTCAAGGTGACGGCAAGGTTTCGACAAGGCGCCCCGGCCACGATGGGCCACAGCCCGGGCAGCGTCGCTCCGCACCGGAGAACGCGCCCGCCGGCTTTCGCCCGCCCCGGCGCGATTCCTCGCTGCTGCGAAAGGAAATCGGGAGGTGAAAGCCCCATGCTGTACCGCCACTGACCCGGCAAGCGCAGTGCGGGCGCGTCGTGGCCGGGCCGGCCGAACCCGAGCCAACTCAGCCCGTTCAGGAACGACGAGCAGATTCAACGGCAACGGTGCACAGCTGTACCCCGGCAACACCGCCTGCAACACC